>NZ_CP107549.1:3810525-4128069 GCF_025837155.1 Pseudomonas sp. Z8(2022) | reverse complement strand
GCTCGCCGTCTGGGCTACGACTGCCCGCAAAGCTGCCGCAACGGCAACTGCCATATCTGTGCTGCCTTGCTGGTGGAAGGGCGAGTGCGCCAGGGCGATGTCGAACTGGATCATGGCGAGTTGTTCACCTGCCTGGCCGAACCGCTGGAAGACTGCGTGCTGCACTGGGACGGCGTGCTGGCGCCGGGCGAATTGCCGGTGCGCGAGCTGAGCTGTCAGGTGATCGATTGTCGGGAAGTGGGCGGCGACGTGTTCCGCGTGCGCCTGCGCACCCCGGCCGGCAAGGCGCCGCGATACCACGCCGGGCAATACCTGCTGCTGCAGCGACCGGACGGCGAGATGGCGGCCTTTTCCATGGCCTCGGCGCCGCATTCCGGACGTGAGCTGGAGCTGCATATCCTCGCCCGTGAGGACAGCAGCATTGCCCTGCTGGAGCATCTGCGCATCAGCGGCATGGCCCGCGTGCAGATGCCCTACGGCGATACCCATCTGGCCGATCTGCCCGGTGGCCCGCTGGTGCTGATCGCCGCCGGTACCGGCATGGGCCAGATGCACAGCCTGATCGAACACTGCCGCGCCAGCGGCTTCGCCCACCCGGTGCACCTGTACTGGGGCGCGCGTCGGCCCGAGGACTTCTACGAGCTGCCGCACTGGGCCGAGTGGCAGCAACTGGACAATCTGCACCTGCACCAGGTGGTCAGCGACCAGTGTGGCTGGCAGGGCCGTTGCGGCCTCTTGCACGAGGCCGTGCGCCAGGATTTCCCCAGCCTCAAGTCGCTGCACGTCTACGCCAGCGGCTCACCCGCCATGGTCTACGCCACGCTCGATGCACTGGTCGAAGCGGGGATGGATGCGTACCAGATGCGCGCCGACGTATTCGCCTACGCGCCGCGGAGCTGAATGAAGAAGCCGCCCTTGGGCGGCTTCTTCTGTCACGGTGCCGAGCGCGCTGTCAGCGGACGGTCACCACCAGCTTGCCCACCGCCCTGCGCTGGCCCAGTGCATTGATCGCTTCGCCGCCGCGTTCCAGCGGGAAGGTCTGCGACACCAGCGGCTTGAGCTTGCCCTCGGCGTGCCAGGCGAAGAGCTGCTGGAAGTTGGCTGCGTTGTCCTGCGGCTGGCGTTGGGCGAACGAGCCCCAGAACACGCCGACCAGCGACGCACCCTTGAGCAGTGGCAGGTTGGCCGGCAGAGCCGGGATGCCGCCGCCGGCGGCAAAACCCACCACCAGGAAGCGGCCGTTCCAGCCGATGCTGCGGAAGGCTTCCTCGAACAGCGCTCCGCCCACCGGGTCGTAGATCACGTCGACGCCCTGGCCGTTGGTGAGTTTCTTCACCTCGTCCTTCAGGCTCTGCTCGCTGTAGTTGATCAGTTCGTCGGCGCCGGCATTACGTGCCACTTCCAGCTTCTCGGCGCTGCTTGCCGCGGCGATTACCCTGGCACCCATGGCCTTGCCGATTTCCACCGCGGCCAGGCCGACGCCGCCCGAGGCGCCGAGCACCAACAGGGTTTCGCCGGGCTGCAGGTTGGCGCGTTGCTTGAGGGCGTGCATCGAGGTGCCGTAGGTCATGCCGAAGGCGGCCGCGGTGGTCAGGTCCATGCTCTTGGGCACCGGCAGCACGTTGTAGGCCGGCACGGCGACTTCTTCGGCGAAGCCGCCCCAGCCGGTCAGCGCCATCACCCGGTCACCGGCGCGCAGGTGGCTGACCTTCTCGCCAACGGCCTTGACCACGCCGGCTACTTCACCGCCCGGGGCGAAGGGGAAGGGTGGTTTGAACTGGTATTTGCCTTCGATGATCAGCGTGTCGGGGAAGTTGACCCCGGCGGCCTGCACCTCGATCAGCACCTCGTTCTTTTTCGGTTCGGGGCTTGGCAGGTCTTCCAGTACCAGGGTCTCGGCGGGGCCGAAGGCTTTGCACAGCAGGGCTTTCATGAAGGTCATTCCTCTTGCAGGGTGCCATGCAGTGTAGAAAGCGCCTGCCGTGGGTCAACGAGCATGCCCATGCCTGATAGGTCGGCATAAGCGCCGGGCTTGGGTGCTGGCGTGGGGATGGCTATGCTAGGCACATCCCCGATGGAGTGCCGAACGTGAAACTGTTGACCGCCCTGCTGCTGAGCCTGTCGATCTGCCTGCCTGCCCTGGCCTCTTCGGAGAAGAAGGAAGAGGCGCCTACGACGATTTATCACAACCTGTTTCCGGCGCTGATCGGCAATCTGGCGGATCAGGGCAACCGCCTCAAGTTCTTCAAGGCCGATGTGTCGCTGCGAGTCACCGGCACCGAAGCCGAGGAGAAGCTCAAGCAGCATGAGCCGCTGATCCGTCATCAGATGGTGATGCTGTTCTCGGCCCAGACCAGCGAGACCATCAATGCCCCCGATGGCCGTGAGAACCTGCGCCTGGAAGCGTTGAAGAAGGTGCAGGACGCGATCAATGGCGAAGAGGGCAAGCCCATCGTCGAAGACTTGCTGTTCAACAATCTGATCATTCAGTAGCGGCGAATTCTCTTGGCGTTCGGACGCTGTGTTAGCGGTGAGGGTAAAAGCGATTCGCGGCTGAAGCCGCTCCTACATGTTGTTTAGGCCATCTGTGCCAGGGTCTTGCGAAAGCGGGTGAGCGCCGCGACGAAGAACAGCGCGCCGATGCCGGCAATGGCCAGCATGTACGGCCAGACGATAGCCAGCCCGGCGCCGCGATAGAGAATGGCCTGGGCCAGCGCGACGAAATGGGTGGTCGGCGCCGCCAGCATAATCTGCTGTACCAGCTCCGGCATGCTTTCGCGCGGGGTGGTGCCGCCGGAAAGGATCTGCAGCGGCAACAGCACCAGGATGATCAGCAGGCCCAATTGCGGCATCGAGCGCGCCACCGTGCCGAAGAAGATGCCCATCGAGGTGGTGGCGAACAGGTGCAGCGCCGCGCCGGCCAGGAACAGCGCGATGGAACCCTCGATCGGCACCTGCAGCCAGCCTTGTACCACCAGCAGCAGCGACAGCGCCGCAGCTGTGAGCACCACCAGCCCCATCGACCAGACCTTGGCCAGCATGATTTCCAGCGGCGTCACCGGCATCACCAGCAGGTGTTCCACGGTGCCGTGCTCGCGCTCGCGGATCAGCGCCGCGCCAGTGAGGATGATCGACAGCATGGTGATCTGGTTGATCACCTCCATCACCGAGCCGAACCAGGCGCGCGTCAGGTTGGGGTTGAACTGTATGCGCAGCGCCAGTTCAGCCGGCTGCTGCAGCTCGCCACGGTAGCGGCGGACGAACTCGGCCACCTCGCTGGCGCCGATGTTCTGGATATAGCCGGCACCGGTGAAGGCCATGCTCACCTGGGTGGCATCGACGTTGAGCTGGATCGCCGGGCTGCGGCCGGCGAGCACGTCGCGCTGGAAGTTCGGCGGAATGTTCAGGGTGAAGGTATAGCGCCCGGAATCCATGCCGCGATCCATCTCGCTCAGATCGATGCGCTCCGGCGTACGGAAATAGGGCTCCTGAAAGGCCTGGATGAGGCGCTCGGAGAGCTGCGACTGGTCTTCGTCGACCACGGCGATGGCGGCGTTGTGCAGGCTCTCCGGCATGCTGGTGGCGGCGGAGTAGATGCCCATGCTGAAGGCCCAGAGGATCAGCAGCACCAGCGCCAAGTCATGCTGCAGGCTGCGCAGCTCCTTGATGCCGAGGTGCAGGATATTGGCCAGGCGTTCCATCAGACCTCCTGTTTGCGCAGCAGGCTGGCGCTGAGCAGCGTCAGCAAGGGGATGGTCAGCGCCAGGGTGAGGAAGTAGCCGACCAGGTCATGGAATTCGAGCGCCTTGGAGAACAGCCCGCGGCTGATCACCAGAAACTGCGAGGTGGGGTAGAGCTGGCCAACCAGCGCGCCGAAACCTTCCAGCGAGGCCACCGGGTAGATCAGCCCGGAGAACTGGATGGCCGGCAGCAGGGTGGCGATGGCGGTGCCGAACACCGCGGCGATCTGGCTCTTGGTGAAGGTCGACATCAGCAGGCCGAGGCCGGTGGCGCAGGCCAGGTAGAGCAGGGCGCCTGCCAGCAGGGTCAGCGCGTTGCCCTTGAGCGGTACGTCGAACACGGTCACCGCCAGCAGTACCAAAAGGACGAAGTTGAACAGGCCCAATGCAATGTAGGGCAGCTGCTTGCCGAGCAGGAACTCCAGGCGGGTGACCGGCGTGACGTAGAGGTTGATGATCGAGCCCAGCTCCTTCTCGCGCACTACGCCCAGCGCCGTGAGCATCGCCGGGATGAGCATCAGCAGCAGCGGAATCACCGCCGGCACCATGGCCTTGAGGCTCTCCACGTCCGGGTTGTAGCGGTAGCGCACTTCCAGGGTGGCGGCGCTGGTCGCCTGGGGTTGCGGCGAGCGCCGCGCCAGCTCCGCCAGGTAGTGCTGGTGCAGGCCGCTGACGTAGCCCTTGATGGTCTCGGCGCGGGTCGGCATGGCGCCGTCGATCCACATGCCGATCTGCGGGGCGGCGCCGCGCTTGAGGTCGCGGCCGAAGTGCGGCGGGATTTCCACTGCCAGGCTGATGTCGCCGTTGCGCAGGCGCCGCTCCAGCTCGGCGTAGTCGCGCAGCGGCGGCTTCTCCAGGAAGTAGCGCGAGCCGGACAGGTTGAGGTGGTATTCCTGGCTGGTGGTGGTCTGGTCGCGATCGAGCACGGCGAAGGTCAGGTCTTCCACGTCCAGGCTGATGCCGTAGCCGATGATGAACAGCAGCAGCACCGTGCCGAGCAGCGCCATGCTGCCGCGGATCGGGTCGCGGCGCAGTTCCAGCGCTTCGCGCCGGGCGTAGCTGAGCAGGCGGCGCAAACTGAATAGCTGGCGCTGCGGTGGTGGTGCCTGTTCAAGCGGCGGCGCCTCGCTGGCGGGCTGTTGGCCAACCGCCTCCTGCAGGTAGGCGATGAAGGTGGCTTCGAGGCTATCCAGCCCGCGTTTTTCCATCAGGCCTTGCGGCGTGTCGCTGTCGAGTACCTTGCCGGCGTGCATCAGCGAGATGCGATCGCAGCGCTGCGCCTCGTTCATGAAGTGGGTGGAGATGAAGATGGTCACGCCGTCCTGGCGCGACAGGTCGAGCATCAGCTGCCAGAAGCCGTCGCGGGCGACCGGGTCGACGCCCGAGGTGGGCTCGTCGAGGATCAGGATCTCCGGCTTGTGGATCACCGCCACGGCCAGCGACAGACGCTGGCGGATGCCCAGCGGCAGGCGCTCGGGAAGCATG
This sequence comes from Pseudomonas sp. Z8(2022), assembly GCF_025837155.1. Taxonomy (NCBI): domain Bacteria; kingdom Pseudomonadati; phylum Pseudomonadota; class Gammaproteobacteria; order Pseudomonadales; family Pseudomonadaceae; genus Pseudomonas; species Pseudomonas sp. Z8(2022). Next base: position 4,122,844 of record NZ_CP107549.1, on the reverse strand, counting down.
TCCATGACCTCGCCGAGGTCGAAGCGTGCGGCCATCTGCGCCACGCGTGGTTCGATCTCCTCGGTCGGGACATGGAACAGTTGCGCATGCAGCACCAGGTTCTGCCTTACGGTCAGTTCGCCATACAGGGAGAACGCCTGGGACATGTAGCCGACCCGCTTGCGCGTGGCCATGTCGCGAGGGTCGACGGCCTGGCCGAACAGCAGCGCCTCGCCCTCACTGGCCGGCAGCAGGCCAGTGAGCATCTTCATGGTGGTGCTCTTGCCGCAGCCGTTGGAGCCGAGAAAACCAAAGATCTCGCCACGGCGGATGCGGAACGACACCGAATCGACGGCGACGAAATCACCGAAGCGCATGGTCAGGCCCTTGGCCTCGATGGCGATCTCGTTGCTGCCATGCAGGGGCGGAATCACCACCTGCTGATGGTCGCGTCGGCGTTCCTCCGGCAGCAGGGCGATAAAGGCCTGCTCGAGGCTCGCGCTGCTGGTGCGTGCACGCAGGTCGGCCGGGCTGCCTTCGGCCAGCACGTGGCCGGCATCCATGGCCACCAGATGGTCGAAGCGCTCGGCTTCCTCCATGTAGGCCGTGGCCACCAGCACGCTCATCTGCGGGCGCTGCGTGCGGATGCGCGCGATCAGTTCCCAGAACTGGTTGCGCGACAGTGGGTCGACGCCGGTGGTCGGCTCGTCGAGGATCAGCAGATCCGGGTCATGGATCAGCGCGCAACACAGCCCCAGCTTCTGCTTCATGCCGCCGGACAGCTTGCCCGCCGGGCGCTCGCGAAATGCAGTCATGCCGGTGCTGCGCAGCAGATCGTCGATGCGTCGCTCGCGCTCGGCAGCGTCCTGGCCGAACAGGCGGCCGAAGAAGTCCAGGTTCTCGAACACCGACAGCGTGGGATAGAGGTTCTTGCCCAGGCCTTGCGGCATATAGGCGATATGTGGGCAGACGTTGCGCCGGTGGCGAGCATCGGCCATGTCGCCACCTAGCACCTCGACCTGGCCGTCCTGAATCTTGCGCGCGCCGGCAACCAGCGCCAGCAGGCTGGATTTGCCGACGCCGTCCGGGCCGATCAGGCCGACCATGCAGCGCGCCGGCAATTGCAGATCAATGGCGTCGAGGGCGTGGGTCTGGCCGTAGCGCAGGCCGACGCCGGCCAGGCGTGCGACCGGCGTGCTCATTGCGGAACCTTGATCGCCAGGTGCGCGGGCCATTCGGCGTCGGGGTCGAGGCGCAGATAGGCCATACCCGGTACGCCGGTCTTGACCTGCTGTAGATGCTTGCTCAGCAATTCGGGGTCGATGCGCGCCTTGACCCGGAACATCAGCTTCTCGCGTTCGCTGGCGGTTTCCACGGTCTTCGGCGTGAACTGGGCGACGCTGGCGACATAACTGACCTTGGCCGGGATCACGTATTGCGGCGCAGCGTCGATCACCAGGCGTACCTCGCTGCCGAGGGCGACGCGACCGGCCTGGCGCTCGGGCAGGAAGAAGGTCATGTAGACGTCGGTGAGATCCACCAGGTTGAGCAGCTTGCCGCCGGCACCCAGCACTTCGCCGGGTTGTGTGACGCGATACTGCACGCGACCGGCACGCGGCGCCTTGAGCAAGCTGTCATCGATGTCCACCTGCAGGCGCTCGACGCTGGCACGGGCGGCCTCGGTCGCCGATTGCGCTTCGATGGCCTGCGATTGCGCGGCGGCGATACCGGCCTCGGCCGAGCTAACCTGAGCGCGCGCGGCGGCCAGCGCAGCCTCGGCACTCTGCAGGCGGGCCAGATCGTCATCCAGCGTCTGCTGAGGCAGGGCGTTGCGCTTGACCAGGGTGGCGCTGCGCGCGTGACGTTTGCGTGCGGCATCCAGCTCGGCCTGGCGCTGGCGCACCACGGCTTCGGCAGCCAGCTTCTCGCTTTGGCGCAGGCTGATCTGGCTGGCGGCGGTGGTCTGGCCATTCTCGGCCTGGCGCAATTGGGCGCGGGCCTGCGCCAGTTGGGCCTCGAGCACCTGAGTGTCCATGCGCGCGAGAACCTGGCCTGGCTCGACGAAGTCCCCTTCGTCGACCTCGATGTTGGCAACGCGCCCGGCCAGCTTGGTGGCCACATCCACTTCGGTGGCTTCGATGCGTCCGTTGCCGCTGGCGAAGCCCTCGCCCAGGCCGTTCGGGCGCAGCTGCCACCAGGCTGTGGCAGCCAGTAGGGCGACGGCGGCAGCGAGCAGAACGGCCTGGCGAGATGTGATGTTGATCATTTCGGCTTCCCTGTTGAACCCCGGTTGCGGAGTTTTCACGACCTGTCGATTGTCTGCCGAATGGGCCTCAGGTGGCTTGATGCAAGTCAAGCACGGGCGGCTGCCACAGGCAGGTGCGGTTACGCCCTTCATGTTTGGCACGGTACAGCGCCTGATCGGCCTGGGCGAGCAATTCGCCTGGCTGTTCGTTAATCACCGGATCCACTACGGTGATGCCGATACTCAGGGTCAAACGCCCCAGCGGACTGCTTGGGTGCTTGATATCCAGGCTGGAAACCGCCGCATGGATGCGTGCGGCGACCTGCTCGGCGCCCTCCTGATGGGTGTTGACGAGGATGATGGCGAACTCCTCGCCGCCGTAACGGCAGGCGGTGTCGCCTTCGCGGTTCAGGCTTTCACGCAGGGCTGCACTGACCCGGCGCAGCGCATCGTCTCCGGCCTGGTGGCCGAGGGCGTCATTGTAGGCCTTGAAGTGGTCGATATCCAGCATTAGCAGTGCAATGGGCGCACCGAGCCGGCGCAGCCGGCGCCATTCCGATTGCAGCTGCTGGTCGAAGTAGCGCCGGTTGAACAGCCCGGTCAGGCCATCGACCTGCGAAAGCCGCTGCAACTGCGCTTCCAGCTGCAGCCGTTCGCTGTTGTCGCGCGACACCGCGATCAGGTACTCGCGGCCGCCCAGCTCGACCAGTTGGGTGTTGATTTCCGCCGGCTGGCGAGTGCCGTCGCGGCGGATCAGCTCGCGCTGGAAGATCCGCGAGAGGTTGTCGCGCTGCGCCTGGTGAGCCTGCTTGAGCCAGCGATGGAAGCCCGGCATGAGCTTCTCGGGATCGTCGCGCAGCAGCTCGGCGAACTGCTCCGGGCGGTAGCCGAGCGTGGCGTAGGTGGCGTGATTCATGTGCAGCAGCTCGCGGCTTTCACTGTCGAAGATGAACAGGCCGTCATGGCTGGAGTCGGTCAGGTCGAGTACCAGTTGCAGGCGTTCACGGTTCTCGCGCAGGCGCTGTTCGGTCTCTTCGCGGCGCTCGGCCTCCTGCCTGAAACGCCGGTTGGCCAGCTGCAGGGCATGGGCTCGGCGGCTGTTTTCCAGGGCCAGGGCCAGCGCGGCGACCAGCAGCAGGCCGATCGCCAGGCTGGCGCCGAGCACGACGCCGGGCAAGGGTGTTTCCAGTTGGTTGAGCAACCGTGCAGTAGGGCTCAGGCGCAGGCTGAAGCCCTGGTTGTTGAGCAGACTCAGGCCCAGTTGCAGGCTGTGCCGTTCATCGGCGTCTGCTGCGCCGTGGCGGAACAGGCTGGTGCCGTTCTCCAGCAGTTCGAGATTGAATTCTTCGCGGTCGATCTGGGCAAGCAGCTCCTGCATCAGCGGCTCGACGCGAAAGACGCCCTGAAGAAAGCCGTCGAAGAGCCTGATCCCATCCTGCTCGCGGTAAAGCGGTGTGTAGAGTATGAAGCCGCGGCCGCCCTGGACCAGCTCGAAACTGTTGGAGAAACGCTGCTCGCCGGTCTGGCGGGCGTCCATGGCCAGTGGGTAGTTGGGATGCTCCGGAAACAGCTGAAAGTTCAGCGCCGCTTCATTGCCGGGCACCGGTAGCAGCCAGCGCATGCGCAGATCCGCACCGACCCACTGGATCGACTGGTAGGCGGGAAAATCGCGGAGTACGCGTTCCACCTCCTCCTCCCAGCTGGCATGTAGCAGGCGGCCCCGGTCATTCCACAGCCGGGCGATGCGCCCGAGGCTGGCCACCTCCAGGTGCAGCGTGCTTTCCAGCTGGCGTGCCAGGCTGCGGGCCTGGTACCCGACACGCTCATCGACGCGCTGCTGTTGCACGCTCTCGATCTGCCGCCAGAGCAATACGCTGGCGCAGCTCAGCACCAATAGCAGGAAGGCCAGCGCAAGACGCGCTGGCCAGGCGGAGGATGCCGGCATGGAGAACTCCCTGGGCTCTGTGTGGGTGATAGCACAGTGCCGTGTTCCGCTCAACGCATGGCGAGAATTGCCGTCCATTCGGCTTCGGTCACCGGCATGACCGACAGGCGGCTGCCGCGCTGTACCAGCGCCAGGTCGGCGAGCAGCGGATTGTTCTTCAACTGCTGAAGCGTCAGGACGTCATCGAAGGCTTCGACGAACTCAACATCCAGGGCGCTCCAGGGATTCTTCTCGGGGCTGGCCTTGGGATCGTGGTAGTGGCTCTGCGGGTCGAGCGCGGTAGGGTCCGGGTATACCTCGCCGGCAATGCGTGCGATGCCGGCGATACCGGGTTGCGGGCAACTGGAGTGGTAGAAGAAGAACAGGTCGCCCCGTTGCATCGCCCGCATGAAGTTGCGCGCCTGGTAGTTGCGCACACCATCCCAGCGCGCTTTGCCCAGTCGCTGCAGATCATGAATGGACAATTCATCGGGTTCGGACTTCATCAGCCAATAAGGCATGAACTTTGCTCCTGCGAATTTGTCGGTAAGCGAACGCTCGTTTGAGCGAAATCTCCGACGGTCGGTTGGCGCCAGAAATTGCGCCGTGCCTCGTGCTGGCGGAAAATGCCCGGCTAAACGCTTGGCGCCGTCATGTTGTACACAACAATAACGCGCGACCAACGCGCGCATTGCCTTGAAGGGGGAGGCAATAGATGAAACGCAAGCCAGATCTTTTGTGGGTTCTCGTTGTACTGTTCAGCCTGGGTGTGGTTACCACGGGTTACACCCAGAGCCTTTGGGAGCGCCAGAGCGACGCTCCGGTCAATGTAACGCAGCAGCCTTGAGTCGCGGGTTGCCAGCGTAAGCACCGCAGGGAGCGCGGTGCCGCATCGCTCGTCTCAATACCACGCCCTGTCCGTCACCGTCGCCCGCAAGGGCACGTCCCAGCTGGCCATCGCCAGCTCGTCCACTCGCTGACACTCATGCGCCAGGCCCAGGAGTGTCGGCATGTGCCAATTTTTGCGCCTGCGCAGATAGGCCAGGCCGCGGTCGTAGAACCCGCCGCCCATGCCCAGGCGCCCGCCACGATCATCGAAACCCACCAGCGGCAGCAGCACCAGGTCCAGGGCCCAGACCCTGCGTTGGCGTTTGGGCTGCGGGCGCGGTTCGAGGATGCGAAAGCGATTGCCCGCCATTTTCTCGTGCCGGGTGACCTGCTGGAAGACCATCTTGGTGCGCGGCCAGGCGCTGAGTACCGGCAGGTAGGTGCGCTTGCCGCGTTTCTGCGCGGCGGCCAGCAGCGGCCGCGGGTCGATCTCGCCATCGTTGGGCAGGTACAGCGCGATATGTCGGGCACGGCGAAATGCCGGGCTTTGCGCCAGCTGTCTGTACAGGTTGCGCGCGGCAATGCGCTGCTGACTGCGGCTGAGCGCACGGCGACGCTGGCGCAGCACGCGGCGCAGTTGCGGGCGACTGAGTGGGGCGGAGGTGGTCATGAGCGCAGGATGAAACGAGGGAGGTAGCGCTGGCTACCGGGGGAAAGGGTGACTTCCCAGCGTGCCGCTGTCGGTTTAGCCCTTGAACCCGAAAGTTCAAGGTGGAGGTTGCAGGAGGCGTTAAGGCTTTCCGTCAGGCGGATATGCACACCTGCCCCAACATGCAACCCCCGTGGTTGTGCGTATCGGCTCAGGGACATCCCCGACTGGCGCACACCCCAGGAAGTGGCGCTCAGTATACCCCAATGGCGCACCTCGGGGGCGGCCTGCGACGAACAGGCAGGCATGTGGGTTCTCAGGGGGCCGAGTCGTCGGCCAGTGCCTGGTCGACTCGGTCGAGCAGATCACGCACCTGCTGACGGGTTGAGCTGGCGTCCTGGTCCAGGCGCTGCTGCTTGTGCAGCAGGTCGTGGGTGATGTTCAGCGCGGCCATCACCGCCACGCGGTCGGCACCGATCACTTTGCCGCTGGTGCGGATTTCGCGCATCTTGCCGTCCAGGTAGCGGGCGGCGCTTTCCAGGTTGGCGCGTTCATCCTGCGGGCAGGCGATGCAATATTCTTTGTCCAGAATATGGACGGTCACGGTGTTCGGCTGGGTCATGAGTCCTGCTCCAGGGCTTTGAGGCGCGAAATCATCGATTCGACCTTGTGCCGGGCCAATTCGTTCTTTTCGATCAGATGAGCGCGTTCCTCGCGCCAGGCCTGTTCATTCGCCAGCAGGAGTCGGTTGTGAGCCTTTAGCTGCTCGACACGCTGGATCAGCAGCTCCAGCTTGGCGGTCAATGCGTGCAGTTCGGCGTCTTCCATGGGCTCTCGCTATGGGGAGGGAATGGCTGGACTATATAGGCCTGTCCCGGTCATGGGTCAAACCAAGGTTGGCAGTGGTGTGATGCAGATGACGGCATCACACCGGCGGCCTCGGATGGTCTTGGCGCGCTTGCCGGTGCTAGGATACGAAGCCTCCATTCTAGAGATTGCGCCGCCTGGCGCCTAGCTATCTATGTCGATTCCAAGCTCTCCCTATGCCGCCTTCGCCGCGCTGTTGAACAGCGCCGGGTATTCCGTTTCCCCTGCCGAACTGCACGGCCTGCTCCTCGGGCGCAGCTGTGCCGGTGCCGGCTTCGACGCTGACGCCTGGTTGCTCGATGCTGCCGATCTGCTCGGCGGCGAACCGCAGGACAGCGTACGCCAGGCGCTGATCGGTCTGCAGGAGATGGTCAAGGGTGAACTGTGCAGCGAGGACATCACCGTAGTTCTGCTGTTGCCCGATGACGAAACCCCGCTGGCGCAGCGCGCCGCCGCTCTGGGCCAATGGTGTCAGGGCTTTCTCGGCGGCTTCGGTCTGACCGCCCGCGACGGCGCGCTGAGCGCCGAGGCCATGGAGGTGTTGCAGGATCTCTCCGCCATCGCCCAGGTGCAGAGCGCCCTGGAAGAATCCGAAGACGGCGAGAGCGACTACATGGAGGTCATGGAGTACCTGCGTGTGGCGCCGCTGTTGCTGTTTACCGAGTGCGCCAAGCCCGCTGTGCCTGCCGCCAAACCCTCCCTGCACTGATTGTCCGCCGGAGCCTGCCTTGATCAGCATCCCCAAGTCCGAATATGCCCGTCGGCGCAAGGCGCTGATGGCGCAGATGGAACCCAACAGTATCGCCATCCTGCCGGCGGCGCCGGTGTATATCCGCAACCGCGACGTCGAGCACGTCTACCGACAGGACAGCGACTTCCAGTACCTCACCGGCTTCCCCGAGCCGGAGGCGGTGATGGCGCTGATTCCCGGGCGTGAGCATGGTGAATATGTACTGTTCTGCCGCGAGCGCGATCCCGAGCGTGAACTGTGGGATGGCCTGCGTGCCGGCCAGGACGGCGCGATCAGCAAGTTCGGCGCCGACGACGCCTTTCCCATCGGCGATATCGACGACATCCTGCCGGGGCTGATCGAGGGCCGCGAGCGCGTCTACTACGCCATCGGCTGCAATCAGGAGTTCGATCACCGGCTGATGGAGTGGGTCAACCACATCCGCGCCAAGGCCCGTCAAGGCGCCACGCCGCCGAACGAGTTCGTCGCCCTCAATCACCTGCTGCATGACATGCGCCTGTACAAGTCGGCTGCCGAAGTGAAGGTGATGAAGGAGGCCGCCGAGATCAGTGCGCGCGCCCATGTCCGCGCCATGCAGGCCAGCCGCGCCGGACTGTACGAATATCACCTGGAAGCCGAGCTGGATTACGAATTCCGCAAGGGCGGGGCGAAGATGCCGGCCTACGGCAGCATCGTCGCCGCCGGCCGCAATGCCTGCATCCTGCATTACCGCGAGAACGACGCCCTGCTCAGGGACGGCGATCTGGTGCTGATCGACGCCGGCTGCGAGATAGACTGCTACGCCAGCGACATCACCCGCACCTTCCCGGTCAGCGGCAGGTTCTCGCCGGAGCAGAAGGCCATCTACGAGCTGGTGCTCGAGGCCAACGAGGAGGCCTTCAAGTATATCGCCCCCGGCCGGCACTGGAACGAGGCCCACGAGGCCACCGTGCGGGTGATCACCGCCGGCCTGGTGGAACTGGGGCTGCTCAGCGGCGAGGTTGACGAGCTGATCGCCAGCGAGGCCTACAAACCCTTCTACATGCACCGCGCCGGCCACTGGCTGGGCATGGATGTGCACGATGTCGGCGACTACAAGGTTGGCGGCGAATGGCGCGTGCTCGAACCGGGCATGGCGATGACCGTGGAGCCAGGCATCTATATCGCCCCCGACAACGACAAGGTCGCCAAGAAATGGCGCGGCATCGGCGTGCGCATCGAGGATGATGTGGTGGTGACCCGCCAGGGCTGCGAGATTCTCACCGGCGGCGTGCCCAAGACCGTCGTCGAGATCGAGGCACTGATGGCTGCCGCGCGCACCGAGGCGGCCTGAGGCCATGTCCCGTGTGAACCTGGCGATCGTCGGTGGCGGTCTGGTCGGCGCCAGCCTGGCGCTGGCCCTGCAGGACACCGCACGCGAGCGTGGCTGGCGCATCGCCCTGATCGAACCCTTCGCACCGGGCAGCGAATATCAGCCCAGCTATGACGCCCGCTCCACCGCGCTGTCCTACGGCAGCCGGCTGATCTACGAACGCCTCGGCCTGTGGCAGAGCATCGTCCGGCGCGCCGAGCCGATTCAGCAGATTCATGTTTCCGATCGCGGCCGCTTCGGCGCGACCCGCCTGCAGGCCATCGAGGAAGGCGTGCCGGCGCTTGGCTACGTGGTGGAGAACGCCTGGATCGGCCATTGCCTGTGGCAGGCGCTGGATCAGGACCTGATCGAATGGCGTTGTCCGGCCGAGGTGGTCGGCATGCAGCGCCTCGACGACGGCTATCGCCTGACCCTGAACGACGAAAGCTGTCTCGACTGCGATCTGGCCGTGCTCGCCGACGGCGGGCGCTCCGGGCTGCGTGAGCAACTCGGCATCAACGTCAGCAGCAAGCCCTATGGGCAGAGCGCGCTGATTGCCAACGTCAGCCCGCTGGAGGCGCATCGAGGTCAGGCCTTCGAACGCTTCACCGATGACGGCCCTATGGCCATGCTGCCGCTGAGTGACAATCGTTGCGCGCTGGTCTGGACGCGCAGCAACGCCGATGCCGAGCGTTTGCTGCGTGTCAGCGAGGCACGGTTTCTCGGCGAACTGCAGCAGTCCTTCGGCTATCGCCTGGGCGCCTTGCAGCAGGTTGGTGCACGGCACCTCTATCCATTGAGCCTGATCGAGGCGCAGGAGCAGGTGCGGGCGCATCTGGTGGTACTGGGCAATGCCGCGCATAGCCTGCACCCCATTGCCGGTCAGGGTTACAACCTGTCGCTGCGCGATACCCTGGCGCTGGCTGAGGTGCTGATCGGCAGCGAGGCCAGCCTGGGCGATTTCGCCACGCTGCAGCGCTACCGGCAGCGACAGCAACTCGATCAGCAGATGACAGTCGGTTTCTCCGACCAGGTGACACGTCTGTTCAGCAATGCCCAGCCGCTGCTGGCTGCCGGGCGCAACCTGGGCCTGCTCGGGCTTGACCTGTTGCCACCGGCCAAGCGCTGGTTCGCCCGGCAGGCAATGGGTATGGGCACGCGAAGCCTCTGACAGCCAAGGAATGAATATGCGAGCGGATCTGATCATCGTCGGCGCCGGAATGGTCGGCAGTACCCTGGCCCTGGCGCTTGAACACAGCGGCCTGGACATCCTGATCGTCGACGGCAGCCCGCTCAGCGTAGCGCCGTTCGATGCGCAGGCGGCGTTCGAGCCGCGCGTCAGCGCCCTGTCGATGGCCAGCCAGCGCATTCTCGAACGTCTGGGCGCCTGGCAGGGTATTGCCGCACGACGCGCCTGCCCCTATGGCGAGATGCGCGTGTGGGACGGCTCGGGCACCGGCAGCATCCACTTCGCTGCGGCCAGCGTACATGCCGAGACCCTTGGTCATATCGTCGAGAACCGTGTGGTGCAGGACGCCCTGCTCGATCGCCTGCACGACAGCCAGATCGGTCTGCTGCCGGGGGCGCGCCTGGAACAATTGCGCCGCAGCGGAGACGACTGGCTGCTGACCCTCACCGATGGTCGCCAGCTGCGCGCACCGCTGCTGGTGGCAGCTGATGGCGCCAACTCCGCGGTACGTCGCCTGGCCGGTTGCGCCACCCGCGAGTGGGATTATCTGCATCACGCCATCGTCACCAGCGTGCGCTGCGAGCGCCCGCACCAGGCCACCGCCTGGCAGCGTTTTACCGATGACGGCCCGCTGGCCTTCCTGCCCCTGGCGGGGGCGGCCGGTGAGCACTGGTGTTCCATCGTCTGGTCCACCGTGCCGGCCGAGGCCGAGCGTCTGATGGCGCTGGATGATGAATCCTTCTGCGCCGAGCTGGGCAAGGCCTTCGAACACCGCCTAGGCGAGGTGCTGCATGCCGACCGCAGGCTGTGCATTCCGCTGCGCCAGCGGCATGCCAAACGTTATGTCGAGCCAGGGTTGGCACTGGTCGGTGATGCCGCGCATACCATCCACCCGCTGGCCGGGCAGGGCGTCAATCTGGGCTTCCTCGACGCCGCGGTACTCGCCGAGGTGCTGCTGCACGCCGCCGAACGTGGCGAGAGCCTGAGCGAGGAGCGGGTGCTGAGCCGCTTCGAGCGGCGGCGCATGCCGCACAATCTGACGATGATGGCTGCGATGGAAGGCTTCCAGCGTCTGTTCCAGGCTGATCCCCTGCCGCTGCGCCTGCTGCGCAATGTCGGCCTCGACCTGGTCGATGGTCAGGCAGAAGCCAAGGCGCTGTTCGTGCGCCAGGCACTCGGTCTCTCGGGGGATTTGCCGGAGCTGGCAAGGGCCTGATCCAGCCCGTTGCTGCCGGCAGATCTGCTGGCGGCCCGGGAGGGCGAAAACACCTTGTAATAACTGGTGCCCCCTGCTTCAGCATTTATATTGAGAAGGCAAATAGCATTCACTACTATTTAGCCACTTCGATTTCCACTTAACGAGGCTGGTTTAATGAAGGCTCGCAACGCTCTGCTCGCTGCATTCACCCTCAGCACCTTGGCAACTGCCGTCCAGGCCGCCGACGAAGTCGTGGTCTACACCTCGCGAATCGACGAGCTGATCAAGCCGGTGTTCGATGCCTACACCGCCAAGACCGGTGTGAAGGTCAAGTTCATCACCGACAAGGAAGCGCCGCTGATCGCCCGCCTCAAGGCCGAAGGCGCCAACACTCCGGCCGACATGCTGATCACCGTCGATGCCGGCAACCTCTGGCAGGCCGAGAAGGAAGGCGTGCTGCAGCCGACCAAGTCCGACGTGATCGACGCCAATATCCCCCCTCAGTACCGCTCCAGCACCGACAGCTGGACCGGCCTGTCGCTGCGTGCACGGACCATTTTCTACTCCACCGAGCGCGTCAAGCCGGAGGAGCTGTCCACCTACGAAGCGCTGGCCGACAAGAACTGGGAAGGCCGCCTGTGCCTGCGCACCAGCAAGAAGGTCTACAACCAGTCGCTGACCGCCACCCTGATCGAAACCCACGGTGCCGAGAAAACCGAAGAGATCGTCAAGGGCTGGGTCAACAACCTGGCCACCGACGTGTTTGCCGACGACACCGCCCTGCTGCAGGCCATCGACGCCGGCCAGTGCGACGTGGGCATCACCAACACCTACTACTACGGCCGTCTGCACAAGCAGCAGCCGGACCTGAAGGTGAAACCCTTCTGGCCGAACCAGAACGACCGTGGCGTGCACGTCAACCTGGCCGGCGCCGGCGTGACCAAGCACGCCCCGCATGCCGAAGAAGCGAGGAAGCTGCTGGAGTGGATGACCACCCCGGAAGCGCAGACCATCTTCGCCGGCGTCAACCAGGAGTTCCCGGCCAACCCGGCGGTCTCGCCGTCCGAGGAAGTGGCCGCCTGGGGCACCTTCAAGGCCGACTCCATCGCCACCGAGGTGGCCGGCAAGCGTCAGGCCGAGGCGACCATGCTGATGGATCGTGCCGGCTGGCAGTGATGCCTGGGGCGAAGGTGCGTCACGGCGTACCTTCGGCGATCCGCCCTGCTGCCGTTATACTGCGACGCCCCGCCTAGCCGGGGCGTCGTCCTTTCCGTAGTCGAGGAATCCGCGTGCCGCATCCCGTCCAGCGTCGCTGGTATCCCATCGTCCTTGCTGTCGCCGTCCTGGTGCTGATGCCGCTGTCGGTCCTGCTGCTGAGCTGGCATGAAGTCGATCAGCAGATCTGGGCGCACCTGTGGCAGACGCAGATGGCGCGGCTGATCGGCAACACCGTGACCCTGGTGCTTGGCGTCGGCATCGGTGTGACGCTGCTGGGCGTCAGCCTGGCCTGGCTTACCAGCCTCTGCGAATTTCCCGGCCGGCGCTGGCTGGACTGGGCCCTGATGTTGCCTTTTGCCATTCCCGCCTATGTGCTGGCATTCGTCTTCGTCGGCCTGCTGGATTTCGCCGGCCCGGTGCAGACGCTGCTGCGCGAATGGTTCGGCAGCGGCCTGCGCCTGCCGCGGGTGCGTTCCACCGGCGGGGTGATCATCGTTCTGGTTCTGGTGTTCTATCCCTATGTCTACCTGCTCGCCCGTGGCGCGTTCCTGGCTCAGGGCAAGGGGCTGATGGAAGCGGCGCGGGTGCTCGGGCAGAGCCCCTGGCAGGCCTTCTGGCGTGTGGCTCTGCCAATGGCGCGTCCGGCCATCGGTGCCGGTCTGGCGCTGGCGATCATGGAAACCCTGGCCGACTTCGGCGCGGTTTCGGTGTTCAACTTCGATACCTTTACCACGGCCATCTACAAGACCTGGTATAGCTTCTACAGCCTGACCAGCGCGACCCAGCTGGCCAGCCTGCTGCTGCTGGCGGTGGCCCTGGTGCTCTACGGCGAGCGTCGCGCGCGGGGGGTGGCGCGACCGGCCAACGAGCGGCCGCGCGGCAAGGCGCTGTATCACCTGCATGGCTGGAAGGCCTTTGCGGCCAGTGCCTGGTGCGGTCTGGTGTTCGCCTGCGCCTTCGTCATCCCGCTGCTGCAACTGCTGGTGTGGTTCTGGCAGCGCGGCCGTTTCGATCTCGACGAACGCTACGCCGGGCTGATCCTGCACACCCTGTATCTGGGCGGCATGGCTGCACTGATTACCGTCAGCGTGGCCATGCTGCTGGCCTTCGCCCGTCGTCAGGCACCGAATCGTGGTGTGCGACTTGGTGTGGCGCTGGGCAACATCGGCTATGCATTGCCGGGGTCGGTGCTGGCGGTGGCAATCATGCTGGCGTTCAGCTTCCTCGATCGCGAACTGGTGATCCCGCTCTCCAGCGCTCTGGGCGGAGCCGGCAAGCCGCTGCTGCTGGGCAGCCTGGCGGCGCTGCTGGTGGCCTATCTGATCCGCTTCATGGCGGTGGCCTTCGGGCCGCTGGAAACCAGCCTGGCACGGATCCGCCCGTCGCTGCCGGAGGCCTCGCGCAGCCTGGGCGTTGGCGGTGTTGGCCTGTTCTTCAGGGTTTACCTGCCGCTGCTGCTGCCGGGTACCTTGTCGGCCGCGCTGCTGGTGTTCGTCGACGTACTCAAGGAAATGCCGGCGACCCTGCTGATGCGGCCATTTGGCTGGGACACGCTGTCGGTGCGCGTATTCGAAATGACCAGCGAGGGCGAGTGGGCCCGTGCCGCGTTGCCGGCCTTGACCCTGGTGCTGGTCGGCCTGTTGCCGGTGATTCTGCTGATCCGTCGCTCGGCGCGCAGTTTCGGTTGAGGCGAGCCGCCTGCGAAGGTAACGACCTTTGGTCAGATGACCCCCGTCGACCTTGCGGCTACAATGCGCGCCATTCGCGAGTCGGGGCATCCCGACAGGCTGCTGAGAAACGTAAGCGAGGCCGCCAGTGCAAGGCGCAGCAGGCGAGGAAGCGGAGTGTGCTTTTGCACATGAGCATTTCCGGCTTGCCTGCAATGCAGCAATGGCAACGCAGCCAGTTTCTCGGGGCTTAATCGCTTCGCCAAGCCCGGAAGGAGATAACCCATGGGACAGCGTACCCCCCTTTATGACCTGCACCTGGCGCTGGGGGCCAAAATGGTGGACTTCGGCGGCTGGGACATGCCGCTGCACTATGGTTCGCAGGTGGAGGAGCACCATCAGGTGCGCCGCGACTGCGGCGTGTTCGACGTCTCGCATATGTGTGTGGTGGACGTCGGTGGCGGTCAGGCGCAGGCTTACCTGCAGCGTCTGCTGGCCAACGATGTGGCACGCCTGGAAAGTGCCGGCAAGGCACTGTACAGCGCCATGCTCAACGAGCAGGGCGGGGTGATCGACGACCTGATCGTCTACCTCACCGAAGAGGGCTACCGCCTGGTGGTCAATGCCGGTACCCGTGACAAGGACCTGGCGTGGATGCATGCGCAGGCTGGCGACTTCGATGTACAGCTGCGCGAGCGCCGTGATCTGGCCATGCTCGCCATTCAGGGGCCGAAGGCGCGGGCGCGCGTTTCCGAGCTGGTGACCCAGGCCCGCGCGGCGCTGATTCACGAGCTCAAGCCATTCCAGGGGCTGCCCGAAGGTGACTGGTTCATCGCCCGCACCGGTTATACCGGCGAAGATGGTCTGGAGATCGTGCTGCCGGTCACCGAGGTGGTGTCCTTCCTCAACGATCTGGTCGGCGCCGGTATCTCGCCCATCGGCCTCGGCGCCCGTGACACCCTGCGTCTGGAGGCAGGGATGAACCTCTATGGCCAGGACATGGATGAGCAGGTCAGCCCGCTGGCCGCCAACATGGCCTGGACCATCGCCTGGGAGCCTGCCGCGCGAGACTTCATCGGCCGTTCGGCGTTGGAGGCGCAACGCGCCGCCGGTTGCCCGAGCAAGCTGGTGGGGCTGGTGCTGGAGGAGCGGGGCGTACTGCGCGCGCATCAGGTGGTGCGCGTTGAAGGCATTGGCGACGGCGAGATCACCAGTGGCAGCTTCTCGCCTACGCTGAACAAATCCATCGCGCTGGCCCGGGTGCCGGCAGCGACCGGGGACCGTGCCGAGGTGGAGATTCGCGGCAAGTGGTACCCGGTACGGGTGGTCAAGCCGGGCTTCGTCCGCAACGGCAAAACCCTTATCTGAATCATCTGGTCGCGGCGTTGGCTTTCGCTCCAGCCGCGGCCTGCTAAATTGTCCTGACGGCCCACTTGCCGTCATCGCTTATGAGGAATCGAACAATGAGTAATATCCCTGCCGATCTGCGTTATGCCTCCAGTCACGAGTGGGCTCGTCTGGAAGCTGACGGTAGCGTGACCGTGGGCATTTCCGACCACGCCCAGGAAGCCCTAGGCGATGTGGTGTTCATCGAGCTGCCGGAAGTCGGCAAGCAGCTGAACGCCGGCCAGGAGGCGGGTGTGGTTGAGTCGGTCAAGGCTGCCTCCGACATCTACGCCCCGGTTGGCGGCGAAGTCATCGCCATCAACGAAGCACTGACCGACAGTCCGGAAAGCGTCAACAGCGACCCGTACGGCAGCTGGTTCTTCAAGCTCAAGCCCAGCGATGCCAGCGAGCTGGACAAGCTGCTGGACGCTGCCGCCTATCAGGCCAGTGCCGACGCCGACGCCTGATTCGCGTCGATACGCAGGAAACCCGCTTCGGCGGGTTTTTTGTTGCCGGCGTATCGCTCGCGTACTGCTCATTGCCCGTATCAGTGGCCATCGGGTTGCATCCGCCTGAGTGGAATCTTCCGCTTCTGCCGGGTGTTACCGCTGCGGTGTAAGGCTTTGAAAAACGAAGTGAAACAAATCAATTGATGGCGAATGCATGTGCAGCTTGATGCAGATCAAGCCGCACCGGGTGGGCGCTGGGCATGGTCAGCACATAACCAGAACAGCCAATACCTGAGGAGATAACACATGCGTACGCTAAGTCTGATGGCCGGTTTGTGCCTGGGCGCCAGCGCCTGGGCCGCAGTACCGGACAACGAACCCGTACAGTTCATCGCCCCCGCCGAGATCACCGACCCTGCCAAGGTGGAGTTGGGCAAGCAGTTGTTCTTCGATCCGCGCCTGTCGCGTTCGGGGTTCATCTCATGCAACTCCTGCCACAACCTGTCCATGGGCGGCAGTGACAACCTGCCCAGCTCCATCGGCCATAACTGGCAGCAGGGGCCGATCAACTCGCCCACCGTACTCAACTCCAGCCTGAACCTGGCGCAGTTCTGGGATGGCCGCGCCGCCGATCTCAAGGAGCAGGCCGCCGGGCCTATCTCCAACCCGAAGGAGATGGCCTTCACCCACATTCTGGCCATCGACGTGCTGCGCTCGATCCCGCAGTACCGGGAGTCGTTCAAGGCCGTGTACAAAAAGGACGAGATCACGCTGGATGAAGTGACCGACGCCATCGCCGAATTCGAAAAGACCCTGGTCACGCCCAATTCGCGTTTCGACCTGTGGCTCAAGGGCGACCAGCAGGCCATCACCCAGACCGAACTGGAAGGCTACGAGCTGTTCAAGTCCATCGGTTGCGTGGCCTGCCACAATGGCCCGGCGCTGGGCGGCAACTCGTTCCAGAAGATGGGCCTGGTCGAACCCTATGAAACCAGCAACCCCGCCGAAGGCGTGGCCGGCCTGACCGGCAAGGATGCAGACCGCTTCAAGTTCAAGGTGCCGACCCTGCGCAACGTCGAGCTGACCTATCCCTACTTCCACGACGGCGCCTACTGGAAGCTGGAGGAATCCGTGGACATCATGGCGCGCCTGCAACTGGGTCGACAGCTGAGCGAGCAGGAGATCGGCAAGATCACTGCCTTCCTCAAGACCCTGACCGGTGAGCAGCCGAGCTTCGCTCTGCCGATCCTGCCGCCGTCCAGCAACGATACGCCGCGTCCGCAGCCGTTCGAGTGAGCTGGCTGTAACGAAAACGCCCGGCACATGTCGGGCGTTTTGCGTTTCGTGGGGCGAGGTGTCAGCCCCTGGGCTGCTGCTGGGTGATGCAATGGATATTGCCACCACCGAGCAGAATCTCGCGGCCGGGCACCATCACCACGCGATGCTCGGGGAACACCCGCTGCAAAATGGCGCAGGCTTCCTCGTCCTTAGGGTCGTCGAAGCTCGGCGCGACGATGCCGCCGTTGACGATCAGGAAGTTGACGTAGGAGCCGGCCAGGCGGATCGACGGGTCACGCTCCTGGCTGCCCTCGACGATGTCGACGCCGGCGCACTCTTCTTCGGTGGCATGGATCGGCGCGGGGATCGGCATCTTGTGTACGGTCAGCTGGCGACCCTTGGCATCACGAGCGCTTTCCAGCACGCGCATGGCGGCCTGGCAGCGCGGATAGTTGGGGTCGTTCGCATCATCGGTCCAGGCCAGCAGCACTTCGCCCGGGCGCACGTAGCAGCAGAAGTTGTCGACGTGGCCGTCGGTCTCGTCGTTGTACAGCCCATCCGGCAGCCAGATCACCGTATCGATGGCCAGGTGCTCGCGCAGCACGGCCTCGATCTGTTCGCGCGACAGGTGCGGGTTGCGGTTCTTGTTCAGCAGGCATTCTTCGGTGGTGATCAGGGTGCCTTCGCCGTCGACGTGGATCGAGCCGCCTTCGAGGACGAAACCTTCGGTGCGGTAGCGCTTGTAGCCTTCGATCTCGAGAATCTTGCGCGCCACCTGGTCGTCTCGCTGCCACGGCCAGTACAGGCCGCCATCGAAACCGCCCCAGGCGTTGAAGGTCCAGTCCACGCCGCGCACGTCGCCATTGGAATGGGTCACGAAGGTCGGCCCGGTATCGCGTACCCAGGCATCGTCAGTGGTGATTTCCACCAGGCGGATGTTGTCGTCGTCCAGGCGCGCTCGGGCATTTTCGTACTGCGCGTCGGAGACGCAGACGGTCACCGGCTCGAACTGGGCGATGGCTTTGGCCACGGCGGTGAAGGCCGCCTGCGCCGGCTTGGCGCCGTTGCGCCAGTTGTCCGGGCGCTCCGGCCAGACCATCCAGGTCTTGCTGTGGGTTTCCCATTCGGCCGGCATGCGAAAGCCGTCGGCGCGTGGAGTGGTGGTCAGTGTGGTCATATTTCACCTGTAGCCGGATGCAATCCGGAAAGTCGTGAGAAAAAGCCCCGGCCTGCATCCGGGCCAGGTTCACTCGCAGGGGCGTTCGCCGTCGAGCGTGGAAAGCGGCCAGTATAGGTTCGGCCGGCGGTCGCGGAACACACCCCAGGCGGTGCGCACCTTCTCCAGGGCGTCCAGATCGAAGCCGTGTACCAGAACACCTTCCTCGGTCTGGTTCAGTTCCCGGACCTTCGCACCGTACTGGTCGGCGATGAATGAACTGCCGTAGAAGGTGATGTCGTAGCCGTCCTGTTCTTCCCTGCCGATACGGTTGCTGGCCACCAGCGGCATCAGGTTGGCGCCGGCGTGACCTTGCTGCACGCGCTGCCAGTGTTCGCGCGAGGTGATGCTGGCGTCGTGCGGTTCGCTGCCGATGGCGGTCGGGTAGAAGAGGATTTCCGCACCCAACAGCGCCATGCTGCGCGCGCACTCCGGGAACCACTGGTCCCAGCAGATGCCCACACCGATCCGCGCATAGGCGGTGTCCCAGACCTTGAAGCCGGTATCGCCCGGGTTGAAGTAGTACTTCTCGTGATAGCCGGGGCCGTCCGGGATATGGCTTTTCCGATAAATCCCGAGGTTCGTGCCATCGGCATCGATGATGGCGATGCTGTTGAAGCGAGCGCGGCCGGCGCGCTCGAAGAAGCTGATCGGCAGCACCACTTTCAGCTCGGCGGCCACTTTCCGAAAGTGCGCGATAGCCGGGTTTTCCTCGACCGTGGTTGCCAGCTGGGTGTAGTCGGCATTGGGCTTCTGGCAGAAGTAGGGCGTCTCGAACAGCTCCTGGATCAGGATGATCTGGGCACCCTGGGCTGCAGCCTGACGTACCAGTCTTTCCGCGTTGGCGATGTTGGTCTGGGTATCCCAGGAGCAGGCCATCTGGGTGGCGGCAACGGTAACGATACGGGACATGAAGCACCTCTCTAGCTCGTTCACGGGCCGCTCCGGTGAGTCGGAAGGCCTTACTGTTCGGTCATCAATCAGGGCGAATGATCGATTTATATCCGATAAATATCGATATTAGAAGAGGTTTGAAGCTTCCTGAGCCGATATTTTTCGATTTTTATCGAATTTGTGGGCGCGCCTAGCGCCATGCAAGGTGGCCGAAGATGGGCGAGAGGTGCGGGCGCTGCGGATCAGTCCCGCGGCGTCGGGCGTTTTGGCAGGCAGGCTGGCAGGTACAGGCCGAGGTAGGCATCGAACACGCGCATGCCTTCCTCGGCCAGGCGTGGGGTGATTTGGCCGTGCAGCTGCACCGAACGGGCATAGACGCGATCGCCCAGGGACATGGCCAGGCTGAATACGTCGATATCTGTCGGCAATTGCGGCAGGGGGAAGTGGCGGTCGAACAGCGCGTGCATCAGTCGCCCCAGCTCCAGATCGTGCTGGTGATCGGCCTGGGTGACTTCTGCCAGACCGTGCTGGGCGAGGATCAGCTGACGCGCAGCGGCATCGGCTTCGTAGATGGCCAGCATGCGCTGCTCGACCAGTCGCGAGAGGTCGTGCCAGCTGCGCAGGGCGGCATGCTCGACCGGCTCCAGCAGGCTGGCGCGAAAGGCTGCATGTACGTCGGCCGTCAGCCCTTCGAGCAGGGCCGGTACGCTGGCGAAGAAGTGATACACCGACGAAGGCGGAATCCCGGCGCGCTCGGCCACCGTGTAGATCGACAGGCTGGCCATGCCCTGCTCGGCCAGCAGTTCGCGGGCGGCAGCGAGGATGCCGGCGATCCTCGCCTGGCTGCTGGCGCGCGGCTTGCGGGGACTGGCGGTGCGCGACATGGGGAGCTCCTCGGTGGGCGAGGCGCTATTGGACGTCAGTCGGCGCCGGCGAGGCAAGCCTCGCCGTAGCCATCAGCTATCGTCACGGAAGCGCTGCCAGACGTCGCTGCGGACCTGAGCATGCTTCTGCGAAAGGACTTCCAGCGGATACAGACGGCGCTTGGTGTCCTGATCCGGATAGAGGCCGGGCTGGGCCAGCAGGGCGCTGTCGATGAACTGGGCCGAGTCGGCGTTGCCGTTGGGGTAGAGCGTCTCTGCGGTGATCTGGGCGATCACCTGCGGCTGCATCAGGTAGTCGATGAAGCGGTGAGCGAGATCCGGACGGCTGGCATTGGCCGGAATCACCAGGTTGTCGATGAACAGTACCGAGCCTTCATCGGGGACAACGAAGCTTACCGGCTGTCCGGCCTGTGCGGCGGCGAGGGCGTCGCCGACCCAGGCCATGGCCAGGCACAGATGACCGTTGTTGAGGTCTTCGATATAGCGTTCGCTGTCGACGTAGCGCAGGTTCGGACGCAGGGCCTCGAGCACGCCGCCGGCCCGTTCTATCCGGCTCGGTGCGCTGCGCGCGAGGCTGCGCCCCTGATAGTTGAGCAGCAGCGACAGGGTTTCGTCCGGTGCATCCAGCACGCTGATGCCGCAACTGGCCAGGCGCCGGCTCTGCTCGGGGTCGAACAGCAGGCTCCAGCTGTTGGGCAGCGGCCCGCCATAGGCCGTTTCGGCCTGCGGCGTGTTGATTGCCAGGCCGACCGCGCCCCACAGGTAGGGAACGGCGTGCTGGTTCTGCGGGTCGACCGCGGCCAGCTTGCTCAGCAGCTGCTTGTCCAGGTGCTTGCGGTTGGGCAGCAGGCCGAAGTCCAGCGGGCGAATGCGGCCGCTGGTGATCAGTCCGGGCAGCTCATTGTGCGAGGGAACGGCGATGTCGATGGGCTGGCCGCTTTGCAGTGCGGCGGCCAGCTCTTCAGCGCTGGCGAAGGTGTGGTACTCGACCTCGATGCCGGTATCGCGGGTAAAGCTCTCCAGTACCTGCGGTGCGATGTAGTCGTTCCAGTTGTAGACACGGATGCTGTCGGCGGCCTGTGTCAGGCCGGAGAAGAGGCCAAGCAGGACGGCGGCAATGACGCGTTGCATGAGTAGCTCCCTGATGGATGAAGACAACAGTATCCGGTGGCCTTCGCCGCCGGTGGTTGATTCATGTCAGCGGAGTCGCCATACGGCGAACCGCTGGCCCCGGCGCAGAGCACCGGAACGGTCGGTTGGCAGTTTGGACAGGCATAAAGAAGCCGGCTCTGCGGCCGGCTTTCTCCGGGGGTCACACGGTGTGCAGGTACCAGTTGTACTCGAGGTCGGAGATGGTGGTCTCGAACTCCTGCAGCTCGGCTTCCTTGCACGCGACGAAGATGTCGATGTACTTCGGATCGATGTACTTGTTCAGCACTTCGCTGTCGTCCAGCTCGCGCAGGGCATCGCGCAGGTTGTTCGGCAGGCTGGGTTCGAGCTGCTCGTAGGCGTTGCCTTCGATCGGCTCGCCCGGCTCGATCTGGTTGGTCAGGCCGTGGTGGATGCCGGCGAGGATCGACGACAGCATCAGGTACGGGTTGGCATCTGCTCCTGCCACGCGGTGTTCGATACGTACGGCGTCAGCGCTGCCGGTGGGTACACGAACGGCCACGGTGCGGTTGTCCAGTGCCCAGCTCGGCGCGTTGGGCACGTAGAACTGTGCGCCGAAGCGGCGGTAGGAGTTGACGTTGGGGCAGAGGAAGGCCATCGACGCGGACATGGTGTCGAGGATGCCGCCGACGGCATGGCGCAGCGAGGTGTTCTCCAGCGGATCTTCGGCGGCGAAGATGTTCTTGCCGGTCTTCTTGTCCAGCAGCGAGATGTGCACGTGCAGGCCGTTGCCCGCCTGGCCCGGATAGGGCTTGGCCATGAAGGTGGAGTCCATCTCATGGTCGTAGGCGATGTTCTTGATCAGGCGCTTGAGCAGCAGCGCATAGTCGCAGGCCTTGATGGCGTCTTCGACGTGGTGCAGGTTGACCTCGAACTGCGCCGGGGCGCTTTCCTTGACGATGGCATCGGCCGGGATGCCCTGTTCCTTGGCGGCTTCGAGCATGTCCTGCAGACAGTCGACGTACTCGTCGAGGTCGTCGATCAGATAGACCTGGGTGGAGTGCGGGCGCTTGCCGGAGATCGGCGAGCGCGGCGGCTGCGGGCGGCCGTTCACGTTCTCCTGGTCGATCAGGTAGAACTCCAGTTCGAAGGCTGCGCAGATACGCAGGCCCAGTTCGTCGAACTTCTGTACCACCTGGCGCAATACCTCGCGCGGGTCGGCGAAGAAAGGCGTGCCGTCCAGCTCGTGCATGGTCATCAGCAGCTGCGCGGTCGGGCGCTTCTGCCAGGGTTCGTTGCACAGGGTATTGGGGATGGGGAAGCAGATACGGTCGGCATCGCCGATGTCCAGGCCGAGGCCGGTGCTTTCGACGGTGGAGCCATTGATGTCAAGGGCGAAGAGCGAGGCGGGTAGGTTGATGCCTTTCTCGTACACCTTGTGCAGGGCGTTCCGATCGATGCGCTTGCCACGCACCACGCCATTCATATCTGCAATAAGAAGGTCGACGAACTGGACCTCAGGATGTTCCTTAAGGAACGCGTTCGCTTCGTTAAGCTGAACGGCACGCGGGGGTACCGACATGATGCAACACCTTTTTGTTAAATATATCAATCATGCGACTGCATGGGTGTGAGTCAATCCGAAACGCACTTTACTGTCAAGCTGGCCGCATGGTGCCCTGTAGTGGGGCATGACGGCCATTTTTGGGGCATTTCAGGGCCTTTCAGAATGGTCCAGGCACTGATGTTTCAGGGTGCTCAGCAGGGTGTGTTCGATTTTTTACAGACCTATTGTGTAAAAAAATGAACAAGGCTAAGCTCGGTTGAAACCCATAACAGCAATAATACGGGTGTCTCATGTTTTGCCTGCCGACCATCGGCGTCAGCGCTTGTGTCAGGACCAACGGTCATACCGCCTCTTCCCGCATCCGCGAGGCGAACCTGCACACCTTGCAGGCTCGCGTGGCCATGAGCCCTGCCGCTGCGAAGCAGCAACATCCTCGCTCTGCGGCTGCCGTGCCGCGCGTCCTGCCTTCTCGTTCATTGCATTCCCTGCACGATAGCGTGCGACGTCGTGCGTCGCTGTCCGGCGTGCTCCCTGGCCCGTGTCCTGCAATGTGCGGATCACGCCCTGGTTCCGCCGGGCTCGCGCGATGCCGCGAGATAGACAGCTCCATGAGCGTCGGCCGCGCCGAGCGATTTTATTGCGTTGGAGTGAAATGTCAGGTGCCGGAGGTGCCACACCCCGGGTAGCATCCACACGAATATCTCGCCTTCTTCCAGGCCTTTGGTGAGGCTTGCAGGGAGAGGGCGGGGCAACGCTGAACCCGCTATAACTCAATGCAGGTTCTACAACCCTGAGGTCTCTATGAGTACCAAGCTAGACCAGCTCACGAGCTGGCTGAAAGAACGCAAAATCACCGAAGTCGAATGCCTGATCAGCGACCTGACCGGCATTGCCCGCGGCAAGATCTCGCCGACCAACAAGTTCCTCGACGAGAAGGGCATGCGCCTCCCCGAGAGCGTGCTGCTGCAGACCGTGACCGGCGACTACGTCGAGGACGACATTTATTACGACCTCCTGGACGAGGCGGACATCGACATGTTCTGCCGCCCCGATGCCGATGCGGTATTCCTCGTGCCGTGGGCCATCGAGCCGACCGCGATGGTGATTCACGACACCTTCGACAAGCAGGGCAATCCCATCGAGCTGTCGCCGCGCAACATTCTCAAGCGCGTCCTGCAGCTGTACGCCGACAAGGGCTGGAAGCCCATCGTCGCGCCGGAGATGGAGTTCTACCTGACCAAGCGCAACAGCGACCCGGACTTCCCGCTGGTGGCTCCGGTAGGCCGCTCGGGCCGTCCCGAGACCGGCCGTCAGAGCTTCTCCATCGACGCCGCCAACGAGTTCGACCCGCTGTTCGAAGACATGTACGACTGGTGCGAACTGCAAGGCCTGGATCTGGATACCCTGATCCACGAAGAGGGCCCGGCGCAGATGGAAATCAACTTCCGCCACGGCGACGCCCTGCACCTGGCCGACCAGATCTTGGTGTTCAAGCGCACCATGCGCGAGGCCGCGCTCAAGCACGACGTGGCGGCCACCTTCATGGCCAAGCCGATCACCGATGAGCCGGGCAGCGCCATGCACATTCACCAGAGTGTGGTGGACATCAAGACCGGCAAGAACATCTTCTCCAATGCCGACGGCACCATGAGCGAGCTGTTCCTCAGCCATATCGGCGGTCTGCAGAAGTACATCCCCGAACTGCTGCCGTTGTTCGCGCCCAACGTCAACTCGTTCCGCCGCTTCCTGCCCGATACCTCGGCGCCTGTGAACGTGGAGTGGGGCGAGGAAAACCGCACCGTGGGCCTGCGCGTGCCCGAGGCTAGCCCGCAGAACCGCCGTGTGGAAAACCGCCTGGCCGGCGCTGACGCCAACCCGTACCTGGTGCTGGCGGCCAGCCTGCTGTGTGGCTACATGGGCATGGTCGGCGGCGTGCACCCCAGCGCGCCGGTCAAGGGCCGTGGTTACGAGCGCCGCAATCTGCGCCTGCCGGTGACCATCGAGAGCGCGCTGGAGCGCATGGAAGCCTGCAAGGACGCCGAGAAGTTCCTCGGCGAGAAGTTCATCCGTGGCTACGTCGCGGTCAAGCGTGCCGAGCACGAGAACTTCAAGCGCGTGATCAGCTCTTGGGAACGCGAGTTCCTGTTGCTGTCGGTGTAAAAGGCTGGCGGCCGCGCCTGGCGCGGCCGCTGCCAAGAATCTTTGCGTAGCGCCGAGGGTGCTGCGTGTTAGCAAGGTGTTGGTAATGAACAAGCAAGCGAGCAACCCCAGAACCGCCCAGTGGCAGGCCCTCAGTCAGGCCCATCACCTGGCACCGTTCAGTGATTACAGGCAGCTGGCCGAGAGCGGTCCGCGCATCATCACCGAGGCCAAGGGTGTGCATCTGTGGGACAGCGAGGGCCACAAGATCCTCGACGGCATGGCCGGCCTGTGGTGCGTGGCCGTGGGCTATGGCCGCGAGGAGCTGGTCGAGGCCGCTGCCCGGCAGATGCGTCAGCTGCCGTTCTACAACACCTTCTTCCAGACTGCCCATCCGCCGGTGCTGGAGCTGGCCCACGCCATCTCCCAGCTGGCGCCGGCCGGCATGAACCACGTGTTCTTCACCGGCTCGGGGTCCGAAGGCAACGACACCATGCTGCGCCTGGTGCGCCACTACTGGGCGTGCAAGGGCCAGCCGGCGAAGAAGATCATCATCGGCCGCGAGAACGGCTACCACGGCTCCACCGTGGCCGGCGCCAGCCTCGGCGGCATGAAGTTCATGCACGAGCAGGGCGACCTGCCGATTCCGGGCATCGCCCATATCCCGCAGCCGTACTGGTTCGGCGAGGGTGGCGAACAGTCGCCGGAAGAGTTCGGCATCTGGGCCGCCGACCAGTTGGAGAAGAAGATTCTCGAGCTGGGTGAAGAAAATGTTGCCGCGTTCATTGCCGAGCCGATTCAGGGCGCCGGTGGCGTGATCATCCCGCCGGAAACCTACTGGCCGCGGATCAAGGAAATCCTCGACAAATACGACATCCTGTTCGTTGCCGACGAGGTGATCTGCGGTTTCGGCCGTACCGGCGAGTGGTTCGGCAGCCAGTACTACGACCTCAAGCCTGATCTGATGACCATCGCCAAGGGGTTGACCTCGGGCTATGTGCCGATGGGAGGGCTGATCGTCAGCGACAAGGTGTTCGAGGTGATCGAGGCGCATGGCGACTTCAACCACGGCTTCACCTATTCCGGCCACCCGGTGGCCGCTGCGGTGGGCCTGGAGAACCTGCGCATTCTCAGGGAAGAAGGCATCGTCGAACGGGTGAAAACGGAAACGGCACCGTATTTGCAGAGTCGTCTGCGTGAGCTGGCGGATCACCCGCTGGTGGGTGAAGTGCGTGGTGTCGGCATGCTCGGTGCCATCGAACTGGTGCAGGACAAGGCCACGCGCACGCGCTTCCCGGGCGAGGTGGGTGTGGGCATGGTCTGCCGCGGCCACTGCTTCAACAACGGTCTGATCATGCGCGCGGTGGGCGACACCATGATCATCGCGCCGCCGCTGGTGATCAGCCAGGCGGAAGTGGATGAACTGGTAGAGAAAGCACGCAAGTGCCTGGATCTGACCCTGCGTGACCTGACGGTCTGAGACGCCGCTGTCACGGAAAGTTGTCAGCGGTGCCATGACCTTGCCAGACTGCGCCAGAGTACGCGAGCCGGCCTGATTCGAACCGCCTGCGCGACCTCTGGAATATCGACACAACAACAGGAGCTGTACGCATGAAAACATTCGGCAAGACCCTTCTCGCGTTGTCCCTGGCTGCGGCCGTGGCAGGCGCTGCTCAGGCTGACGACAAGGTGCTGCACGTCTATAACTGGTCCGACTACATCGCACCTGACACCCTGGCCAATTTCGAGAAGGAAACCGGCATCAAGGTCGTCTACGACGTCTTTGACAGCAACGAAGTGCTGGAAGCCAAGTTGCTGGCCGGCAGCTCCGGTTACGACGTAGTGGTTCCGTCCAACCCCTTCCTCGCCAAGCAGATCAAGGCCGGCGTATTCCAGAAGCTGGACAAGTCCAAGCTGCCCAACTGGAAGAACCTCGACACCGACCTGCTCAAGGCGCTGGAGCCGAGCGATCCGGGCAACGAGTACTCGATCCCCTACATGTGGGGCACCATTGGCCTCGGCTACAACGTCGACAAGGTCACGGCGGTGCTCGGTGAAGGTGCGCCGGTCGATTCCTGGGACCTGGTGTTCAAGCCGGAAAACATGGAAAAACTGAAGTCCTGCGGCGTGTCCTTCCTTGATTCGCCAACCGAAATCCTGCCGGCCGCTCTGCATTACCTGGGCTACGCCCCGGACAGCAGCAACACCGAGGAGCTGAAGAAGGCTGAAGAGCTGATGCTCAGCGTTCGTCCGTCGATTTCCTACTTCCACAGCTCCAAGTACATCTCCGATCTTGCCAACGGCAACATCTGCGTCGCAGTCGGCTACTCGGGCGATATCTACCAGGGCAAGTCCCGCGCCGAGGAAGCCGGCAACGGCGTACAAGTCGGCTACAACATTCCGAAGGAAGGCGCTGGCAGCTTCTTCGACATGCTGGCCATCCCGGCGGACGCCAAGAACGTCGAGGCCGCGCATGTCTTCCTGGACTACCTGATGCGTCCGGAAGTGATCGCCGAGATCGGCAACTTCACCCAGTTCCCCACCGGCAACGCGGCGGCCGTTCCACTGGCTGACGAAGCCCTGCGCAACGACCCGGGCGTCTACCCGACGCCGGAAGTGCTGAAGAAGATCTACACCTTCCCGGACCTGCCGGCAGGTGTGCAGCGCAACATGACCCGCAGCTGGACCAAGATCAAGTCCGGTCGCTGATCGACGTTGCAGTATGGCCTGGCGGGCGTGCCCGCCAGGTTTCTCAGGAACTCTTTACAGGGCCACGATGGCCATTGATGTGCGCGTATTCAGGCCGAGAGCCTTGAGGTGTACCGGTGCGGCCTGATCTGGCGGTCGCTGATTCCCAACGCGTTTTCCTATAAAGTGCCGCGCCTTTTTGAGCGGCGCACCAAAGCGAGGATGAAACTGTGCGAGTAACCCTGCCCAAGACACTGATCGCCCTGGCAGCCGCTACCCTGAGTGGAGCCGCCCTGGCCCAGCAGACGGTGCACATCTACAACTGGAGCGATTACATCGGCGAAGAGACGCTCGCCAAGTTCGAGGCGAAAACCGGCATCAAGCCGATCTACGACGTCTTCGACTCCAACGAAACCCTCGAAGGCAAACTGCTCGCAGGCCGCAGCGGCTACGACGTGGTAGTGCCCTCCAACCATTTCCTCGGCAAGCAGATCCGTGCCGGTGCCTTCCAGGCACTGGACCGCTCCAAGCTGCCGAACTGGGACAATCTGGATCCGGCGCTGCTCAAGCAGCTGGAAACCAACGACCCTGGCAACCAGTACGCCGTACCTTACCTGTGGGGTACCAACGGCATCGGCTACAACGTCGAGAAGATCAAGGCCGTGCTCGGTGTCGACGAGATCGACTCCTGGGCGGTGCTGTTCGAGCCGGAGAACATCCAGAAGCTCAGCAAGTGTGGCGTCGCCTTCCTCGATTCCGGCGATGAGATGATCCCGGCCGTGCTCAACTACCTCGGCCTGGACCCCAACAGCACCAACCCCGACGACTACGCCAAGGCCGAGGCCAAGCTGCTGGAGGTGCGCCCCTACGTCACCTATTTCCACAGCTCCAAGTACATCGGCGATCTGGCCAACGGCAACATCTGTGTGGCGGCCGGTTTCTCCGGCGACATCCTGCAGGCCGCCGACCGCGCCGAAGAGGCCGGCAAGGGCATCGAAATCGCCTACAGCATTCCCAAGGAAGGCGCCAACCTCTGGTTCGACATGATGGCGATCCCCGCCGACTCGGCGAAGACCGAGCAGGCGCATGCCTTCATCAACTTCCTCCTCGACCCCGAGGTGATCGCAGAAGTCAGCGACTACGTCGGTTATGCCAACCCCAATACCAAGGCGGACGAGTTCATGGACGAGGAAGTGCGCAACGATCCGTCCGTTTACCCGCCGCAAGAGGTGCTGGATAAGCTGTATATCTCCGCCGAGCTGCCGGTTCGCGTGCAGCGCCTGATGACTCGTACCTGGACCAAGGTCAAGTCGGGTCAGTAATCGTTCCTGCCCGGCCGCAGGGGTCGGGCGCAATCTTTTCCGGGAGTTTTCCTAAATGGCTGTTGCCTCCAGCGCCTACAAAAAAGCCCTCGAGGGGGATCAGACACCGAAAGAGGTGCTGGTCAAGATCGATCGGGTTACCAAGAAGTTCGACGAGACCGTGGCAGTCGATGACGTCTCGCTGACCATCAACAAGGGCGAGATCTTCGCCCTGCTCGGCGGCTCAGGTTCCGGTAAGTCCACACTGTTGCGCATGCTCGCCGGCTTCGAGAAGCCCACCGAGGGGCGCATCATCCTCGACGGTGTCGACATCACCGACATGCCGCCGTACAAGCGCCCGATCAACATGATGTTCCAGTCCTACGCGCTGTTCCCGCACATGAGTGTGGCCGACAACATCGCCTTCGGTCTGAAGCAGGACGGCTTGCCCAAGGCCGAGATCGACGAGCGCGTGGCCGAGATGCTCAAGCTGGTGCACATGACCCAGTACGCCAAGCGCAAACCGCATCAGCTCTCCGGCGGTCAGCGTCAGCGCGTGGCCCTGGCCCGTTCGCTGGCCAAGCGTCCCAAGCTGCTGCTGCTCGACGAGCCGATGGGCGCACTGGACAAGAAACTGCGTTCGCAGATGCAGCTGGAGCTGGTGGAGATCATCGAGCGCGTCGGCGTGACCTGCGTGATGGTGACCCATGACCAGGAAGAGGCCATGACCATGGCCCAGCGCATCGCCATCATGCACCTGGGCTGGATCGCCCAGACCGGCAGCCCGGTGGACATCTACGAGACGCCGACCAGCCGCCTGGTGTGCGAATTCATCGGCAGCGTCAACCTGTTCGACGGCCAGATCGTCAGCGACGAGGCCGACCACGCGATCATCGAATGCCCGCATCTGGACAAGCCGATCTACATCGGCCACGGCGTCAGTACCCGCGCCGAGAACAAGTCCGTCAGCTACGCGCTGCGTCCGGAGAAGCTGCTGATGGCCACCGCGCTGCCGGAAGATCACGAGCACCCGGACTACAACTGGAGCCGTGGCCACGTGCATGACATCGCCTACCTCGGCGGCCACTCGGTGTACCACGTCAAGCTCACCTCGGGGCAGATCGTGCAGTGCTTCATCGCCAACGCCGAGCGCCGCGGCAAGCGTCCGACCTGGGACGATCCGGTGGTGGTGTACTGGGAAGATGACAGCGGCGTGGTACTGCAATCATGAAGCCGAGCAAACTGATGCGCTATCTGCCCGGAGGGCGGCATGTCGTAATCGGCATACCCTTCCTCTGGCTGTTCCTGTTCTTCCTGCTGCCGTTCGTCATCGTGCTGAAGATCAGCTTCGCCGAGGCCGACGTGGCGATCCCGCCGTACACCGAAATCTACCAGTGGGTGGACAACAAGCTGACCCTGTTGCTGAACTTCGGCAACTACATCTTCCTCTCCGAGGATGCTCTGTACCTGTCGGCCTACCTTGGCTCGTTGAAGGTGGCGTTCTTCAGCACCCTGCTGTGCCTGGTGATCGGCTATCCGATGGCCTACGCCATCGCCCGGGCCCCGAAGTCGCATCAGACCGTGCTGCTGCTGCTGATCATGATGCCGACCTGGACCGCGATCCTGATCCGTGTCTATGCCTGGATGGGTATCCTCGGCAACAACGGCCTGCTCAACAGCGTGCTGATGGGGCTCGGCCTGATCGATTCGCCGCTGCAGATTCTCAACACCAACACCGCGGTCTACATCGGCGTGGTCTATTCGTACCTGCCGTTCATGATCCTGCCGCTGTACGCCAACCTGGTGAAGCACGACCTCAGCCTGCTGGAGGCCGCGTCCGATCTGGGGTCGAGCAACTTCAACAACTTCTGGAAGATCACCGTGCCGCTGTCGAAGAACGGCATCATCGCCGGTTCGATGCTGGTGTTCATCCCGGTGGTCGGTGAGTTCGTCATCCCCGAGCTGCTCGGCGGTCCGGAGACCCTGATGATCGGCAAGGTGCTGTGGCAGGAATTCTTCAACAACCGCGACTGGCCGGTGGCTTCCGCCCTGGCTGTGGTGATGCTGGCGATCCTGATCGTGCCCATCATCCTGTTCAACCGTAACCAGGCGAAAGAACTGGAGGGCAGACCATGACGACTGTCTTTTCGATCGTGCCCTCATCGTTCCTGTTCAACCGTAACCAAGCCAAAGAGCTGGAGGGCCGCCCATGAAGCGTTTCAGTTTCTCCAGCATCATGCTCTGGGTCGGTCTGATCTTCATCTACCTGCCCATGGTCATCCTGGTAATCTACTCGTTCAACGCCTCGCGGCTGGTAACGGTGTGGGGTGGCTGGTCGGTGAAGTGGTACGTCGGCCTGCTGGACAACACCCAGCTGATGAATTCGGTGATGCGCTCGCTGGAGATCGCCTGCTACACCGCCATCGCGGCGGTGGCGCTGGGCACCCTGGCGGCCTTCGTGCTGACCCGCATCACCCAGTTCAAGGGACGCACGCTGTTCGGTGGCCTGGTCACCGCGCCGCTGGTGATGCCGGAAGTGATCACCGGTCTGTCGCTGCTGCTGCTGTTCGTGCTGATGGCGCAGCTGATCGGCTGGCCGATGCAGCGCGGCATGACCACCATCTGGATCGCCCACACCACCTTCTGCTCGGCCTACGTGGCGGTGGTGGTGTCGTCGCGCCTGCGTGAGCTGGACATGTCCATCGAAGAGGCGGCCATGGACCTGGGTGCGCGGCCGTGGAAGGTGTTCTTCCTGATCACCGTGCCGATGATCGCGCCATCGCTGGCGGCCGGCGCCATGATGTCCTTCGCCCTGTCGCTGGACGACCTGGTGCTGGCCAGCTTCGTGTCCGGTCCCGGTTCCACCACCCTGCCGATGGAAATCTTCTCCGCCGTGCGTCTGGGGGTTAAGCCGGAGATCAACGCAGTGGCCAGCCTGATCCTGCTGGCGGTGTCGTTCGCCACCTTCCTGGCCTGGTTCTTCGCCCATCGTGCCGAGGAAAAGCGCAAGAAGGCCATGCAGCAGGCCATGGACGAGACCACCAATCCGTCCTGGCAGCAGGTCATCGACAGCCGTCGCAGCGCCAGCAGCAACTAAGGCTTCTGGTTGAAAGCAAAAACGGGCCCCTCGGGGCCCGTTTTTTCATGGTGTCACTGATCGGGGCGATACCGCGATCTGCAGGAGCGGCTTCAGCCGCGAAGGTTGTGAGGCCCAGCCGTTATTTCACCAGCACCTTCCAGGCCTTGAGGCTGCTCACGATCTGCGTCTGAGTCGCGCGCAGCTGGCGCTTTTCTTCGTCCAGTGGCTGCTGGGCCAGGCCGTACAGCTTGTTCAGCTCGCCATACAGGCGGTCGACCTCGGGGACTTCCAGCGTGCCGCGAGCCAGGCGCAGCCAGACCAGCAGGCGCTCCAGGCGCGGCATCTGCTCGGCCAGGTCTTCCGGTTGCTGCTGGTAGCGGCGCAGTTGCAGGGCGGCACCTTCCTCGCCCAGCAGGGTCGGCAGCCAGTTGCCCAGCGCTGCGTTGCCCTGGCGGTTGCCACGGTTGTTGCGCTCTGCAGTCCAGCTGCGTTGTAGCAGCCAGTGCGACAGTTTCAGCGACAGCAGACCCCAGCGGCAGCCATCCAGTTCGGCGGCGAACAAGGCGGGCGCGTTGTGGCGCATGCTGTCGTCGTTCTGGCCAGCCGCCAGGCGCGGGCGCCAATCGTCGAGCAGGGCGTCGAGTGCTTCGCGCAGCTCTCGCGAGCTGGCACGTGGCGCGGCCTGGCCGAGGCTGGCGAGCAGGGCGCGCAGGTCGATCAGTTGTTCCAGCCACTGCTGCAACAGGCTCCAGTGGCCATTCCAGCGATACTGCTCGGCCAGGCGCTGACTGGCGCCCAGCAGATGCCAGGCGAGGGCGGCGAAGGCATCGTCCAGGCTCATTTCGGCGTTCAGTTCGGGAGCCGGCAGACTGAGGCTGTAGCTGCCGGCATCGAACAGACGATAGCCACGCTCGGCCTTGCTGATGTCGCAGGGCATCAGCGGCAGTTCGGCGGCCAGCTCGCAGGCCAGCTCCAGCAGTGCGGCGGGTTCGCCCTGGCGCAGTTCCAGTTCAAGCTCGCAGATCTCTTCCTCGCCTTCGCCGGCGATCACCTTGCCCAGATCCAGAGCTGCCTCGATAACCACTTTGGCCTTGCCTCGGCCCCAGGCGATCTCGGCCTTTTCACGGACGAAATCGGTGCTGAACAGCGGCTGCAGGCTCGATTTGTCCAGCTCGGCCAGGCTGGCCGGCCAGCAGCTGTCGTCGAGTTTCTTCAGGTCGAGCTTGGCCTTGCTCAGGTACCAGTCCCATTCGTTGCGCTCGGACAGGCCGGCAACGCTCTGGCCCCGGCTTTTCAGGGTCTGGATGAACTGCTCACCGTCGCGCCGGATGCGCAGGGCGACCTTGGCGCCGGCCAGTTCACGATCCGGCGTGTCGTAGTACTGGTTGAACAGCTCCGCGCGCTGCCAGCCGCTCTTGTTGCGTTTCTTCAGCAGCGGATGCTCGCGCAAGGCAGCCAGCGTGGCACGGCTGGCGCGCAGTTTGATTTCGGTTTCTTTGTTCATCGCGATGACGGCTCGCAGCAGCGGTAGAGGACGGAGTTCGGCGGGGCGGTGCTCCGGGCGCACAAGGTTAGAGCAAAGGTCGTGCGCTGTCAGGCCGTAGCGCCGAATGTACAGAAATGTGACGAACTGATGACATACGCTGGTAGGCGTTAGGGACGCCCCGTATACTTGCCGACTCTTTTCAGCCAGGGGCAACCCTATGCCTACCAATCCCTTCGTCAGTCTGTTCGGCCGCTCTCCTATCGGCCCGATGCAACAGCACATTGCCAAGGCACACGAATGCGCGGCCAATCTGGTGCCGTTCTTCGAGGCGGTTATGGCCGAAGACTGGGTGCGTGTCGAGCAGGTTCAGCAAGAAATGGTGCGCCTGGAGCGCGAGGCCGACAAGCTCAAGAAGAACGTGCGTATGCACCTGCCCAAGAGCCTGTTCCTGCCGGTGCCACGCTCCGATCTGCTGGAGCTGCTCAGCGTGCAGGACAAGGTGGCCAACCGTGCCAAGGACATCGCCGGGCTTATGCTTGGCCGGCAGATGACCATCCCCGCCGCGCTGCAGCCGCTGATGCTGGCTTATGTACAGCGTTGCGTGGACGCCAGTGCCCAGGCGCTGAAAGCCATGAATGAACTGGATGAGTTGCTGGAAACCGGTTTCGGTGGCCGTGAGGCCACCCTCGTGCAACGCATGGTCGAAGAGCTCGAGGATATCGAGCACGACACTGATCGTCAGCAGATCGAGGTGCGTCGCACCCTGTTCAAGCTGGAAAAGGAATTACCCGCCGTTGATGTGATGTTCCTCTACCGGATCATCGATTGGGTTGGCGACGTCGCCGACCGTGCCGAGCGTGTCGGCAACCGACTGGAACAACTGCTGGCGCGCTAGTCGCCAGCTGCCATTCAGGAATCCACAGGTAATTTTCTATGACTCTTGTCGCGGAATACGGCTTCGTACTCCTCGTGCTCGCCTGCTGCTTTGGTTTTTTCATGGCGTGGGGCGTGGGGGCAAACGATGTATCCAACGCCATGGGCACCTCGGTCGGCTCCAAGGCGCTGACCATCAAGCAGGCGATCCTGGTCGCCATGGTATTCGAGTTCTGCGGGGCCTATCTGGCTGGTGGACAGGTCACCGAAACCATCAAGAACGGTATCGTCGACAGTGCCGCCATTCCGCCTGACCTGTTCGTGCTGGGCATGATGTCGGCGCTGTTGTCCGCCGGCACCTGGCTGCTGGTGGCCTCGCTGCGTGGTTGGCCGGTATCCACCACGCACTCCATCGTTGGTGCGTTGATCGGTTTCGCTTCCGTTGGTGTCTCGGTGGATGCGGTCAACTGGGGTGGTCTGGTGCCGATCGTTTCCAGCTGGGTAGTGACGCCTTTCCTCTCTGGACTTATCGCCTTCGGTCTGTTCAAGAGCGTGCAATGGCTGATCATGGACACTGAAGATCCGTTCCGCAATGCCAAGCGCTGGGTGCCGGTGTACATGTTCCTGACCGGCTTCATGCTGGCGCTTATGACCTTCACCAAGGGTCTCAAGCACGTTGGTCTGCATTTCACCACTTCGGGCTCCGTGCTGCTGGCGTGCCTGGTCGGCCTGGTTGTTGCCGCTATCGGTATCCTCCTGCTCACGCGTATCAAGGTCGATGCCGAAGCCAACAAGAGCTTTCACTTTGCCAGCGTCGAGAAGGTTTTCGCGGTTCTGATGATCTTCACCGCGTGCGCCATGGCCTTCGCCCACGGTGCCAGCGATGTGTCCAACGCCGTCGGCCCGCTGGCCGCGGTGGTGGGTGTGATCGAGGCTGGTGGCGACATGGCCATCGGTGGCAAATCCGCGGTTCCCGGCTGGGTGCTGCTGCTCGGCGCCTGCGGTATCGTCATCGGCCTGGCTACCTATGGCTGGAAGGTCATCGCCACCATCGGCAAGGGCATCACCGAGCTGACCCCGAGCCGCGGTTTCGCCGCCGAACTTGCCACTGCCGGTACCGTGGTCGCGGCGTCCGGCATCGGCCTGCCGGTTTCCACTACCCACACTCTGGTGGGGGCGGTACTGGGTATCGGCCTGGCGCGTGGTATCGGCGCGCTGAACCTGTCGGTAGTGGGCAAGATCTTCACCTCCTGGGTGGTCACCCTGCCGGTCGGCGCGGTCCTGGCGATCATCTACTTCGAGATCATGATGCTGGTCTTCCTCTGATCGCATCGCGTGCCAGCGAAGCCCGGCCTGTGCCGGGCTTCTTCGTTTCCGGGCTGGCCTGGCCGGGCGCTCTTGTTGTTATGATGGCCTGCCGCACCGAGAGAGCCGAGCCATGCCATTACCGTCACTTCGCGAGCAATTCTCGGCACTGATCGCCGCGCCCTCGGTCAGCTGTACCCAGCCCTCTCTGGATATGTCCAACCGCGCAGTGATCGATCTGCTCGCCACCTGGCTGGGCGAGCTGGGCTTTACCTGCGAGATCCAGCAGGTCACACCGGGCAAATTCAACCTGCTGGCCAGTCGCGGAACCGGGCCGGGTGGGCTGGTGCTGGCCGGGCACAGCGACACCGTGCCGTTCGATGAGTCCTTGTGGCGTAGCGACCCGCTCAAGCTGACCGAAGTGGGCGACCGCTGGGTGGGCCTGGGCAGCTGCGACATGAAGGGCTTCTTCGCCCTGGTCATCGAGGCTGTGCGGCCGCTGCTCGATCAGCCTTTCCAGCAACCGCTGCTGATCCTCGCCACCTGCGACGAGGAAAGCTCGATGGCGGGCGCACGTGCCTTGGCTGACGCCGGCCGGCCGCTCGGGCGGGCGGCGGTGATCGGTGAGCCGACCGGCCTGAAACCGATTCGCCTGCACAAGGGCGTGATGATGGAGCGCATCGATATCCTCGGGCGCAGCGGCCATTCCTCCGACCCCGCGCTCGGTCACAGTGCGCTCGAAGCCATGCAGGATGTGATGGGTGAGCTGCGCGGCCTGCGCGCACAGTGGCAGCGTGAGTTCAACAACCCGCAGTTCGGCGTGCCGCAGCCGACGCTGAACCTCGGCTGCATCCATGGTGGCGACAATCCCAACCGCATCTGCGGCCAGTGTGCGCTGGAGTTCGACCTGCGCCCGCTGCCGGGCATGGACCCGGAGCAGCTGCGCGAGGCCATTCGTGGCAAGTTGCAGCCGCTGGCGCTCAAGCATCAGGTGCGCATCGACTATGGCCCGCTGTTCCCTGAAGTGCCGCCATTCGAGCAGCACGCCGATGCCGAGCTGGTGCGCTTGGCCGAGCGTCTTACCGGACACAGCGCGCAGGCAGTGGCATTCGGCACCGAGGCGCCTTATCTTCAGCGCCTTGGCTGCGAGACGCTGGTGCTCGGCCCTGGCGATATCGACTGCGCGCACCAGCCAGGGGAACACCTGGAACTGGCCCGTATCGAACCAACCGTGGCGCTGCTGCGCCAACTGATCCAACACTACTGCCTGACCCGGAGCGAAGACGTGCTGCGACGATGAGACCGACCTGCCGACCGAACATGACGGCCCTGCCGTCCTACGTCTCTACGTTAATGGATTGCTCATGCACGACTACGTCAACTGGCTACGCCACGCTTCGCCCTACATCAACGCCCACCGTGACTGCACCTTCGTGGTCATGCTGCCGGGCGAGGGTGTTGCCCACCCGAACTTCGCCAATATCGTCCACGATCTGGTGCTCCTGCACAGCCTTGGCGTGCGCCTGGTGCTGGTGCACGGTTCGCGCCCCCAGA
Source organism: Pseudomonas sp. Z8(2022) (assembly GCF_025837155.1). NCBI lineage: Bacteria > Pseudomonadati > Pseudomonadota > Gammaproteobacteria > Pseudomonadales > Pseudomonadaceae > Pseudomonas > Pseudomonas sp. Z8(2022). Next base: position 4,085,790 of record NZ_CP107549.1, on the reverse strand, counting down.
TCGAGGCGCGTCTCGCTGCCCGCGGTCTGACGCCGCACTATCATCGCGACCTGCGCATCACCGATGCGCAGACCCTGGAGTGCGTGATCGATGCCGTTGGCCAGCTGCGCATCGCCATCGAGGCGCGCCTGTCGATGGACATGGCCGCCTCGCCGATGCAGGGCTCGCGTCTGCGACTGACCAGTGGCAACTTCGTCACCGCACGGCCGATCGGCGTGCTCGATGGCATCGACTATCACCACACCGGCGAAGTGCGGCGCATCGACCGCAAGGGCATCAACCGTCAGCTCGACGAACGCAGCATCGTGCTGTTGTCGCCGCTGGGCTATTCGCCCACCGGGGAAATCTTCAACCTGGCCTGCGAGGACGTCGCTACCCGCGCCGCCATCGACCTGGGTGCCGACAAGCTGCTGCTGTTCGGTGCCGAGGACGGCCTGCTCGATGAGAGCGGCAATCTGGTGCGCGAGCTGCGTCCGCAGCAGGTGCCGGCGCATCTGGCGCGCCTGGGTAGCAACTATCAGGGCGAGTTGCTCGATGCTGCCGCCGAGGCCTGCCGTGGCGGCGTCAAGCGCAGCCATATCGTCAGCTACGCCACCGATGGGGCATTGCTCAGCGAGCTGTTCACCCGTACCGGCAACGGCACACTGGTGGCGCAGGAGCAGTTCGAGTCGCTGCGCGAGGCGACCATCGAGGATGTCGGCGGGCTGATCGAGCTGATCAGACCGCTGGAAGAGCAGGGCATTCTGGTGCGTCGCTCACGGGAAGTGCTGGAGCGCGAGATCGAGCAGTTCAGCATCGTCGAGCGCGAAGGGCTGATCATCGCCTGTGCGGCGCTGTATCCCATCGCCGATTCCGACTGCGGCGAGCTGGCCTGTCTGGCGGTCAACCCCGACTACCGCCATGGCGGTCGTGGCGACGAGCTGCTGGCGCGCATCGAGGCCAGGGCGCGGGCGCAGGGGATCAAGACCCTGTTCGTGCTCACCACCCGTACCGCGCACTGGTTCCGCGAGCGCGGCTTCCAGCCGAGCTCCGTCGAGCGCATGCCCACTGCGCGCGCGTCGCTGTACAACTACCAGCGTAATTCCAAGGTGTTCGAAAAGGCTTTGTAGGCGGGGCGAGAGCATGCCGGAGCCGTAGGAGCGGATTTATCCGCGAGCTTCGCGGCTGAAGCCCCTCCTGCGGTGCGTTCAGGGGTTCAGGCGCTCTGCTGCTGCAGGCGCATCTGCTCGAAACCGTCGTCCCAGCCGGCCTCCCAGGCTGCTGCAGGGATTTCGTCAGGATAGGGCTGGCGGGTTCTGGGCTGGCCGGTGAGCCCGACCATATAGCCTTGCTGATAGGCCTTGGTCAGGCTCTCCAGGCTCCATTGCGGCGTGGCGTCTTCGGCCATGGGGCGCTGCTCGTCTGTCGTCAGTCACCCGGCAATGCTAGCTTGCCCGGCGGCCCGGGGAGTGGCCGCCTATCCCGGGTTTTGCTCCGCTGGTTGGCTTTGTGAGCGAGTCGACGGTTTGTGGCGGGCCATCCCTGGGCGCTACGGCTATACCGCCAGCGCCAGGATGCTTGCCTGGTAGGCCGCGACGAAGGCGTCGAAATCGCCTCTGGGCTGCGCTTCCAGCTCCGCCTGCTCGGCCAGCGAGACATGCGCGGCCTTCTCGAAGACCTGCTGCTTTTGCGCACTGAGCGGTTGCGCGCGGAAGTACTCGGCGTGGCGCAGGCTCTGTTGCAGGGCGAAGTCGGTGAAGCTCTGGCCCTGACGCAGAATCGCCAGTATCTGTGCCGAGGGGGTCATCTCCGCGTCGGCGACCTTGGCCTGCTGTTGCGCCAGTGCCTCGACATGCACGCCACGGCCCTGGCTGCGATCGAGCAGTTCGGCCAGCGGCAGGATGCGTTCGAGCAGCTCGCTGGCCCAGACCTTGAGTTCCACCTGCTGCTTGCCCTTCTGCAGATGCAGACCGGGGCGGCGGCCTTCCTTGACCACCTTGAGGAAGTTGCTGGTGCAGCTGCTGCACTCGCCGTTTTCCAGCAGCGGGCTGTCTTCCAGCGCGCAGTACAGCAGGAACGCATCGATGAAGCGCGCCTGCGCCTCGTCGATGCCCAGCGGCAGGAAGGGGTTGATGTCCAGGCAGCGTACTTCCACGTACTGCACGCCACGGCTCATCAGCGCCTGGATCGGTCTCTCGCCGCTGCGGGTCACGCGTTTCGGGCGGATGCTCGAGTAGTACTCGTTCTCGATCTGCAGGATGTTGGTATTGAGCTGCAGCCATTCGTCGCCGCGCTTGGTGCCCATCTCGACATAGGCCGGGTAGGGTGTGCCGACAGCCAGACGCAGGCTGTCGGTATAGCTGGCCAGGTCGTTGTAGCAGGGCGTCAGGCCCGATTGCGCGCCGCTCTGGTAGCCCAGGTCGCTCATGCGCAGGCTGGTGGCATAGGGCAGATACAGGGTGCTGTCGTCCAGCTCCTGCAAATGGTGCGGGCGGCCACGCATGAAGCCCTTGTCCAGCGCCGGCGAGGCGCCGAACAGGTACATCAGCAGCCAGCTGTAGCGGCGGAAATTGCGGATCAGCGAGATATAGCGTGTCGACTGGTAGTCGCGCGGGCTCTGCGTATTGCCTTCGCTCCTTTGCTGCAACTGCCACAGCCCTTCGGGCAGGGAGAAGTTGTAGTGGATGCCGGCGATGCACTGCATGGTCTTGCCGTAACGCAGTGCCAGGCCCTTGCGGTACACGTACTTGAGGCGACCGATGTTGGAGCTGCCGTAGCGGGCGATGGGGATGGTCTCTTCGTCCGGCAGCGCGCAGGGCATCGACGGGCTCCATAGCAGTTCGCCATCGAGCTTGTCGTAGGTGAAGCGGTGGATGTCTTCCAGTTCCGCAAGGGTGGCGGCGGGATCGGTGGCCGTGCCGGTGATGAACTCCAGCAGCGACTCGGAATAGTCGGTGGTGATCTGCGCATGGGTCAGTGCCGAGCCCAGTGCCTGCGGATGCGGGGTCAGGGCCAGCTGACCCTCGCGATCGACGCGCAGGCATTCGCGCTCGATGCCGTGCAGGCATTCACCCAGCAGGGGCAGGTTGGCCGGCTCGCCGAGCTGGGCCAGGCGGCGGGAGAGAAGATCGCTCAAGATGCAGTTCCTAACTGGGCAGTCGCCACAATATGGGGATCGCCCCCGCACTCTGCAAGGGGCGATGTCATGGCCACATTAGACGACTTCGCGCCCGGCCGATTACACGCAGGCGAAGGTGCCTTGCGCCTTGGCGACCAGCTTGTCGCCCTGCAGTACTTCGGCTTCCACCACCTGGGTACGGCGCCCTGCATGCAGCACCTTGGCGTGGCACAGCACGCTGCCCTCGGAAACCGGGCGGATGTAGTTGATCTTGCATTCGAGGGTGACGGTGCTTGCCTCGCCATTGCTCAGGCTGTGGCTGGCCTGGCCCATGGCGGTGTCGATCAGCGAGAACAGCGCACCGCCGTGCAGCTTGCCGTGCAGGTTGCGCAGTTCGTCGGTAAGGGTCAGGCGCACGCGCGCCTCGCCGCCGCCGACCTGGAGAAACTCCAGGCCGAGCAGGCGGGAAAAGGCGCTGGCGGTGCCTACGTTATCTGTCGTGCTCATTTCTTCAACTGCTTGGCGTTGGCGAACAGGGCGGCCATGCCGCCGGTGGCTGGTGCTGGTTTGTCATGGCTGGAATGGCGCTCGCTGCGAGGCGTGTTGCCACCACGGTTGCCACCGCGTGACTGGCCGCCACGCGCACCCTCGACCTTCTCGCCGGGGGTGTCGCCCATGCGCATGGACAGGGCGATGCGGTTACGCGGAATGTCCACTTCCATCACCTTGACTTTGACCACGTCGCCGGCCTTGACTGCCTCGTGCGGGTCCTTGATGAATTTTTCCGACAGCGCGCTGATGTGCACCAGACCGTCCTGGTGCACGCCGATGTCGACGAAGGCGCCGAAGTTGGTGACGTTGGTCACCACACCTTCGAGGACCATGCCCAGCTTGAGGTCGGCGAGGGTCTCCACGCCTTCCTGGAACTCGGCGGTCTTGAACTCCGGGCGCGGGTCGCGACCGGGCTTGTCCAGTTCCTTGAGGATGTCGCCGACGGTGAGCAGGCCGAAGCGCTCGTCGGTGAATTTGGCCGGATCGAGGCGCTTGAGGAACGCCGAGTCGCCGATCAGCGAGCGGATGTCGCGGCCGGTGTCCTGGGCGATGCGTTCGACCAGCGGGTAGGTTTCCGGGTGCACGGCGGAGGCGTCCAGCGGGTTGTCGCCGTTCATTACACGGAGGAAGCCGGCGGCCTGCTCGAAGGTCTTCTCGCCCAGGCGCGGCACCTTCTTCAGCTCGGCGCGGCTGCGGAAGGCGCCATTGGCATCGCGGTACTGCACGATGTTCTGCGCCAGGGTCGCGTTGAGACCAGAAATACGCGCCAGCAGGGCGGCGGAGGCGGTGTTGACGTCCACGCCGACGGCGTTCACGCAGTCCTCGACCACGGCGTCCAGGCTGCGCGCCAGCTTGAGCTGCGACACGTCGTGCTGGTACTGGCCGACGCCGATGGATTTCGGGTCGATCTTCACCAGTTCGGCCAGCGGGTCCTGCAGGCGGCGGGCGATGCTTACTGCGCCGCGCAGCGATACGTCGAGATCGGGGAATTCGCGGGCGGCCAGTTCCGAGGCCGAGTACACCGAGGCGCCGGCCTCGGAGACCATCACCTTGGTCAGCTTGAGATCCGGCACCTTCTTGATCAGCTCGGCGGCCAGCTTGTCGGTTTCGCGGCTGGCGGTGCCGTTGCCGATGGAAATCAGGTCGACGCCATGCTTGGCGCACAGCCTGGCGAGGATCGCCAGGGTGCCGTCCCAGTCGTTGCGCGGGGCGTGCGGGTAGACGGTGGTGGTCTCCAGCACCTTGCCGGTGGCATCGACCACGGCCACCTTGCAGCCGGTGCGCAGGCCCGGGTCGAGCGCCAGGGTGGCGCGCGGGCCGGCCGGGGCGGCCAGCAGCAGGTCGTGCAGGTTGCGGGCGAACACGGAAATCGCCTCGTCCTCGGCCTTCTCGCGCAACTCGCCGAGCAGGTCGGTTTCCAGGTGGTTGTACAGCTTGACCTTCCAGGTCCAGCGCACCACCTCGGCCAGCCACTTGTCGGCGGCGCGGCCCTGGTTCGCGAGGCCGAAGCGCTCGCCGATCATCAGCTCGCACGGGTGCAGGGTGCCCGGCAGCTCTTCGCCGACCTTCAGGCTGGCGCTGAGAATGCCTTCGTTACGCCCGCGGAAGATCGCCAGTGCGCGGTGCGACGGCACGCCCTTGAGCAGCTCGTCGTGCTCGAAGTAGTCGCTGAACTTGGCCCCTTCGTTTTCCTTGCCCGGCACCACACGGGCGCTGAGGGTGGCGTTGTCCTTGAGGAAGCTGCGCAGCTTGTCGAGCAGCGCGGCGTCTTCGGCGAAGCGTTCCATAAGAATGTACTTGGCGCCTTCGAGCACGGCTTTCACATCGGCGAAGCCTTTCTCGGCGTCGATGAAACGCTCGGCTTCCTGCTCGGGTGTCAGGCTCGGGTCGTTGAACAGTGCGTCGGCCAGTTCGCCGAGACCGGCTTCCAGAGCGATCTGGCCCTTGGTGCGGCGCTTCTGCTTGTACGGCAGGTACAGGTCTTCGAGGCGGGTCTTGGTGTCGGCCAGGTCGATCTCGCGCTTGAGTTCCGGGGTCAGCTTGCCCTGTTCCTCGATGCTGGCGAGGATCGCCACGCGGCGCTCGTCCAGTTCGCGCAGGTAACGCAGGCGCTCTTCCAGATGGCGCAGCTGGGTATCGTCGAGGCTACCGGTCACTTCCTTACGGTAACGGGCGATGAAAGGCACGGTAGAGCCTTCGTCGAGCAGGGCCACGGCGGCGGCGACCTGTTGCGGGCGCACGCCCAGCTCGTTGGCGATGCGATTGTTGATGCTGTCCATATGAAAACTACCCACTGAAGCGACAGGGCGGCCGCAAAGATGCCGGCCAGATACGAAAGCGGCGCATTATAAACACCGCACCCGCCCGCGCTGGGAACCGTTCGGGGAAAAATCTGCTAACAATGGCTGAAGCGCCTGCCCATGCGCCTGAGCGATAATGCCGCCACTTGCCGTCCTTAGTACGGCTGTCCAAGGAGACGCCATGACCCAGTCCGCTGCCCTTGCCGCCGAAGGCGAGAAGATCCTCATCGTCGACGACGACGCCCGTCTGCGCCGCCTGCTCGAGCGCTTCTTCGACGAGCAGGGCTACCGGGTGCGTGCGGTGGAGAACGTCGAGCAGATGGACCGTCTGCTGGCTCGCGAACTGTTCAACCTGGTGGTGCTCGACCTGATGCTGCCCGGTGAGGACGGCCTGTCCGCCTGCCGCCGCCTGCGCGAGGCGAACAATCAGATTCCGATCATCATGCTCACCGCCAAGGGTGATGAGTCCAGCCGCATCCAGGGTCTGGAGCTGGGTGCCGACGACTACCTGGCCAAACCGTTCAATCCGCGCGAACTGCTGGCGCGCATCAAGGCCGTGCTGCGTCGTCAGGCTCCGGTGGTGCCGGGCGCGCCGGGTACCGAGGACGAAAGCGTCAGCTTCGGCGACTATGAACTGTCCCTGGCCACGCGCGAGCTGAAGAAAGGCGAGGAAGTGCACATGCTCACCACCGGTGAGTTCGCCGTACTCAAGGCTCTGGTGCAGCATGCACGCGAGCCGCTGACCCGCGACAAGCTGATGAACCTGGCCCGCGGTCGCGAATGGGATGCGCTGGAGCGCTCCATCGATGTGCAGATCAGCCGCCTGCGCCGCCTGATCGAGCCGGATCCGTCAAAACCGCGCTATATCCAGACCGTCTGGGGCGTGGGCTATGTGTTCGTGCCGGACGGCAGCAAGTGATCTTCCTGGGCGGATGAGCTGATTCATCCGCCCTGTTCTTCCGGCGGGGCGTTTTCTGATGCCCCCACCTCACTCCCGCCCGAGTATCGATGAAAGCTCCCTACTGGTTCCCGCAAAGCTTCTTCGCCCGCACCCTCTGGCTGGTGCTCGTCGTCGTGCTGTTTTCCAAGGCACTGACGCTGGTGTACCTGATGATGAACGAGGACGTGCTGGTCGACCGCCAGTACAGTCACGGTGCGGCGTTGACGCTGCGAGCCTACTGGGCGGCCAGTCCCGATGACCGCGACCATATCGCCCAGGCGGCGGGGCTCAAGCGCATCCCGCGCGACAAGGTGCCGGCCAGCGAGCAGCACTGGCCCTACAGCGAAATCTTCCAGCGGCAGATGCAGACCGAACTCGGCCCGGATACCGAAACCCGCGTGCGCGCAACCACGCCGCCGGCGCTCTGGGTACATGCGCCGAGCCTCGGCGATGGCTGGGTGCGGGTGCCGATGTACCCGCATCCGCTGCGCGGCCAGCGGATCTGGAGCGTGCTGGGCTGGTTCCTCGGTATCGGTCTGCTGTCCACTGCGGCTGCCTGGATCTTCGTGCGTCAGCTCAATGCGCCGCTCAAGCGTCTGGTCTTCGCCGCTCGTCAGCTCGGTCAGGGGCGCAGCGTGCGCCTGCCGGTGAGCGATACGCCGAGCGAGATGACCGAGGTGTACCGCGCCTTCAATCAGATGGCCGAGGATGTCGAACAGGCCGGGCGCGAGCGTGAGCTGATGCTGGCCGGCGTCTCCCACGACCTGCGCACGCCGCTGACGCGCCTGCGCCTGGCGCTGGAATTCATGGACAACGACTCGGAACTGGCCGAGGACATGGTGCGCGATATCGAGGACATGGACGCCATCCTCGATCAGTTCCTCGCCTTCATTCGTGACGGTCGCGACGAGCCGGTGGAAGAGGCCGACTTCCCCGAGCTGGTGCGCGAGACCCTGGCGCCGTACAACCAGGGCGACGAGCGCGTACGTCTGTGCCTGGAGAACATTCCGCCCTTCCCGTTGCGCCGGGTGTCGATCAAGCGCCTGCTCACCAACCTGGTGGAGAACGCGCTGAACCATGGCGGTGGCAATGCGGTGGAGGTGGTCGCCAGCCTGGCCGGTGATCAGGGCGCGCCCTATGTGGTGCTGAGTGTGCTGGACCGTGGCAACGGCATCGATCCGGCCGAGATCGACAGCATCTTCAACCCCTTCATTCGCGGTGACCGGGCCCGTGGCGGGCGTGGCACCGGCCTCGGTCTGGCCATCGTCAAGCGCATCGCGGCGATGCATGGCGGTAGCGTCGAACTGCGCAACCGCAGCGGTGGTGGGTTGGAGGCGCGGGTGCGCCTGCCGCTCGGTCTGCTCCTGCCGCGCGATGCGGTGTAGCCGGGCATCGAAGCTGCGGGCGCCCAGGCGACTAGCGCCTTTTACCAGCTCAGGCTGTTGGCGCTGATTCGTGCCCGCTTGCCGTAGGGCCAGGGGAAATTGCTGTCGCCATGGCCGCTGGGCAGGTCGCCATACAGCGGCACGCCCAGCGGTGCCAGGTATTCACCGATGATCTGCTCCAGGCTGTGGTGCACACCGCGCCGCGGACAGTCGGTGAAACTGCCCAGGCATACCGCACGCGGGCGTTGCCCGGCGAAGCTCTGCAGCAGTTGCCAGAAGCTGCGCTCCAGACGGTAGTAGGGCTCGCCGACGTCTTCCAGAATCAGGATCGAGTCTTCGCCCAGGCGCATCCCGGCAGCCGTGCCGCAGACGCTGGCCAGGGCCGTGAGATTGCCGCCCTGCAGGGTGCCGCCGATGGCAAGTTGCGGGCCGCTGATATGGCGCAGCGGCAGGTGTCGATGCTGCCCCTTGAGCAGGTCCCACAACGCCTGCATCGAGGCCAGCCGCTCGCGCTGGCCAGCGGGCGCCGACAGCACCTGATGGCCGAGCGCCGTCGCCACCGGGCCATGAATGGCCGGTAAACCATGTTGGCTGAAGGCCTCCAGCAACACCGACAGATCGGAGAAGCCGATCAGCGGGCGCGGGCTGGCCTGCTGCAGCAGCGCCCAGTCGATGTCCGCTACCAGCTGCGCGCAGCCGTAGCCGCCGCGCAGGCACCAGACGGCGGCGATATCGGGCAGGGCGAAGGCCTGGTGCAGGTCCTCCAGGCGTTGTTCCGGGGTGCCGGCCAGGTAGCGATGACGGGCGCGCACGTGCCGGCCCAGGTGGTAGGGCACGCCCAGCACCTCGAGTTGCGCCAGGGTCGCTTCCAGCACGTCTTCGGCGATGGCCGCAGCGGGGGCGATCAGCGCCACGCGGCCATCGAACGCCTGGCTCATCCGCGGCCCTTGGTGCGGGTCTGGCCGGGTTCGGCGTTCTTCTCCAGATACTGGATGATCATCCCGGCGACGTCCTTGGTGGTGGTGGTCTCGATGCCTTCCAGGCCTGGCGAGGAGTTCACTTCCATGACCAGCGGCCCGTGGTTGGAGCGCAGGATATCCACGCCGGCGACATTCAGGCCCATGACCCTGGCCGCACGCACAGCGGTCATGCGTTCTTCCGGCGTGATCTTGATCAGGCTGGCGCTGCCGCCACGGTGCAGGTTGGAGCGGAATTCGCCGGCCTTGGCCTGGCGTTTCATCGCCGCGATCACCTTGTCGCCGACCACGAAACAGCGAATGTCGGCGCCGCCGGCTTCCTTGATGTATTCCTGCACCATGATGTCCTGCTTGAGGCCGAGGAAGGCCTCGATCACCGACTCGGCCGCCTTGGTCGTTTCGGCCAGCACCACGCCCATGCCCTGAGTGCCTTCCAGCACCTTGATCACCAGCGGCGCGCCGCCGACCATCTGAATCAGGTCGGGAATGTCGTCCGGGGAGTGGGCGAAACCGGTCACCGGCAGGCCGATGCCCTTGCGAGACAGCAGTTGCAGGGCGCGCAGCTTGTCGCGCGAGCGGCTGATGGCCACCGATTCGTTGAGCGGGTAGACGCCCATCATCTCGAACTGGCGCAACACCGCGCAGCCATAGAAGGTCACTGATGCGCCGATGCGCGGAATCACCGCGTCGAAACCTTCCAGGGCCTGGCCGCGGTAGTGGATCTGCGGCTTGTGGCTGGCGATGTTCATGTAGGCGCGCAGGGTGTCGATCACCACCATTTCATGGCCCCGCTGCTGACCGGCCTCCACCAGACGACGGGTGGAATACAGACGCGGGTTGCGCGACAGCACGGCGATCTTCATTGGGCACCTGAGAGGGACGAGGAAAGTGAGGGTTTGTCCTGCACATAGCTGAGAGCAGGATTGACCACCAGTTGGCCGGTGATCAGCGCCTTGGAACCGAGTAGCACGCGATAACGCATGGTCTTGCGACAGGCCAGGGTGAATTCCACCGGCCACAGCAGATTGCCCAGCGCCAGTTCGGTACGGATCACGTAGCGGCTCTGCGCCTGGCCATTGGAGCTCTTGATGCGTTTGACCGACACCAGCGGCGCCTCGCAGCGATGGCGGCGCTGCACCTGGGTGCCGAGGTAGGCAGTGAAGCGCACCCAGTCCTCGCCATCACGCTGGAACGGCTGGATATCGCTGGCGTGCAGGCTCGAGGTGCTGGCGCCGGTGTCGATCTTGGCGCGCAGGCCGATGATGCCGAGCTCGGGCAGATTGATCCACTCGCGCAGGCCGATCACGCTGAGCTGGTCGAAAGTCTTCAAGGTTAGAGTGTCCCCTGCGGCGTACAACGCCTATGATTCCGCGCATTCTAGTTGCGTCGGGTGACAACTGCATCCGCCGCGCGTGCGAATGCCAAACCCCTTCAGAGTGTGAGATGAGCGAAAAAGACGACGACAAGGTGCGCCTGGACAAATGGCTGTGGGCGGCGCGTTTCTACAAGACCCGCGCGCTGGCCAAGGCCGCTATAGAAGGTGGCAAGGTGCATCACCGTGGTGATCGCTGCAAGCCGGGCAAGGAGCCGAAGGTCGGCGATGAGTACGTGCTGCGCACCGGCTTCGACGAGCGCACCGTGGTCGTGCTGGCGCTGTCAGCCGTGCGCCGTGGAGCTCCGGAGGCGCAGCTGCTGTATCGCGAGACCGAAGAGAGCATCGCCCGCCGCGAGCAGGCCGCGGCCATGCGCAAGGCGGGAGGAGCGGGCGTGCAGACCGATGGCCGGCCGAGCAAGAAGCAGCGCCGGCAGATCCATCAGTTCAATGAACAGCAGGAAGGTGGCCTGCGCCACCCCTGGGCGGATGAGGATTAGAGAGCGAGTCGGGTTGTCTGTAGCCCGGATGAAATCCGGGGAATCAGGCATCCGGGCTACCCGGGTCAGCGCCCGCTGATGATGCTCATGCGGCCCAGCAGCGGCAGTCTGGCCAGGCGCGAGGTGATCGGCAGGGTGATCTTCTCCAGCCATTCGCTGGCGTGATAACCCAGCGGGGTGTAGCAGCTCCAGGCCAGGGCCAGCAGGCTGAGGAACACACCGCCTACGAAGGCATCCGCGCCCCAGTGGGCGCCGGCCACCAGGCGCGGCAGAATGCCGATCAAGGTAATCGCCCAGACCAGCAGCAGACGCCAGCCGCGGGCGAAGAAGCTCATGAAGTAGGCCCAGATCAGCAACACGGAGGCATGATCGCCGGGGAAGCTGCGGCTGGCGCTGTCCTTCAGGTCCCAGCGCTCTTCCCAGGCCGGGAACAATTCCGTCAGGCGCGCGCTGCCCTCCACCACCAGCGACGGGCTGGCGTGTTGCCAGCCCATGTATTCGATCAGGTCGGCGAACAGCACGCGCATCAGCAGCATCACGATCAGAGCCACGAGAAAGGCGAACAGCGCGCGACGCACCTGTGCGCCGGTAAAGATCAGATCGGCCTTGAGCATCACCACCAGCATCACCACGCCGACGCCGGCATCGACCGGACGCATGCTGCCGATCGCCCAGATATGCGCCCACAGGCCGCCAGCATGTACCGGATCGTTGAGCAGTTTGAACAGCCACAGATCGAAGGCGTTCCACAGTTCACGGGTGGGCTGCCACAGCCAGCTGGCGAGTAGCACGATGGCCACGATATGGCAGACCAGCAGGGCGCGTGGGTGCCATTGGCGATTGATGAATGTGCTCGACATGGAAGATCCCTCTGGAATGTATGACAGGCCCTGCCTCGGGCGCGCGGATGATAGGCCGTGTTGACGATAGTGCAAAGGCTGCAGCCTGGTCGTTCAGTCGATGTTCAGGGCTGTTGCCGGGACTGTGAATGCCCGCACATGACGGTCGGGCCTTGGTTGTGCCGGCGTTTGTGCATAAAATCGCCAGCCTTTTTTCAGACCCCGGGCCAGCTGCTATGAACGACTTCAGTCAACGCTTTCTGTTCGACGACACCGATGTGCGCGGTGAAATGGTCGCTCTGCGCGAGAGCTACGCCCATGTGCTGGCCAAGCACGACTACCCGCAGCCGGTGGCGCAACTGCTCGGCGAGATGATGGCCGCCGCTGCGCTGCTGGTCGGCACACTGAAGTTCGATGGCCTGCTGGTGCTGCAGGCACGCGCCGAAGGCCCGCTGTCGCTGTTGATGGTCGAGTGCTCCAGTGCCCGTGAGCTGCGTGGTATCGCCCGCTACGATGCCGAACAGATCGGCGCCGATGCCGACCTGCAGAGCCTGATGCCCAATGGTGTGCTGGCCATCACCATCGACCCGGCCCGTGGTCAGCGTTACCAGGGCATCGTCGATCTGGACGGCGTGGACCTTGCCGAGTGCCTGTCCAACTACTTCGCCAGTTCCGAGCAGTTGCCGACCCGCTTCTGGCTCAAGGCAGACGGCCAGCGTGCCCGGGGTCTGCTCCTGCAACAGCTGCCGCCGCACCATCAGACCGAGCCGCAGGAGCGCGCCGAGAGCTGGAATCATGTGCTGACCCTGGCCGACACCCTCACCGCCGAAGAGCTGCTGGGGCTGGACAATCCGACCCTGCTGCATCGTCTGTATCACCAGGAGAACGTGCGCCTGTTCGACGAGCAGCCGCTGCAGTTCCGTTGCAGCTGCTCGCGCGAGCGCTCTGCCAGCGCCCTGGCCAGCCTTGGCCAGGCTGATGCCGAACTGCTGCTGGCCGAGCAGGGCGGCAGTGTGGTGATCGATTGCCAGTTCTGCAACGAGCGTTATGTCTTCGATGCCGCCGACATCAGCCAGCTGTTCGCCGGTGCCGGCAGCGAGGCGCCGTCGCAGACCCGCCATTGATGAACTTTTCGCAACGATAGCCGTTCTCTATCGGATCGGAGGCTGCCAAGCAGTTCGCTTTTCTGGCATACTCCCGCGACTTTTTTACCGTGTAGTGCAGTTGCCCCTGTACTACACAACGTTCGGAAGACTCGGCCAGCGGCCGACGGGGACCCTCATGACGCAAGCCAACAACGCCGTGTACACCGACATCAGCGCCGCGCAACTGGTCGAAGAAGCCATTCGCCGTGGTGAAGGGGAACTGGCCGCCAACGGCGCGCTGGTCGTTCGTACCGGCCACCGTACTGGCCGCTCGCCGGCAGATCGCTTCATCGTTCAGGAGCCGAGCACCGAGGCGCAGATCGCCTGGGGCAACATCAACCGTCCATTCCCTGCCGACAAGTTCGATGCCCTGTGGGACCGCGTGGAAGCCTTCAACAACGCCCAGGAGCACTTTGTCTCCTTCGTGCACGTTGGCTCCGCCGAAGAACACTACCTGCCGGTGAAGATGACCACCGCCACCGCCTGGCAGAACCTGTTCGGTCGTCAGCTGTTCATCAACCCGGCCCGCTACAACCCATCCGCCAAGGCCGAGTGGCAGATCCTCAACGTCGCCAACTTCGAGTGCGTGCCCGAGCGTGACGGCACCAATTCCGATGGCTGCGTGATCATCAACTTCGCCCAGCGCAAGGTGCTGATCGCCGGCATGCGTTACGCCGGTGAAATGAAGAAGGCCATGTTCTCCGTGCAGAACTTCCTGCTGCCGGAAAAAGACGTGCTGCCGATGCACTGCGCCGCCAACATTGGCGAAGAAGGCGACGTGACCCTGTTCTTCGGCCTGTCCGGCACCGGCAAGACCACCCTGTCGGCCGACGAGTCGCGCTACCTGATCGGTGACGACGAGCACGGCTGGGGCGAAGGCGTGGTGTTCAACATCGAAGGCGGTTGCTATGCCAAGTGCATCGATCTGTCCGAGAAGAACGAGCCGGTGATCTGGAAAGCCATCCAGTTCGGTACCGTGCTGGAAAACGTTGTACTCGACGACAACCGCGTGCCGGATTACTCCGACGACAGCCTGACCCAGAACAGCCGCGCCGCCTATCCGCTGGAGTATGTCGAGAAGCGCAGCGAGAAGAACCTGGGCGGCGAGCCGAATGCCGTTATCTTCCTGACCTGCGACCTGACCGGCGTACTGCCGCCGGTGTCGATCCTCAACAACGAGCAGGCGGCCTACCACTTCCTGTCCGGCTACACCGCACTGGTCGGTTCCACCGAAATGGGTTCCGGCGGCGGCATCAAGTCGACCTTCTCCACCTGCTTCGGCGCGCCGTTCTTCCCGCGTCCGGCCGGTGTCTACGCCGAGCTGCTGATCAAGCGCATCAATGCCTTCGGCTCCAAGGTCTACCTGGTCAACACCGGCTGGACCGGCGGCGGCTACGGCGTCGGCAAGCGTTTCAACATCCCCACCACCCGTGGCGTGATTGCTGCCATCCAGAGCGGCGCGCTGGTCGGTGCCGAGACCGAGCACCTGCCGATCATCAACCTGGACGTGCCGAAGGCCGTTCCGGGCGTCGAGACCAACCTGCTCAACCCGCGTAACACCTGGGCTGACAAGAACGCCTACGACGAAGCCGCCAAGGGCCTGGCCAAGCTGTTCATCGACAACTTCCAGAAGTTCGATGTCAGCGAAGCGATCAAGAACGCCGGTCCGCAGCTGTAAGTTGAGCCGCGCTCTCTGACAAGGCCGCCTTCGGGCGGCTTTGTCATTTATGGCGTGCTGGCTGCGTAGCCCGGATGCAATCCGGGGTGGCCGGTCACCCTTCCCGGATTGCATCCGGGCTACGCCTTCGCTCGCTTTGCCGTTATGGTGGGTGTTCATTCGTCGGTCAACGGAGTGACAGCGCATGTCCACCCTCAAACGTGTCTTCGGTTTCGATCGCCTGCGGCCCGGCCAGGAGACGGTGATCAGCGCCGTACTCGCCGGTCGCTCGGCGGCGGCGATCTTTCCCACCGGCTCGGGCAAGTCGCTGTGCTACCAGCTGCCGGCCCTGCACCTGCCGCACCTGACTCTGGTGATCTCGCCGCTGCTGGCGCTGATGCAGGATCAGCTGGCCTTTCTGCATGCCCATGGTATAGCCGCGGCCAGCATCGACTCGGCGCAGAGCCGCGAGCAGGCCGCCGAGGTAATGAACCGCGCGCGCAGTGGTGAGTTGAAGATTCTGATGATCTCGGTGGAGCGCCTGAAGAACGAGCGCTTTCGCAACTTCATCGCCCAGGTACCGATTTCCCTGCTGGTGGTCGACGAGGCGCACTGCATCTCCGAGTGGGGCCACAACTTTCGCCCGGATTACCTGAAGCTGCCGGACTACCAGCGCCAGTTCGGTATCGGCCAGGTGCTGCTGTTGACCGCCACGGCGACGCCCAGGGTAATCGCCGACATGCGCGAGAAATTCGCCATCGCCGAGGCGGACGTGGTCACCACCGGCTTCTACCGGTCCAACCTCAACCTGCTGGTCGAGCCTGTACCGGGTGGCGCCAGGCTGCAGCGCCTGCAGCAGTGGCTGGCGCCGCGGCGCGGGCAGGCGAGCGTCGTCTATGTCACCCAGCAGAAGACCGCCGAGCAGGTCGCCGAGCGTCTGCAGGGGCAGGGCATGGCCGTCAGCGCCTATCACGCCGGCATGGCCCATGAGGTGCGCGAGTCGATCCAGCGTCGTTTCATGGCCGGCGAGCTGGAGTGCATCGTCGCCACCATCGCCTTCGGCATGGGCATCGACAAGCGTGACATCCGCAACGTGGTGCACTTCGATCTGCCCAAGTCGGTGGAGAACTACAGCCAGGAAATCGGCCGTGCCGGGCGCGACGGCGAGGCCTCGGACTGCCTGGTGCTGGCCAGTCGCGACGGCCTCAACGTGCTGGAGAACTTCGTCTACGGCGATACCCCGGAACGCCCCGGTATTCGCGCCGTGCTCGACGATCTGCGCGCAGCCGGCACGGGCGGGCAGTGGGAGCTGATGCTCGGCCAGTTGTCCGGGCAGAGCAATATCCGCGCGCTGCCGCTCAAGACCCTGCTGGTACAGCTGGAGCTGCGCGGCATCATCGCGCCGCGCTATGCCTACTTCGCCGAGTATCGCTTCAAGCTGCTGCTGGATGACGAGGCCTTGCTGGGACAGTTCGAGGGCGAGCGCCGGCAGTTCGTCGAGGCGATCCTGGCCTGCTCGAAGCGGGCGCGTACCTGGTCGACGCTGGACTTCGACGCCTTGTATCGAGAGTACGGCGCCGAGCGCGCGCGGGTGGTCAAGGCGCTGGATTACTTTCAGGAAAAGGGCTGGCTGGAGCTGGAAAGCAAGCAGATGACCGAGGTCTACGCCGTGCTCGACGGCAGCTTCGACCTGGACGCGCTGGCCAGTGAGCTGCACGAGCACTTTCGCGCTCACGAGGCCAGCGAGATTGCCCGTATCCAGGCCATGCTCGCGCTGTTCGAAAGCAGCGAGTGCCTGAGCCGCCGTCTGGCGCTGTACTTCGGCGATGAGCAGGCGCCCGAGCGCTGTGGGCATTGTTCGGTGTGCCGGGGCCAGGTTGCCAGCTTGCCGCAACCACCCGAGTTGCCGGCTCTGAATGGTCGGGATGCGCAGGCATTGTGCGCCGCCTTCTTCGAGAAGCACCGGCAGTACGCCGGATGCGAGCCGAGCCACGAGTGCCTGACGCGTTTTCTCTGCGGCGTGAGTGCGCCCCTGTTCACCAGGCTCAAGGCCCGTCAGCTGGCGGGCTTCGCCGCGCTGGAGGACTACCCCTATGCCGAGGTACGCGCCTGGCTCGAGGCGTCTATCGCCTAGGGCTCCGTGAGGCCGTCCCGGCTGCGTTGTCCTGCGGCCAGTGTCCAGTCTACCAACTCACGGGCCACCTGATCTGCGGCCTGACCGAAAGCCGCCACCACCGCCGCAATCGAGGTGTCGCCAGCTGCCTGACTGACGCTGAAGCGGCGGCTGGCGATAATCTGCTGGCTGCGCGCATCGACCAGACTGACCTCGAGGCGGATCAGCGCGTGCGGGATGCCGTCGCGGTATTCGCTGTGGAAGCTGCGCAGGTCGCTGACCAGTTCCAGGTCGGCTTGCAGGCGCTGGTCCTCGTTGCTCAGCGCCTGAATCCGGCCGTCATCCTGAAAAGCGTCGAGCAGGCGGCCGCGCAGCAACTGCGGGGTGCGCTCGCTCCAGCGCACGCCCTGGTAGGTATTGATCCGTCCGGGCTCGGGCATCACGACGATGCGTGTACCGTCGAGCAACTGGTTGCTGACCGGACTGCCTACCCGCAGCGACCAGTCGACGTGTTGCGTCTGCGCAGGCAGTTCGGTGGCCGGCAGCAGGTAGACATCCAGCGGTTCACTCTGCGGCAGGATCGAGCAGGCGCCGAGCAGGGTGGCCGCCAGCAACAGGGTGAGGCGCTTCATGGTTTGAACTCCTTGATGCTGTCGCTGCGCAGCAGGTAGCCGCTGGGGTCCTGCTCCAGGCGGCGTGAGAAGCCGCGCAGGGCGCCGAGGGTTTCGCGCAGTTCACTGATCGTCGGGCCCAGATCGCTGAGGCCCTGCAGGCCGCTGTCCAGCGCGCCGCGATTGTTCTGCAACAACTGTTCGATGGTCTGGCTGCTGCGTTCCAGCGAGACCATCAGGCGTTCGGCACTCTCCAGCACCTGGCTACCCTGACGGTCGAGGAGCTGATTGGCATTCGCCATCAGCGCCGCGGCTTCACGGGTGGCAGCGCTGGTCTGGCGCAGGGCTTCGGCCAGGTCGTCACGCTGCTCGGCGATGCCGGCGGTGGCCTGTTCGAGGTTGTCCAGGGTGCGCGACACGCGCTCGGCGTTCTCCCGCGAGAGCAGGTTGTTGGCGCGGTTGAGCAGGCGGGTGATGCTGCTTACCAGATCCTCGCCATTGGCCATCAGCCGCGATAGCGGCGAACGGTCGGCGACGATGACCCCCGGCGCGCCATCCTTGCCCACGAGCGGCGGGCTTTCCGGAGTGCCGCTATAGAGCTGGATCACCGCCAGGCCGGTAATTCCGGTGATCGCCAGGCGTGCGCGGGTGTCCTGCTTGATCGGTGTGTGGCCGGCGATGCGGATGCGTGCGCGCACCGTGCGCGGGTCGTCGGGATCGAGGCCGAGGCTGATCACGTCACCGACCTTGATCCCGCTGTACTGCACGGCGCTGCCCTGCGACAGACCGGTGACTGCTTCGTTGAAGATCACCTCGTAATCGGTAAAGGCGCGGTCTGCACCGGACTTGTTCAGCCACAGGCCGAACAGCAGCGCGGCGCCTACCGTGAGCACTGTGAACAGGCCGATCAGAACGTGATGGGCTCTGGGTTCCATTCATCGACTCCCTGCCGCCGCGGCGGCTTGTGCGGCCGCGCGTCCACGCGGGCCGTGAAAATACTCCTGAATCCAGGTGTCGTCGGTGGCTGCCACCACGTCCAGGCGGTCGGCCACCAGCACCTTCTTTCGCGCCAGCACCGCGACGCGGTCGCAGATGCTGTAGAGCGTGTCGAGGTCGTGGGTCACCAGGAGTACACTCAGACCCAGGCTGTCGTTGAGGGTGCGGATCAACTGGTCGAAGGCCGCCGCGCCAATCGGGTCGAGGCCGGCGGTGGGCTCGTCGAGAAACAGGATATCCGGGTCGAGCGCCAGTGCGCGGGCCAGGGCAGCGCGTTTGACCATGCCGCCGGACAGCGAGCTGGGGTACTTGCTGCCCGCATCCTGGGGCAGGCCGGCCAGGGCGATCTTGACCCGGGCCAGGCGCTCGGCCTCGGCGCGTGACAGGCCGGCATGCTCGATCAGCGGCAGGGCGACGTTCTCGCTGACCGTCAGCGAGGAGAACAGCGCGCCGCGCTGGTAGAGCACACCGAAGCGCTGCTCCAGCTGCGAGCGGCGTTCGGCCGGCAGGCTCAGCAACTCCTCGCCGAACACCCGCACGGTGCCGGCGTTGGGCTGGCGCAGGCCGACGATACTGCGCAGCAGCACCGACTTGCCGGTACCCGAGCCGCCGACCACACCTAGGATTTCGCCGCGGTAAAGATCGAAATCCAGATGCTCGTGCACCACCTGGCTGCCGAAGCGGTTGCTCAGGTCGCGCACCTCGATGACCTTGTCCCGACTCACCAGCCCATCTCCATCAAGAACAGCGCGGCCAAAGCGTCGAGCAGGATGACCACGAAGATCGACTGCACCACTGCCGAGGTGGTGTGTTCGCCCACCGATTGCGCGCTGCCGCTGACCTTGAAGCCTTCCAGGCAGCCAATCAGGGCAATCAGGAAGGCGAAGACCGGCGCCTTGAGCAGGCCGACCAGAAAGTGCCGCAGCAGGTCGCTGTCCTGCAGGATCGACAGATACATGGTCGCCGGAATGTCCAGGGACAGGGCGCAGACCAGACCGCCGCCGAGCATGCCGCTGAGCATGGCGATGAAGGTCAGGATCGGCAGGGCGATGAGCATGGCGAACACCCGTGGCAGCACCAGCAACTCGACCGGGCTCAGACCCAGGGTGCGGACGGCGTCGATTTCCTCGTTGGCCTTCATCGAGCCGATCTGTGCGGTGAAGGCGCTGGCGGTACGCCCGGCCATGAGAATGGCAGTGAGCAGTACGCCGAACTCACGCAGGAAGGAGAAGGCCACCAGGTTCACCGTGTAGATGCTGGCGCCGAAGTCGGCAAGGATGGTGGCGCCGAGAAAGGCCACCACCGCGCCCACCAGGAAGGTCAGCAGGGCGACGATGGGCACGGCGTTGAGCCCGCATTGTTCCAGATGCGCGGCCAGCGAGGTCAGGCGCCAGCGCTTCGGGTTTATCAGGATCGTCAACATGCTGGCCAGGGTCAGGCCCATGAAGCCGAGCAGCGCGCGGCCCTGGTGCCAGATGCCCTCGACCACCTCACCGATATGGCCAAGCACCTCGCGCAGTACCGAAGGCTCCCGCTCGGATCGCGTTTCCTGGCTGCCGGCCATGGCATCGGCCACCGTCAGCAGCAGGGCGCGGCGTCGTTCGTCGAACGAACTCTGCTGCGTGAGCTGGCGCAGGCGATCACTGCCGAACAACTTCACCAACAGCGCCGCACCGGCTGTATCCAGCCCGGTCACCTCAGTCAGGTCGACAGGTTCCTCGCCGTGCAGACGTTCGCGCAGGGCCAGTACCTGAGGTTCGAGCCGGGCGTAGTGGGCCAGCGTCCAGTCGCCACCCAGCCGCAGGCCGCTGGCGGCGTCCGTGCTGCTGGTCTGCTGCGAGGTCAGATAGGGCGTTGTCATCGGCACAGCTTAGCGCCGCTCGGGCACCTCAGGCCAGCGTGCTCATGCGGACTGCTGCGCTTTTCTGCCGGCGTCGGAAAAACCCTGAACCATCGAAATATGGCGAATGTCCTACAGGATATTCAGGGTTTGCGCCGCTTACGCTCCTGGCATAGCGCCACTACACTTTTGCGAGCTGTGTCACGGAAGAACAACAGGGTGCCAGGCACCCCCAGCTATCGAGGAAGGCCATGAAGGAACAGCGCCATTTTCCCGCACTGCGGGCTCATATCGAGCAATTGTTGAGCGATGGCTGGATCATCTCCAGCCGCACTCCTTTGATATTGCAGAAAGGCCACCGCTGCTACCTCGTCTCCCACGGGATGCTGATCAGCGAATCTTCCTCGCGCGCGGCCTGAGCTTTCCCAACCGCTGCGCCCCAACCGTTTGGCGCAGCGGCGTTTTTGGTTACCGGATATTGCGTCCGCCTTCTGCCTCACTCCTTCCCTTCGCCCCGCGATAAACGGCCTGTAGCCGTTTGACTGGTCGCTCACCGCCGACCGCAGCGGATTCACTGTGGCGTTGACGACTTGGTCAGTGCGCTGTCAGTGCCTATAACCAATCGGTCACAGTCAGTGGAGCCATGTCATGCCCAGTCGTCGTCGAGTTCTGCAAGGCAGTGCCAGCCTGGCCGCGCTGGCTGCCCTGATACCCTGGTTGCCAGCGGCCGCCTTCGCCTCCGGCCCGCTGCCGAGTCGGGCGATACCCAGCACTGGAGAGCCGCTGCCGGTAATCGGCCTGGGGACCTCGCGTACTCATGACGTGGCACTGACCGACGAAGCGCTGGGGCCTTTGCGCAAGGTGCTGCAAACGCTGGTCAATGGCGGCGCCAGCCTGGTGGATACCGCGCCCAGCTACGGGCGTGCCGAGTCGGTGTGCGGGGAGCTGGCCGCCAGGGACGGCCTGCGCCAGCGTCTGTTCCTGGCCAGCAAGGTGTCCTCTACCGGGCGTGCGGCCGGTGAGCGCCAGGTCGAGGCAAGTTTCGCAGCCTTGCGCACCGACACCATCGACCTGATGCAGGTACACAACCTGCAGGACACCAGCACTCAGCTCAGCCTGTTGCGCGAGCTGAAGGAGCAGGGGCGGGTGCGCTACATCGGTGTCACCCATTATCTGGATTCCGCGCATGAGAGCCTGCTGCAGGTGTTGCGTCGCGAGCCGGTGGATTTCGTCCAGTTCAACTACTCCATCGGCGAGCGCAATGCCGAACGCGAGCTGTTGCCCTACTGCGCCGACAAGGGTATCGCGGTGCTGATTAACCGGCCGTTCCAGCGCTCTGCGCTGTTCGAGCGGGTAAAGGGAAAGAGCCTGCCTGACTGGGCCACCGTGGAGCTGGATGCCAGCTCCTGGGCGCAGTTGATGCTCAAGTTCATCCTCGCCAATCCGGCAGTGACGGCAGTGATTCCGGCCACCTCCAACCCCCGCTACATGGCCGACAACATTCTCGCTGGTCAGGGGCGCCTGCCTGACGCGGCGCAGCGTCAGCGCATCATTGAGCTGTTCGCCTGAGGTGCAACTGGCTGGAATCCGGGCAGACCCAAGGTGGGGCGGTGGGATCGTGATCAGCCGGCGACGCTGACGATTTCCTCGATCAGCCATTGCAGTGCGCTATCGCGCTGACGTTGCGCCAGGCTGACCACCTCCAGGTGGAAGGGCCCCAAGGTGAAGGGCAGGTCGAACAGCTGCAACGGCAGCAGTGTGGCGAAATGCCGGGCCAGGGCGGTGGGCAGCACTGCCGCCAGCTCGCTGCCGGCGACGATATGCGCGGCCTGCAGGTAGTTCGGCGTGGTGTAGAAGATCTGCCGCGACAGACCCTGTTCCCCCAGCCACTGATCGACCATGCCACGGGTCTGCCCGCCGTGCACCCAGAGGTGACGCAGGCGCAGGAAGTTGTCCAGGTCCAGATCGCCCCGGCGCAGCAGCGGATGTTCGCGGCGCACCACCAGCTGGAGCGTTTCGCTCATCCATCTGCGCCGGGCGAAGCGCGCCGGAATCTCATCGAAGCGGCCCAGCACCAGGTCCAGTTCGCCCTTGTCCAGCGCCTCCATCGGCAGGCTCGGGCTGAGGTGGCGAATGTCGATCCCGATGCCCGGCGCCTTGTGGCTGAGGCGGTCGAGCAGACGCGGCATGCACACCAGCTCGACGTAATCGGTGACGGCGATGCGAAAGCGCTGGCGGCTTTCGCTCGGTTCGAAGGCCTCGCCGGCGCTCAGGCTCTGCTCCAGCTGCCGCAGCGCGCTGCGGATCGGCGCCTCCAGCGCCAGTGCCCGCGGAGTCGGCTGCATGCGCCGGCCCACCCGCACCAGCAGTGGGTCGTCGAGCAGTTCGCGCAGACGACCGAGCGCATTGCTCACCGCCGGCTGGCTCAGCGCCAGGCGTTCGGCTGCGCGCGAGACGTTCTGCTCGCGTAGCAGGGCATCGAGTACGCGCAGCAGGTTGAGGTCGAAATTGCTGAAATTCATATACTGAATACGTCGTATCACAAGACTAAATTTCAAAAATAGTAGCGGCTTGCTTATCGTGACCCAAGCTTTTCCGTTCGTGCACGAGAGGAACAAAAATGAACAACACCGTCTCGCCGCTTCGTTGTGCCGCCGTGATCGGCGCCGGCACCATGGGCCGCGGCATCGTCATCAGCCTGGCCAATGCCGGCCTGCGCGTGCTGTGGCTGGACAACAACCCGCAGATGATCGAGGCGGGTATGGCGATGGCCGAGGAAACCTGGGCGCACAACGTCGCCAAGGGCCGCATCGATGAGGCGGAAGCCGCAGCGCGACGCGCTCGCATCGAGGCCGTGGACGGCTATGCAGCGCTGGCCGACGCCGACCTGGTGATCGAGGCGGTTTACGAGAACCTCGAACTCAAGCAGAGCATCTTCCGCGAGCTGGACGCGGTGATGAAGCCTGGCGCGATTCTCGCCAGCAACACCTCGGCACTGGACATCGACGCCATCGCCGCCGTCACCTCACGGCCAGAGGCGGTGCTGGGCCTGCACTTCTTCAGCCCGGCGCACATCATGAAGCTGCTGGAGATCGTTCGTGGCGCGAGGACCGCGCCAGCCGTTCTGCAGGCTGCGCAGGAACTGGGCGCGCGCATGGGCAAGGTGGCGGTGGTCGCCGGCAACTGCCACGGTTTCATCGGCAACCGCATGCTGCACACCTATGTGCGCGAGGCGCGCATGCTGCTGCTCGAAGGCGCCTGGCCACATCAGGTGGATGCGGCGCTGCAGGGCTTCGGCTTCGCCATGGGGCCGTTTCGCATGTACGACGTGGTCGGTATCGACCTGGAATGGCGTGCCCGCGAGCTGGCCGGCGAGGGCCAGGACGACCCGGCGGTGCAGGTGGACAACCGCCTGTGCGAGCTGGGTCGTTTCGGCCAGAAGAGCGGCAAGGGTTACTACCTCTATGCGCCCGGCAGTCGCCAGGCCGAACATGACCCGGTCGTAGACGGGCTGGTTCAGATGCAGTCGGAGCGGCTTGGCTTCACCCGCCGTGATATCGGCACCGAGGAAATTCTCGAGCGCTGCCTGCTGGCACTGGTCAACGAGGGGGCGAAGATTCTTCAGGAGAACATCGCCGCCAACAGCCACGACATCGATCTGGTCTATCTCAACGGCTATGGCTTTCCCGCCGAGCGCGGTGGTCCGATGGCCTGGGCCGACGGCGAGGGTATCGCGGCGATCCATCAACGTCTTTTGCAACTGACCGAGCGCTTCGGCGCGCATTGGCAACCGGCGGCGCTGATCGAACGCCTGGCTGGCGAGAACAAGCGCTTCAGCGATGTACAGGAAGGTGAGATATGAGCTATCAGGCACCATTGCGCGATATGCGCTTCGTGCTGCACGAACTGTTCGACGCTGCCGACCACTGCGAGCGCCTGGGCAACGGTCTGGATCGCGAGCTGATCGATGGCGTGCTGGAGGAGGCTGCGGCTTTCGCTGCCGGCGAAGTTGCGCCGCTCAATCGCAACAGCGACGAGGAAGGCTGTCATCTGGAAAACGGCCAGGTCAGCACGCCCAAGGGCTTCGCCGAAGCCTACCGGCAGTATGTGGACAACGGCTGGGCGAGCATGACCGGCCCGGTGGAGTACGGCGGTCAGGGCTTCCCGCAACTGGTGGCGTGCGCCTTCCACGAGATGCTGATGAGCGCCTCGCTGTCCTTTCGCGTCTACTCCGGTCTGACCGAGGGCGCCGTGCTGGCGCTGCACAAGCACGGCAGCGAGGCGCTGAAGCAGCAGTATCTGGGCAAGCTGGTCAGCGGCCAGTGGACCGGCACCATGTGCCTGACCGAGCCGCAGGCCGGCACCGATCTGGCGCTGCTGCGCACCCGCGCCGAGCCGCAGGCCGATGGCAGTTACAAGGTCAGCGGCAGCAAGATCTTCATCAGCGGCGGCGAGCAGGATTTGTCCGAGAACATCGTCCATCTGGTGCTGGCGCGTCTGCCCGATGCCCCGGCGGGTGTGAAGGGCATCAGCCTGCTGCTGGTGCCGAAGTTCATCGCCGCTGCCGATGGCACGCCGGGCGAACGCAACAGCCTGTCGTGCGGGGCCATCGAGCACAAGATGGGGATCAAGGGTGCGTCCACCTGCGTGATGAACTTCGACGGCGCCACCGGCTGGCTGGTGGGCGAGGCCAACCAGGGCCTGGCCTGCATGTTCACCATGATGAACGACGCGCGTTTCCAGGTCGGTCTGCAGGGGCTGGGCATCGGCGAGGCGGCTTTCCAGGGCGCCCTGCGCTATGCCCGCGAACGCCTGCAGTCTCGTGGCCTGAGCGGCGTACAGGCACCGGACAAGCCGGCTGACCCGATCATCGTTCATCCCGATGTGCGGCGCATGCTGCTGACGCAGAAAACGCTGGTGGAAGGCAGCCGCATGCTCGCCGCCTACAGCGCGCGCCAGCTCGATCTGGAGCACGGCGCAGAGTCGTCCGAGGCGCGCAAGGCGGCTGGCAAGCGCGCGGCGCTGCTGATTCCCATCGTCAAGGCCTTCTTCACCGACATGGGCCAGGAAGTGGCCAGCCATGGCGTGCAAGTCTACGGTGGGCACGGCTTCATCCGCGAATGGGGCATGGAGCAACTGATGCGCGACAGCCGCATCACCCAGCTTTACGAGGGCACCAACGGCATCCAGGCGCTGGACTATATTCGCCGCAAGCTGCTCGGCGACGGCGGAGCCGAACTCTCTGCGCTGCAGGCCGAGTTCAGCGCGCTGTGCGACGCCCAGGCTTCGCGCCCGGCATTGAGGGAAATGGCCAGCGTCGTGCAGGCGCGTCTGGGCGAATGGCGTGAGCTGAGCGCCGAGGTGATCGCCGCCTGCCAGCGTGATCCGCAGGAGATCGGTGCCACGTCGGTGGACTTCCTCCAGTACTCGGCCTATGTGCTGCTTGCCGGCTTCTGGTTGCAGGCCGCTGCGCGGGCGCAGGATGCCCTGGATTCGGACAGCGGCGAGGCTGCGTTCTACCAGGCCAAGCTGCACAGCGCCGAGTTCTACCTGCGTCGCGTGCTGCCGCGCGCCAGCGCACACCGGGAGGCCCTGCAGGGCGGAGCGGATTGCCTGATGGCCCTGGCGGAGGACAGCTTCGCCTTCTAGCCCTCTCCACCAGCCCCGCTTTGCGCCCCTGCTCTTCGCAGAGCTCAGGGCGCTCCAGCGGGCGAAGCGGTGCTTCGCTTCCGCAAGCGGGAGAGCGGAGCGATAGCGCCTTGTTCAGGTCTATCGCGGATAGCTCCCTCTCCCACTTAAGGGAGGGGGAGATTTGCCTGACCGACCCCGGATTTCATCCGGACTACAACAAGAGGAGCACTGCATGCATCCCTTCAGCTTCGCCACCACCGCGCAGATTCTCTGCGAATCCGGCTCCAGCCTGCGTCTGGCCGAACTCTGCCGTGAGCGCGGCGCTCAGCGCGTGCTCATCGTCACCGATCCCGGCATTACCCGTCTCGGCCTGCTCGGGGAGGCGCTGTCAGGTTTCGCCCGCGCCGGCATGAGCGTGCGGGTATTCGACCAGGTGCTGGCCGACCCGCCAGAGCCCGTGGTGCTGGCCGCCGTCGCAGAGGCTCGCGAGATGGGGGCCGAGCTGGTGATCGGCTTCGGTGGCGGCAGCTCGATGGACGTGGCCAAGCTGGTGGCGCTGCTGGCGCATCCCGACTGCGACCAGACCCTGAGCGAGATCTACGGTGTGGGTAATGCCCGTGGTCGGCGTCTGCCGCTGATTCAGGTGCCGACCACCGCAGGCACCGGCTCCGAGGTGACGCCGATCGCCATCGTCACCACGGGCGAGACCACCAAGATGGGCGTGGTTTCGCCGCTGCTGCTGCCGGATCTGGCCCTGCTCGACGCCGACCTGACCCTCGGTCTGCCGGCGGCGGTCACCGCGGCGACCGGTATCGACGCCATGGTGCATGCCATCGAGGCCTACACCAGCGCGCTGAAGAAGAACCCGCTGTCCGACCTGCTGGCGCGTGAAGCGCTTCGTCTGCTGGCAGCCAATCTCGATGAGGTGGTGCATAACGGCGGCAATCGCGAGGCGCGCCAGGCCATGCTGCTTGGCGCTTGTCTGGCCGGGCAGGCATTCGCCAATGCCCCTGTGGCGGCGGTGCATGCGCTGGCCTATCCGCTGGGCGGGCATTTCCACATTCCCCATGGGCTTTCCAACGCTCTGGTGCTGCCGCAGGTGCTGGCCTTCAATGCACCGGCTGCCGCACCGCTATACGCCGAGTTGGCGCCGCTGGTGCTGGGTGAGCGTCTGCGTGCGGGCAGTGCGGCAACGCAGACCGAGCAACTGATCGAGGCGCTGGCTGCTTTCAGCCAGCGCAGCGGCCTGCCGACGCGGCTGCGTGATGCCGGGGTTGGCGAGGCCATGTTGCCGACGCTGGCGGCGGACGCCATGCTGCAGCAGCGCCTGCTGGTGAACAATCCGCGCGAGATGACCGAGCAGCAGGCGCTGGCCATTTATCAGGCTGCCTACTGATTCAAGGCCCCTCCCACAAGAGCGACGCAGCCTGTGGGAGGGGCTTCAGCCGCGATACCAAGCGAAGGAACATCATGAGCCAACCCCAACACCTGCGTGGCGATTACCGCCACTTCCAGCCGATCACCACGCGCTGGCACGACAACGACATCTACGGCCACGTCAACAACGTGACCTACTACAGCTACTTCGACAGTGCGGTGAATGCCTACCTGATCGCCGAGGGTGGCCTGGACATCCATGACGGGGAAGTGGTCGGCTTCGTGGTCAGCTCGGCCTGCGATTACTTCGCTTCCATCGCCTTTCCCGATGCCATCGAGGTCGGCCTGCGCGTCGGCAAGCTGGGTAACAGTTCGGTGCAGTACGAGCTGGCGATCTTCAGAGCCGGAGAAGAGCAGGCCTGCGCCGCCGGGCGCTTCGTCCACGTATTCGTCGACCGTGCGAGCAATCGTCCGGTGAGTATTCCCGGGCCGCTGCGCTCGGCGCTGGAGCGCCTGCTGGTCGCCTGA
This sequence comes from Pseudomonas sp. Z8(2022), assembly GCF_025837155.1. Lineage (NCBI taxonomy): Bacteria > Pseudomonadati > Pseudomonadota > Gammaproteobacteria > Pseudomonadales > Pseudomonadaceae > Pseudomonas > Pseudomonas sp. Z8(2022). The sequence continues at coordinate 4,057,930 of NZ_CP107549.1, read as the reverse complement.
GGCGTGCTAGGCTGTGGCGATTCATGCCGCCAGGGAGTGCCTATGTCCGATCTGCAACGCGAGCAGGCGCAACGCCGTGCCGAACGGATCGCTGCGTTTCGTGCCGAGTTGGCCGAGCTGCGCCGCGAGCAGGTGTTGCAACTGAGTGCCGAGCAGGAGCAGGGCCTGACTGCCTACCACGATCAGTTGCTGGCGCATTACCGGCAGACCCTGGATATCGACGCCGATACCCGCGCACGCCAGCTGTCGCTGGGTATGCGTCTGGCCTCGCTGATCGGTGCGCTGGCGCTGGCGGCCGGGCTGTTCTTCCTCTTCTACCAGTTCTGGGGCCTGTTCGATGTCGGTGCGCAGGTCGGTGTGCTGGTCGGCTGCTCGCTGGGCAGCCTGCTGCTGTGCTTCTGGCTGCAGGCGCGCGACGCTTCCGGTTACTACGCCAAGCTGGCGGCGGTGCTGGCATTCGTCTGCTTCGTGCTCAACCTGTCGATGCTCGGGCAGATCTTCAATATCACGCCCTCGGACAAGGCGCTGTTGCCCTGGGGCGCGCTGGCGCTGCTGCTGGCTTACCAGTGTCGTCAGCGTCTGCTGCTGGTCACTGCGCTGCTGTGCTTCGGTCTGTTTCTTGCTGCCCGCTTGCACGACTGGGCGGGGCTGTACTGGTGGTCGCTGGATGACCACCCGGAGAACTTCCTGCCTGCTGCGTTGATGTTTCTACTGCCGCAGTTCATCGATCAGACGCGACGGGTCGGTTTCGCCGCCTGCTATCGGGTGGTCGGCCTGCTGTACCTGTTCGGGCCGGTCCTGATCCTCAGCTACTGGGGGCAGGGCAGCTACCTCGACTGGCCGGTGCGCTGGGTGGAAGCCTTCTACCAGACGCTGGGCTTCATTCTGGCGGGACTGGTGATCTGGCTGGGCATACGCCGCGGCTGGGCCGAGGTGGTCAACACCGGGTTGGGCTTTGCCCTGGTGCTGCTGTTCAGCAAGCTGTTCGACTGGTGGTGGGAGCTGCTGCCGCGCTACCTGTTCTTCCTGCTGCTCGGGTTGATTGCGCTGCTGTTGCTGGTCGTGCTGCAGCGCTGGCGCCGTGGAGGTGCGGCATGAACCGTTCACTCTGGTTGGGCATCGGGCTGATCCTGGCAAGCAATGCCGTGGCCCTGGCGGGCGTCTGGTACAACCGCAGCGGTGAAGCGCAGGCGCAACTGCGATTGAGCGAGCGGGAGCTACGCTTGTCGTCCGACAGTTGGTTGCGTAGCGAGGAAAACAGTGGCGTGCGCCTGCAACTGCTCTGGCGCCAGGCAGATCCCGACTGGTCATGGCTGGGCGAGGCCAAGCTGCGCGAGCTGGGTTTCGCGCCGAACGACCTGGGCCGCGCTGCGGAGCGGCCGCTATGGCTGGTGCTGGAACTGGACGGGCCGAGCTATCGACAGCGGCTTGAGCGTGCCCGGGATGAACTGGCCAGCGCTCAGGCGGCAGCTGCGGCGCAGCCGGGGGACGAGAAATTGCGTCAGCAACTCGAGCAGCGTCGGCTTGATCTGCGGCACGAGACACAGCAGGCCACGCGACTGTTGCTGGTAGATGCCGGCCTGGATGCCGAAGCTCTACGCCGGGTATGGCCGGACCGCCAGCGCCAGGTGATTCTGGCCGGTCGCCTGAGAGCCTACCGCTACGGTGATACGACCCGCTACAGCGCCAGCGTCGTGCTGGAGGGTGATCGCATCAGCGTGCCGAAACCTTACCGGGATGTCTTTGTCCAGTGGCGCTCGCGCGGCTATGACGACAAAAGGCCCAAGGTGCAGGTCGAAGTTGCCTTCGGCCAGCGCCTTGAGCCCTGGTTGGTCGGGGTCGATCAGTGACGGCGCCAGTGCTTGTGGTGCTTCTTGGGCTTCTTGCCGTGGTGATGATGATGGTGGTGCTTGCCGCGGCGGTCATCGTCGTAACTGGCATTGCCCATGTAGTTGCCCAGCGCGCCACCGGCGCCACCACCCACGGCGGCACCCACCACACCGCCGGTATGGCCGCCGACCTGCTGACCGACCACGTTGCCACCGGCCGCGCCTAGCGCACCACCGATGGCCGCTTCGGTGCGGCTGCGACGATCAGCGCCAACGATGCTGCCTGCCGCGCCGCCGAGACCGGCGCCGACTGCAGCACCGGTGTTGCCACCGACCTGCTGGCCAACCATCGCACCTACCGCGCCGCCCAGGGCACCGCCCAAACCTGCTTCGGTACTGCCGGCAAAGGCGAAACCGCCAGTGCTCAGGCCCAGGGAGAGGAAGAGGAGTTGTAGAGACTTCATAGGCTTCTCGATCACGGAGCCGCTTTTGCGGCGGGAACTGCTCCATTGACCCAAACGGCTCACCTCTGGTTCCCCGTTGGCCGGCCGCCTGTCGGATAGTGTGGCGGCGTTCACAGCAGGCTTTGGCGTCCCCACTGCTCCAGCGCCTGGGCCAATGGCAGCACCTCGCCGGGGCGACTCAGGGCGTAGCCGGGCAGCTGGCCGATACGCGCCTGGAAGTCCGGGTTCTGCAGCACCCGCAGCAGTGCAGTCATTGCCGGCAGTTCGAGACTGTCCTCGCGGCACAGCAGGCAATAGTGCTCACGCGCCATGGGGATGAAATCCAGGCCGAACTGGCGCGCCGCCGCCTCGACACCGAAGCCGACATCGGCCATGCCACTGGCGACGTAGGCCGCCACGGCGGCGTGGGTGAACTCCTCGTTGTGGAAACCCCTGATGGCCATGCTGTCCAGACCATCGCGCTGCAGCAGGTCCTGCAGCAGCAGGCGGGTACCCGACCCCGGCTCGCGATTGACGAAACGCAGCGTGCCGCCGGCCAGGTCCGCCAGGCCTTTTACGCCAAGCGGGTTACCGGGGGCGAGCATCAGCCCCTGGGTACGCACGACGAAGGTGATCACCCGCTGCTGCTCGGGGCGCAGCCAGGGCTGGATGCGGCTCATGCTCGACGCGCCGAGTGGCCCGGCTGGTATGTGCAGGCCGGCCACCTCGCAGTCGTGGCGCTGCAGGGCAATCACCGCGTCGTTGCCGCTGCGAAACTGCACGTCCCACTGCCAGCCGGGGTCACGCTCCAGCCACTCGCGCAACGCCGCCACGGCAAAACCGTGGCTGGCGTGGATGCGCAGGCCCGGGGTGCTGGCCTGCAGTACCCGGTTCAGCTCCAGCTCCAGCTCGCCTGCCAGGTTGTCGAGCTGTGGCGACAGGCGTGCACGAATACGCTGGTCGGCCCACAGCAGCTTTTCCCCCAGCGGCGCCAGCCGTGCGCCCTTGCCGCGCTCCAGCTCGATCAGCGGGCTGCCGAAGAAGGTCTGCCACTTGCCCAGCAGGTTCCACGCGTGGCGATAGGAATAGCCGACGCGGGCGGCAGCTTCGGTCAGCTTGCCGGTGTCGTGCACGGCCTGCAGCAGCTCCAGCCCCTGCGGGTCGAGGCTGCTGCCGTCACGCTGGTGGAAACGCCAGCGAGGCTGGATGTCGATACGGATCATATGCTCAATGCTTCATATTTGATCGGGCGATTTCCCATGATAGTTTGCCATTCATGGGCGCATGGCGACCAAGTATAAGAACTTTACTTCATATGTGGCGAGCCTTTCGGCTGCGTCTGGGATGAGTGCCCGTCAACCTCGGTGGGCTTGTCTTCTGACCGCACCGATATGGCCGCCGGCTGGAGCATCGAACATGGCTCTTCTTCCCCAGCGCTTCGCCCCCGAGCAGTGCGAGGCCGTCGCCCGTGAGGTGCTCGCGGCTCACCGCGGCCGGCCCGGCGCCCTGCTACCCATCCTCCATGACATTCAGGATCGGCTCGGCGCCGTACCGCCCGAGCTGTTGCCGCTGATCGCCGAGGACCTGTGCCTGTCGCGTGCCGAGGTACACGGAGTGGTCAGCTTCTATCACGATTTCCGCGCCACGCCGCCCGGTCGCCAGGTACTCAAGTTGTGTCAGGCCGAGGCCTGCCAGTCGATGGGCGTCAAGGCGCTGACCGCTGAGCTGGAGAGCAGGCTCGGCCTGCCGCTGGGCGAGACTCGCGAGGACGGCAGCCTCAGTTTCGAGCCGGTGTACTGCCTGGGCAACTGCGCCTGCGCACCGAGCGTGATGCTCAATGGCGAACTGCACGGTCGTGTCGACGCCGAGGAAGTGCTGGCGCTGCTGGCGCAACAGGAGGCCCTGGCATGAGCAAGGCCATTACCGTTTTCGTCCCGCGCGATGCCACAGCGCTCAGCCTGGGCGCCGACAAGGTGGCCCGAGCCATCGTCGCCGAAGCTGCAGCGCGCAATATCGAGGTGAAGCTGGTGCGCAACGGCTCGCGCGGGCTGTTCTGGCTCGAGCCGCTGGTCGAGGTCGCCACGCCGGCGGGGCGTGTGGCCTATGGTCCGGTCAGGGCGCGTGATGTCGCCGGCCTGTTCGATGCCGGTTTCCTCGAAGGCAAGGCGCATGCGCTGGGCCATGGCCTGACCGAGGAGATCGAGTACCTCAAGCGCCAGGAGCGCCTGACCTTCGCCCGTGTCGGCATCACCGATCCGCTGTCGCTGGAGGACTACATCGCCCACGACGGCTACCGCGGCCTCAAGCGCGCCCTCGGCATGACGCCCGAGGCGATCGTCGCCGAAGTCACCGAATCCGGTCTGCGTGGCCGTGGCGGCGCGGCATTCCCCACCGGCATCAAGTGGCGCACGGTGCTCGGTTGCCAGGCCGAGCAGAAGTACATCGTCTGCAACGCCGACGAGGGCGACTCGGGCACCTTCTCCGACCGCATGGTGATGGAAGACGACCCCTACGTGCTGATCGAGGGCATGACCATCGCCGGTCTCGCGGTGGGAGCTACGCGCGGCTATATCTACCTGCGTTCGGAGTACCCGCACGCCGAAGCCGTGCTGCTCGAAACCATCGCCCGAGCAACGGCCGCCGGCTACCTGGGCGACAACGTGCTCGATAGTGGCAAGGCCTTCCACCTGGAGTTGCGCCGCGGCGCCGGCGCCTATATCTGCGGCGAAGAAACCGCACTGCTCGAGAGTATCGAGGGCAAGCGCGGCACCGTGCGGCCGAAGCCGCCGCTGCCGGCCATCGAGGGCCTGTTCGGCAAGCCGACGGTAATCAACAACGTGATCTCGCTGGCTTCGGTGCCGATCATCCTCGACAAGGGCGGCGCCTACTACAGGGACTACGGCATGGGCCGCTCGCTCGGCACCCTGCCGATCCAGCTGACCGGCAACATCGCCCGTGGCGGCCTGATCGAGAAGGCCTTCGGCATCACCCTGCGCGAGCTGCTCTACGAATACGGCGGCGGCTCGGCCAGTGGCCGGCCGATCCGCGCGGTGCAGGTCGGTGGCCCGCTCGGCGCCTACCTGCCCGAGTCGCAGTTCGACACACCGCTGGATTACGAGTCGTTCGCCGCCCTCGGCGCCGTGCTTGGTCACGGCGGCATCGTGGTGTTCGACGACAGCGTCGACATGGCCGACATGGCGCGCTACGCCATGGAGTTCTGCGCAGTGGAGTCGTGCGGCAAGTGCACGCCCTGCCGGATCGGCTCGACCCGAGGTGAGGAGCTGCTGTCGCAAATCATCGTGGCTCGTTCCGAAGGGCCGCAACCGGGGCGCATCGAGCTGCTCAAGAGCCTCTGCGACACCATGCTCTGCGCCTCGCTCTGCGCCCTTGGCGGCATGACGCCCTATCCGGTGATGAGCGCTCTCAACCACTTTCCCGAGGACTTCGGCATGTCGCAAGACAGCGCCGAAGCCCGCTAATCCGGAGGCGTCCCCATGGCCCTGTATCGTGAACTCGACTATGGCACCCCTGCTCGCAGCGGTGCTCCGGTAACTCTGGAAATCGACGGCAACGCCATCACCGTGCCCGCCGGCACCTCGCTGATGCGTGCGGCCCAGGAGGCCGGCATTGCCGTGCCCAAGCTGTGCGCCAGCGACAGCCTGGAGCCGTTCGGCTCGTGCCGCCTGTGCATGGTGGAAATCGAAGGCCGCCGCGGCTTCCCGGCGTCCTGCACCACCCCGGTGGAGCCGGGCATGGTGGTGCGCACGCAAAGCCCGAAACTGGCCGAACTGCGACGCGGCACCATGGAGCTGTACATCTCCGACCACCCGCTGGACTGCCTGACCTGCTCGGCCAACGGCAACTGCGAGCTGCAGGACATGGCCGGGGTGGTCGGCCTGCGCGAAGTGCGCTACGACCCGGTGAAGACCCACCTGGCCGAGACCAGGGACGAGTCCAACCCCTATTTCAGCTACGACCCGTCCAAGTGCATCGTCTGCAACCGCTGCGTGCGCGCCTGTGAGGAAGTGCAGGGCACCTTCGCCCTGACCATCGACGGCCGTGGTTTCGATTCGCGCGTGGCCGCCGGCCAGGACGAGGACTTCCTCGACTCCGAGTGTGTGTCCTGCGGCGCCTGCGTCAACGCCTGCCCGACCGCCACACTGATGGAAAAGTCGGTGATCGAGATGGGCCAGGCCGAGCGCAGCGTCGCCACCACTTGCGCTTACTGCGGCGTTGGCTGCTCGTTCAATGCCGAGGTCAAGGGCAACACCGTGGTGCGCATGGTGCCGAACAAGAACGGCCACGCCAATCACGGCCACGCCTGCGTCAAGGGCCGCTTCGCCTGGGGCTACGCGACCCACCCGGACCGCATCAGGACGCCGATGATCCGCGACAGCATCCATGAGCCGTGGCGCCCGGTGAGCTGGGACGAGGCCATCGGTCACGCCGCCCGGCGTTTCAAGGAGATCCAGGCACAGTACGGCCGCAATGCGGTCGGCGGCCTGACCTCCTCGCGCTGCACCAACGAGGAAACCTACCTGGTGCAGAAACTGGTGCGCGCCGCCTTCGGCAACAACAACGTCGACACCTGCGCCCGCGTCTGCCACTCGCCGACTGGCTACGGCCTCAAGGTGACCCTCGGCGAGTCCGCCGGTACCCAGGACTTCGACTCGGTGCTGTCCGCCGACGTGGTGCTGGTGATCGGTGCCAACCCCACTGACGGCCACCCGGTATTCGGCTCGCAGCTCAAGCGTCGCCTGCGCCAGGGCGCCAAGCTGATCGTCGCCGACCCGCGCGGTATCGACCTGGTACGCAGCCCGCACATCCGTGCCGAGCACCACCTGCAACTGCGTCCGGGCAGCAACGTCGCGCTGCTCAACAGTCTGGGCCACGTGATCGTCACCGAGGGCCTGGTCAACGAGGCCTTCGTCGCCGAGCGTTGCGAGACGGAAGCCTTCGCGCAATGGCGTGCATTCGTCAGTGAGCAGCGCAACAGCCCCGAGGCCATGGAAGCCATGACCGGTGTGCCGGCCGCCTCGGTACGCGCTGCTGCGCGTCTCTACGCCACTGGCGGCAATGCGGCGATCTACTACGGCCTGGGCGTCACCGAGCACAGCCAGGGCTCGTCCACCGTGATGGCCATCGCCAACCTGGCCATGGCCACCGGCAACATCGGCCGTCCCGGCGTCGGCGTGAACCCGCTGCGCGGGCAGAACAACGTGCAGGGCTCATGCGACATGGGCTCCTTCCCCCACGAGTTGCCGGGCTACCGCCACGTCTCCGATCTTGTGGCGCGGCCGCAGTTCGAGGCTGCCTGGGGCGTAAAGCTGCTCGACGAGCCGGGCCTGCGCATTCCCAACATGCTGGCTGCGGCGCATGCCGGCACCTTCAAGGGCATGTACATCCAGGGCGAGGACCCGGCGCAGTCCGATCCCGATACCCAGCACGTCACCGATGCGCTCAAGGCCATGGAGTGCGTGGTGGTCCAGGACCTGTTCCTCAACGAAACCGCCAAGTACGCCCATGTATTCCTGCCTGGCGCCTCCTTCCTGGAGAAGAACGGCACCTTCACCAACGCCGAGCGGCGCATCTCGCCGGTGCGCAAAGTGATGCCGGCGCTGGCAGGCAAGGAAGACTGGGAAGTGACCGTGGCCTTGTCCAACGCCCTCGGCTACCCGATGCACTACAACCATCCGTCCGAGATCATGGACGAGATTGCTGCTCTCACGCCGACCTTCACCGGTGTCAGCTACGCCAAGCTCGAGCGCCTGGGCAGCATTCAGTGGCCGTGCAACGACAACGCGCCGCAGGGCACGCCGATCATGCATGAGGACGCCTTCGTGCGCGGCAAGGGACGCTTCATGGTCACCGAGTACATCCCGACCGAGGAGCGTACCTCGCGCAAGCGGCCGCTGGTGCTGACCACCGGGCGCATCCTCTCGCAGTACAACGTCGGCGCGCAGACCCGGCGCACCGCCAACAGGGCCTGGCATGCCGAGGACGTTCTCGAACTGCACCCGGTGGACGCCGAGGATCGCGGCATCAAGGATGGCGACTGGGTCGGCATCAACAGCCGCGCCGGCGAGACCGTGATGCGTGCCAAGGTCACCGAGCGCATGCAGCCGGGCGTGGTGTACACCACATTCCACCATCCGGAATCCGGGGCCAACGTGATCACCACCGATAATTCCGACTGGGCCACCAACTGTCCGGAGTACAAGGTCACGGCAGTGCAGGTGCGCAAGGTCGAGACGCCGTCTGACTGGCAGCAGCAGTTCGATGCCTTCACCCGCGAGCAGGTCAGCCTGTTGCCGGTGGTGCAGCTATGAAGCCTCTGATCGGCAGGCAGGGCCGTGCGCACCTGCCCTGCGCCAATCTGTACCCATCCATTAGCGGAGTGCAGCCATGGGCATGAATGCCACGCAACTGATCAAGATGGCCAACCAGATCGGTGCCTTCTTCGCCTCGCAGCCCGATGCCGTTCAGGCACGGGTGGAATACGCGCAGCACCTGCGGCGACAGTGGGACCCGCAGATGCGCACGGCGCTGTACGCGCATCTGGATGCCTGCGGCGGCGAGGGCCTGAGCGAGTTCGCGCTGCAGGTGCTGCGTGAGTCGCGCGGACAGATCGAACCCCGGCCTGCTACTGTCTGAACGCTGCAATCTGGCTGTTGTGCAGGACGTCACCCGGCACCCTGCGATCCTCGCGAGGAATCCGCGCCACATGTCACACCGTACTGCCGATCCGCTTGCCGAAAGCGCCACTGCCCAAATGCCGGACGGCTACGCCTATGTCGAACTGGACGAGGCCGCCAGTGTGGGCCATGCGCTGCTGGCCGAGGAGTGTGCGCTGGCCATCGCCTACAACGGCATCAGCCATGCGGTGATGATGGTTTCGCCCAGCGCGCTGGAGGACTTCATCGTCGGCTTCAGCCTCACGTCCGCTGTCGTCGGGGCAGCAAAGGATATCTACGACATTCAGGTCCGGCGCGCGGGCGAGGCGTTCAGTGCCGAGGTGCAGATCGCCAGTCGTGCATTCTGGACGCTCAAGCAGCAGCGGCGCAGTCTGGCCGGCACCAGTGGTTGCGGTCTGTGCGGTGTCGAGGCACTGGAGCAGGCCTTGCCGCAACTCGACACCCTGAGCGTCAACCCGCTGCCACCGGCTGCGCACCTGGCCGATCTGCGTACACGCATCGGCGAGATGCAGAAGCTGGCGCGCCAGAGCGGTGCGCTGCACGCAGCGCTGTTCGTCGACGAACTCGGTGAGATTGTCCTGTGCCGAGAAGACATTGGCCGGCACAACGCGCTGGACAAGCTGATCGGCGCGTTAAGTCGTGAAAGCCGCGACGCCCGCAGTGGCTTTGCCGTGGTCACCAGTCGCTGCAGCCTGGAACTGATCCACAAGGCGGTGCGCGCCGGTTTCGCCAGCCTGGTGAGCCTGTCCGCGCCGACCGATCTGTGCGTTCGCTGGGCACGCCGCCATCGCCTCAACCTCATTCATCTGCCGCACCATAGCGTTCCGCGAATCTACAGCCCGGCGCCCGCTCGGGGGTAGCGTCGCTCCCGGCGTTTCTCCATGGTCTAGACTTGCCTTTCCGGACGCTGCTGGTCCGGTCATCCACAAGGAACGAGAGGCATCGCCATGGGTATGTTCGCGTTTGTCAAAGAAGCCGGAGTCAAGCTGTGGGAATCGCTGGTCGGCCAGGAGGCGCAGGCCGCCGAATCGCTCAAGGAGCATGTGGCCAAGGTAGGCCTGGGTAACCCGAACATTCAGGTCAGCGTCGAGGGCGACAAGGTGATCGCCGCCGGCGAGGTGGCCAGCCAGGAAGAGAAGGAGAAAATTCTTCTGGCCCTGGGCAATGTCGCCGGTGTCGCCGAGGTGGAGGATCGCATCAGTGTCGCCGCGGCGGCACCCGAGGCGCGCTTCGTCACGGTGAAGAAGGGCGACACCCTCAGTGCCATCGCCAAGGCCGAGTACGGAAATGCCAACGCCTACATGAAGATATTCGAGGCGAACAAACCGATGCTCAGCCATCCGGACAAGATCTATCCGGGTCAGGTCCTGCGCATCCCCGAGTGACCGGACCCGTGCGGGAAGCGCCCAGGCTTCCCGCCTTGCGTCAGGGCTATTCGAGGCCTTGCAGCAATGCCCGGTAATCCTCTACCGCAGCGAACTCCTCGGTGTTCTTCGGCCCGCTCTGGCTGTCCGGCTGGCGCACGGCAAGCAGATGGGCGACGCCGAACTGACCGGCACTGCGCAGAATCGGCAGGCTGTCATCGATGAACAGGCTGCGCGCCGGGTCGAAGTCGACGTCCTGGCGCAGGGCGAACCAGAACTGCTGGTCTTCCTTGGGAAAACCGTAGTCGTGGGAGCTGATCATCCGCTCGAACCAGGTTGCCAGTTGCACCTGCTCCATCTTCAGCGACAGCGAGTCGCGGTGAGCGTTGGTGATCAGTACCACGCGCTTGCCGGCCTCACGTAGCGCACGCAGAAACATCTCGGCATCCGGGCGCAGGGCAATCAGGTGAGCAACCTCGCGTTTGAGCTCGCGGATCGACAGCTTCAGTTCGCGGCTCCAGAAATCCGTGCAGTACCAGTTCAGCGTGCCGGCGTGTTGGCGAAACAGCGGCAGCAGCTCGGCCTCGGCCAGCGCGAGGCTGATGCCGTGATGCTCGGCATAGCGTTGCGGCAGGTGCCTGAGCCAGAAATGATTGTCGAAGTGCAGGTCGAGCAGGGTGCCATCCATGTCCAGCAGGACTGTGTCGATCTGGTGCCAGGGTAGTGAGGGCATGGGCGCGCCAGGTGATGAAAGTCGTGAATCTGCCGGCGCGCGTCGCGAACGTGCAATCTGCGCCGGGATAATCGCAAAAGCCGCTGTATGATACCCGACCAGGTCTCGCCAAGGAGTCGCCCCATGCGTCAAAAACCTACGGTTCTCGCCCGCGAGATCGTCGCCAGCAGCCGCCTGTTCCGTGTCGAGGAGGTGCAGTTGCGTTTCTCCAACGGTACCGAGCGCACCTATGAGCGACTGGTGGGCAAGGGCGCCGGTTATGGTGCGGTGATGGTGGTGGCGATGCTCGATGCCGAGCACGCCGTGCTGGTCGAGGAATACTGCGGCGGCACCGACGACTACCAGCTGTCGCTGCCCAAGGGCCTGATCGAACCGGGGGAAGACGTGCTGGTGGCGGCCAATCGCGAGCTCAAGGAGGAGGCGGGGTTTGGTGCGCACGAGCTGGAATACATCACCGAACTGAGTCTGTCGCCTGGCTACATGAGCCAGAAGATTCAGGTGGTGCTGGCGCGCAACCTGTACGAGGAACGTCTGCCCGGTGACGAGCCCGAGCCGATGCGGGTCGATCGCATCAGCCTGCGCGAGCTGTCGAGCCTGGCCCAGCACGAGCAGTTCAGCGAGGGGCGCGCGCTGGCAGCCTTGTACCTGGTACGCGATCTGCTCACTCAGCGCGGGGAGTTCCGCCCGTGAACCATCCCTTCATTGCTCCTGTGATCGAACGGGTGCGGGCCGCCGGCGCGGCGATTCTGCCGTATTGGCGCAGCGACGTGGCGGTGACGGAGAAGGCCGATGCCTCGCCGGTCACCGCTGCCGACCTGGCTGCCCACCACATCCTGGTCGACGGTCTGCGCGCGCTGGCGCCGGATATTCCGGTGCTGTCGGAGGAAGCGGCCAATATTCCGCTGGCCGAGCGTGCCGCCTGGACGCGCTGGTGGCTGGTCGATCCGCTTGATGGCACCAAGGAGTTCATCGCCGGGTCGGAGGAGTTCACTGTCAATGTCGCGCTGATCGAGCAGGGTCGCGTGATCTTCGGTGTGGTCGGCATTCCGGCCAGCGGCCGCTGCTATTACGGCGGTGCTGGCCTGGGCGCCTGGTGCAGCGAGGTGCCAGGTGAACAAACACCGATCCGCGTGCGTCTGGCGCCGGCACAAGGTTTCACGCTGGTGGCCAGCAAGCGCCATTCGAGCCCGGCGCAGGAAACCCTGCTCGCGGGGCTGGCTGAACGTTTCGGTGAGCCGGCACTGGCCAGTATCGGCAGTTCGTTGAAGTTCTGCCTGCTGGCCGAAGGCAATGCCGACTGCTATCCGCGTCTAGCGCCCACCTCGCAGTGGGACACCGCCGCCGCGCAGGGCGTGCTGGAGGGGGCCGGTGGCGAGGTGCTGAATCTCGCCGGTGAGCCGCTGACCTACGAGGCGCGCGAATCCTTCCTCAATCCGTCATTTCTGGCGCTGCCGGCTGTGGCGCCTTGGCGGGGCGAGCTGATCGAGCTGGCACGCAACCTACGATCCTAAGGCCCTTGGCGTAGGAGCGGCTTCAGCCGCGAAGTTTGCCGTACGCCGCCCCTCGGGAAGGAATCGCGGCTGAAGCCGCTCCTACGCTCGTGCTATGTTCAATCGAGCATATCGCTGTAACGCGCGTCCTTCCTGAACACCAGCGGCTGGTCGAAGCCGGGCACCTTGATCTCCTCGGTGCTGATGGAGATCGCCTGGTCGTCGATCATGTCCTTGCCGAAGTTGTAGATGATGTCCAGCTTGCCCAGCAGCGCCTGCTGGTCGTAGGCGGCTGCGGCAGCACGGGTGCCCTCGCGGCGCGCCAGATAGGCGTCGAAGGCAGCCTGGCCGTGACGCTTGCGCAGCATGCGCTCGACCACGTGCGGGGCCAGTACCAGGGCGCTGGCATTGTTGCCGCCGAAGCCCTTGGAGTTGATGAAGGCCACGTCCAGCGCATTCTCGCCGACCTTGCGATCGACAGTGGAAAGGCTCAGGTGCTCCTGATGCACGTCACCGGCGACGGCGTCGATGGTCTTCAGGCCGGGCACGATGCCGTACTTGAAGGCGCCGAGGGCGCCGATCACTTGGTCGCCGCTGGCGGTGGCCAGGGAATGGCCGACGAACGCCTTCACCGCGGTAACCGGCCATTGCTCGATGCCGAAGGCGGCGGCGACACGGTCGAGGATTTCCGATTCGGTGACGCGGTTGGCCGGTGTACTGGAACCGTGGGCGTGAACGAAGCTGCGCTGGCGCACGGCGTCCAGGCCGAGCAGTTGCACGGCGCTGGCCACGGCCTTGGCCACGGTCAGGTAGTTGCCCGGGCCGGGGGCGGAGATGGACTTCTTGAAACCGTCGGCGTTGATGAACACGTCCGGCACCGCGCCGTGAATGTCGGCGCCCAGTTCCAGGGCCAGCTCGTCGTCCATCAGCACCACGAACTGGCAGGCCTCGGCCAGGGTGAAACCGCAGTTGTCGCCGAACGGGCGGCTGGCACGGCGGAAGTCCACCTCGCTCTTGCCTTCGATCTGGCGCAGGCCTTCTTCGGTCGCCAGTGCGCCCATGGCGCCGTAGCCCTCGATGCACTCCTGATTGATCGGCGCCTCGCTGCTGCCGACGATGACCACGCGGGCCTTGCCGGCGGCGATCTGTTCGATGCCCTTCTGCAGGTTGTAGAGGAAGGTGGCGCAGGCGCCGGTGATGCTGCCGGTGGTGCCGACGCTGCCGAGCACGTAGGCGTTGATGAAGTCGGCCGGCATGGTGTTCAGACCCAGGGCCAGCTGTTTGGCGGTAACGCGGCCGCCCTTCAGGCGCGACTGCATCATGCCGCCGAAGCCGTTCTCGTCGAGCTGGCTCATGATGCAGCTGGCGAACACCGCGATCTCGTCCGGTGCGACGTGCTGGACGATGCGTTGCCAGTCGATGCCCACCGAGCGCAGCGCGTCGGTGACACCGACCACGGTCATGGCCAGACCGCGCGGGTGGAAACGGGCGTTGTACAGCTCACTCGGCTCGAAGCCGGTGGGCAACTGGCCGGCGGATTTCACCGCCAGCGGGCGGTAGCTGTCGACCTTGAATTCGCAGCTGTCGTGCAGGGTGATGCGCACTTCATTGCCTTCGAGTTCTTCCACCGACCAGTTGGCCGGCAGCGGTTCGGGCAATTGCTTGCGCTGGGTGACGAAGCTCAGGCTGGCGCCGTTGGCGGGGGCGACACCGATGCTTTTCTGCCAGTGCGCGGCGTCCGGGTCCAGATGCTGCTTCTCGATGCGGCGCACCAGGGTGCCGGCGAGGATCTGCCTGGCGTAGCGGCTCTCGATCTCGGCCAGGCTCAGCGGCTGGCCATCCTGATCCTGGTACTGGCCATCGACCACGCGCACCAGCTTCATCATCTGCGCCAGCCCGGCCAGGGTTTCCTGACGCGCCCGGGGTTCCAGCGACTCCTGCACGGTACGACGGAAACCATGATGGAAGGAGCTGCGCCCGGCTGCGTTGTAACCCCCAAAACCCACGATCACAGGTAAGCGCGACATAACTCAAAAGCTCCTGAACAAGGCCAGCGCGACGCCAGGCCGGCGCCTCCTGGCGCGGATGGGGTCATAGGGCGTTGGCGTTTGAAAATTTCGGCTGCCTAACCTGACGAGGATCATGACCGTTGAGTCACGCATTCGTCCAATGTCGTGCCGAGAGTGGGGCGTGTCGCGGATGGGATGAGCGTTGTAAGGGGGCGTCGCCTATGAGAGGCGAGCCCGCCAGGCGGCGGGCTCGGAAGGCTCAGCTCTGGTAGCTGATATGCCCGTCGACCAGCGTGTAACGCACAGCGCCGGGCAGGCAATGGCCGATGAACGGGCAGTTGCTGCCCTTGGAGTACCACTGCTCGCCGGCCACGGTCGAGGCTTGCGGGTCGAACAGCACGATATCGGCAGCGTTGCCGACGCTCAGGCTGCCGGCCGGCAGACGCAGTGCAGCGGCGGGGCCGCTGGACAGACGCGCCAGCAGTGTCGGCAGATCGAGCAAGCCGTCCTGTACCAGGCTCAGGGCCAGTGGCAGCAGCAGTTGCACACTGCTGATGCCCGGCTCGGTGGCGGCGAAGGGCGCCAGCTTGGCATCGAGTTCGTGCGGCTGGTGGTGGCTGGCGATGGCCGAGATCACCCCGGCTTTCACGGCCTCGCGCAGACCCTCACGGTCGGCGCGCGAGCGCAGCGGCGGCTGCACGTGGTAGAGACTGGAGAAATCGATCAGCGCCTCGTCGGTGAGTATCAGCTGATACAGCGCCACATCGGCGGTCACCGGCAGGCCGCGGGCCTGGGCGGCGGCGATCAGCTCGGCACCGCGGGCGCTGGTGATCTGGCTGAAGTGTGCGCGTACGCCGCTCTGTTCCACCAGCAGCAGGTCACGGGCCAGGGCCACGGTTTCGGCGGTTTCCGGGATGCCGGCCAGGCCGAGGAAACTGGCGGTCGGACCTTCGTGGGCCAGGCCGCCTTCGGCCAGATCGGCGTCCTGCGAGTGGAAAACCACCTGCAGATCGAAGGTGGCGGCATATTCCAGTGCGCGACGCAGGCTGCGGGTGCTGGCGAAGTTGGTCAGTCCGTTGCCGAAGGCCACGCAGCCGGCGTCACGCAGGGCGACCAGCTCGGCGAGCTGTTCGCCAGCCAGGCCCTTGCTCAGCGCGCCAATCGGGAAAACCTTGGTATGCCCGGCTTCGCGGGCGCGGTCGAGGATCAGCTCGGCCACGGCCGAGGTATCCAGCACCGGCTTGGTGAGCGGCGGGCAGCACAGGCTGGTGACCCCGCCGGCGGCTGCAGCCAGGGTTTCCGTGGCGATGCTGCCCTTGCGGCTGTAGCCCGGCTCGCGCAGGGCCACCGACAGGTCGACCAGGCCCGGTGCGGCGACCAGGCCCTGGGCGTCGAGGGTCTGGTCGGCAGTGAAGCCGGCTGGCGCCTGGCCGATGGCGGCCAGCTTGCCGCCGTCGACATACAGATCGCTGATCTGATCCAGGCTGCTGGCCGGGTCGATCACGCGGGCGCCGAGGATTGCGGTACGCATCAGTTGGCCTCCTCGGCGTTGAGTTGACGTTGCGCGGTCTGCCCGCTCATGGCCATAGACAGCACGGCCATGCGGATGGCGATGCCGTAGGTGACCTGATTGAGAATCACCGATTGCGGGCCGTCGGCCACCGCCGATTCGATCTCCACGCCGCGGTTGATCGGCCCAGGGTGCATCACCAGCGCATCCGGCTTGGCCAGCTTGAGGCGTTGCTCGGTGAGGCCGAACAGGCGATAGAACTCGCCTTCGCTGGGCAGCAGGCCGCCCTGCATGCGCTCGCGCTGCAGGCGCAGCATGATCACCACGTCGACGTCCTTGAGGCCTTCACTGGCGTCGCTGAATACGCGCACGCCGTAGCTTTCCTCCAGACCGACGGGCAGCAGGGTCTTCGGGGCGATCACGCGGATATCCGGGCAGCCCAGGGTTTTCAGCGCCAGCATGTTCGAGCGCGCCACCCGCGAGTGCAGGATGTCGCCGACGATGGCCACCGAGAGTTTTTCGAAGTCGCCCTTGTGGCGGCGGATGGTGAGCATGTCGAGCATGCCCTGGGTCGGGTGCGCATGACGGCCATCGCCACCGTTGATGATCGCCAGGTTCGGGCACACATGTTCGGCGATGAAGTGCGCGGCGCCGGAGTCGGCATGGCGCACGACGAAGATGTCGGCGGCCATCGCTTCGAGGTTGCGCAGAGTGTCGAACAGCGTCTCGCCCTTGCTGGTGGAGCTGGTCGAGACGTTGAGGCTGATGACGTCGGCCGACAGGCGCTGGGCGGCCAGCTCGAAGGTGGTGCGGGTGCGCGTGGAGTTCTCGAAGAACACGTTGCACACGGTCTTGCCGCGCAGCAGCGGGACCTTCTTCACCGCGCGCGCACCGACTTCGAGGAAGGAGTCGGCGGTGTCGAGGATTTCGGTCAGCAGCTCACGGGGCAGGCCGTCGAGTGAGAGAAAGTGGCGCAACTGACCTTGGTCATTCAGTTGCAGCGGGCGCTTGGCGGCGAGTGGCGTCATCGCGGGAAGTCTCAGTTGGCGAGCGTCTGGAGTTCGAGGGTCAGCGGCGTGGGGCCGGACAATTTTACCCGCTCGTTGGCTGCCAGCGACAGGGTGGCGCCGACCACGTCGGGGCGAATCGGCAGTTCGCGGGCATTGAGGTCGAGCAGGCTGACCAGGGTCACGCTGGCCGGGCGACCATAGTCGAACAGTTCGTTCAGCGCGGCGCGGATGGTGCGCCCGCTCATCAATACGTCGTCGATCAGCACCAGGTGCTGGCCTTCGATCTCGAACGGCAGCTCCGACGGCTGCACCTGCGGGTGCAGGCCGTTCTGGGTGAAGTCGTCGCGGTAGAAGGACACGTCGAGGATGCCAAGGGCGTCATCGCGGCCCAGCGCCTGCAGCAGGGCCTGGGCGACCCAGACGCCGCCAGTGCGGATGCCGATGAAGCGCGGCTCGCTGATCTGGCGCTGATTGAGGTGCTGGGTCAGCGCACTGGCCATGGCCGGCAGCAGGTCGTTGGGGTTGGGTAGCATGGCGAAACTCCAAATATGAACAGCTTCTGAGAGCGTAGGCGAGGCCGCCGAGGCAAGGCAAAAACAGGCGAGGAAGCGCAGTTTACGAGTTGTAAATGAGCATTCCGAGCCTGTTTGTAACGCAGCATCGGCAACGCAGGTAGCTCTCAGACCGTGCAGTTTTCCTCTAGCCATCCCTGCAGCAGCAGGGCGGCGGCAATGGCATCGACCGGGCGCTCGCGATAGCCGCCACTCTGGCCTTCGCGCAGGCGCTGGCCCTTGGCTTCGAAGGTGGTCAGGCGCTCGTCGTGGGTGTAGGCAGGCAGGTTGAAGCGGCCGTTGAGGCGGCGCGCGAACTTCTCGGCGCGGGCGCTCATCTCGCTCGGGGTGCCGTCCATGTTCAGCGGCAGGCCGACGACCACGGCGTCCGGTTGCCATTCCTTGATCAGCGCCTCGACGCGGCTCCAGTCAGGCACGCCATTTTGCGCCTTGAGCACGCACAGTTCGCGTGCCTGGCCGGTGATCACCTGGCCGACAGCGACGCCGATCTGCTTGGTGCCGTAGTCGAAGCCGAGCAGCAGGCGCAGTGGCTTGTCGCTCATCAGGCGTGCCCGACCTGCGAGGTCAGCAGGCTGAGGTTGACTCCCAGGCGTGCTGCAGCGGCATTGAGGCGCTGGTCGTAAGGCAGGTCGAAGAGAATGCTGCTGTCGGCAGGGCAGGTCAGCCAGGCGTTGTCGGCCAGCTCGGCTTCCAGTTGCCCCGCTTCCCAGCCGGCGTAGCCGAGGGTGATCAGGTAACGCTCCGGGCCGCTGCCGTCGGCGATGGCGAACAGCACGTCCTGGGAGGTCGAAAGTCCCAGCTCGCCCAGCTCCAGTGTCGCCTGGAACTGCGGGCCGAGCGGATGCAGAACGAAGCCGCGATCAGTCTGTACCGGGCCGCCCGCGAAGATCGGCAGGCTGTGGCACAGCGCTGCGGGCTCCTCGTCAGGGCGTAACTGCTCCAGCACGTCGGCCAGGTTGAGGCCGTTGGGCTTGTTGATCACCAGGCCCATCGCCCCCTGTTCGTTGTGTTCGACCAGATAGGTAACGGTCTGCGCAAAATTCGGATCGGCCATATGCGGCATGGCGATCAGGAAATGGTGCTTGAGCGAGGTGGGGGCTGAGTTCTTCATGGCGGCTAGTTTCAGCTTTAAGGCGCCGGGCTTCAAGCTGCAGGGCTGTTCAGTCGTGACGCTGTCCGGGGCGACGATCGTTTCTGGTACCAGAACCTGGCGCGGATGAAAGGCGCCGCAGGGTGCGTCAGGTATGTCGGGCTAGTTGCTCGACAGCCGGTCGCCACGCTCGAAGCGCCAGGTGCGGATGATTTCAAGACGATCGATATCGGCCAGGTCGCCGGTGAAGGGGGCATAAGGGGCGGCCAGGCGCACGATGCGCTGTGCAGCCTGGTCGAGTACGGGCTGGCCGGAGGATTCCAAGACCTGTACCTCGTACAGCGAACCGTCGCGGTTGATCGACACCAGCAGGCGCAGGCTGCCGTAGATGCGCTGGCGGCGGGCGTCATCCGGATAATTGAGGTTGCCGACGCGTTCGACCTTCTTGCGCCACTCGTCCTTGTACCAGGCGCCCTTGTCACGCATGGTCGAGGCGGCGTTGAGGCGGTGGATCTTCGGGCGCTTGGCGTAGGCCTGAACTTCCTGCGCCAGTTCGGCTTCCAGGCTGGCGATTTCTGCCGAGAGCTGGGCCGAGTCGAACACCGGGGCCGGACGTGTCTGTGGAACCGGTTTGGCTTCCTCGCGCTTGACGGGTGTTTTCTGCTGCTGTGGGGCGCGTGTGGCAACGGCGGCCTTGGGCGCTTCCTGTCTGGTGGCAGGCTGTTGCGGGGTGGCTGGTGGAGTGACCTTGCGCACCTCGCTGTCCTGGAACATCGCCTGCTCGGTGGTCTTCGGTGCGGCGGCATGCTCCAGCGTGCCGCTGCCCTGCTGGTTGTCCTGTGCGAGGAAGTCGGCCTTCTCCGGCGCCTTGTCGCTCTTGAAGGTGGACAGAGTGATTTCCAGCGTCTTGCTGATTTCCGGCGGCGACTCCAGGGTGAAGCCGACGCCGAGAATCAGTGCCACATGCAGGGCTGCGGCGAGGAACAGGGTGAACCCCAGGCGATCCGCCGGACGGACGGTAGCGGAGGAAACGGTGGTCGGGGTGGCTGCTGCTGCGTTCATCGCGTATCGGGTCTGCTTACGAATGGGGCGCAGTCTGCCGGGTAGCAGTGGGCGCCTGCAAGTTGCAGGCGTCAGGCTGCCACTTGCGTCAAGCTTTTAACCCGCGTTTGCTGGCAATGCAGTCCATCAGGCGCTCGCCGATACGGGTGTCGAAAGCGGCATCGATCTCGCGGATGCAGGTCGGGCTGGTAACATTGATTTCTGTCAGATGATCACCGATGACGTCGAGACCGACGAAAATAAGCCCTTTTTCACGCAGGGTGGGTCCGACTGCCGCGGCAATCTCGCGATCACGTTCGGTCAACGGCCGGGCTTCGCCGCGTCCGCCGGCTGCCAGGTTGCCGCGGGTCTCACCGGCGGCGGGAATGCGCGCCAGGCAGTAGGGTACCGGCTCGCCGTCTATCATCAGGATGCGCTTGTCGCCGTCCTTGATGGCCGGCAGGTAGGCCTGCACCATGATCTGCTGCTGGCCGTGCAGGGTCAGGGACTCGAGGATCACCGAGAGGTTGGGGTCGCCGGCGCGATGGCGAAAGATCTGCGAGCCGCCCATGCCATCAAGGGGTTTGAGAATGATGTCACGGTGCTCATCGGCAAACTGGCGCACAATATCGGGGCGCCGACTGACCAGAGTCGGCGGTGTGTATTGGGGAAACTGGGTGGCGAAGAACTTTTCATTGCAGTCGCGCAGACTCTGCGGCCGATTGACCACCAGTACGCCGTCGCGCTCCGCCTGCTCGAGCAGGTAGGTGGAGTAGACGAATTCGTTATCGAAGGGCGGATCCTTGCGCATCAGGATCACGTCCAGCTCTGCGAGCGGCGTGTCCTGTTCCGTGCCGAGGGCGAACCAGCGCTGCGGGTCATTGAACACTGCCAGTGGGCGCAGTCGGGCACGAGCCTGACCGCGAACCTGGTAGAGATCCTGCTGCTCCATGTAGAACAACGACCAGCCGCGTGCTTGAGCGGCCAGCAACATGGCCAGCGAACTGTCCTTCTTGAAGGAGATGCTGGCAATCGGATCCATGACGATCCCGAGACGAAGGCTCATGGGGGATAAACTCTCCGCGAGTTAGAGGGTAGAGGCCGAGTTGGCCATGCCGTAAGAGGCTGTCAGGGTGGCGTCGGTCTGGACCTCGGTCAAGGGCTGACGCCGCCCTGGCAGGCTTATAGATTGCATCTAGAGAGTGTGCTAAAAAGGCCCGACGATTGGGTCAAGCCCATCGGCGACTAGGCCTCAGGCATACTGATAACGCGAATATAACGACTCACCGAGGCGATGGTAGGGCGAACATGGAACAGCATTCCGAGGGTTTGAAAGTGATGGTGATCGACGATTCGAAAACGATTCGTCGCACCGCTGAAACTCTGCTGAAAAAAGTGGGTTGTGATGTCATCACCGCGGTCGATGGCTTCGATGCCCTGGCCAAGATTGCCGACACTCACCCCAGCATCATCTTTGTCGACATCATGATGCCGCGTCTCGATGGGTATCAGACCTGTGCCTTGATCAAGAACAACAGTGCCTTCAAATCCACCCCGGTGATCATGCTGTCCTCCAAGGATGGCCTGTTCGACAAGGCCAAGGGTCGCATCGTCGGCTCCGATCAATACCTGACCAAGCCCTTCAGCAAGGAAGAGCTGCTCGGTGCGATCAAGGCCCACGTGCCGGACTTCACCCCGGTGGAACAAGCCTCCTGATTTAGCGGCCTTACGGCCTCTACGTCTCTTCTGTATTGGGAAACACCATGGCTCGAATTCTGATTGTTGATGACTCCCCAACCGAGATGTACAAGCTGACCGCCATGCTGGAAAAGCACGGTCACCAGGTACTGAAAGCGGAAAACGGCGCCGATGGCGTGGCTCTGGCCCGTCAGGAGAAGCCGGATGCGGTCCTGATGGACATCGTCATGCCGGGTCTCAATGGTTTTCAGGCGACTCGTCAGCTGACCAAGGACGCCGAAACCAGCCACATCCCGGTGATCATCGTTACCACCAAGGATCAGGAAACCGACAAGGTCTGGGGCAAGCGCCAGGGCGCCAAGGACTACCTGACCAAGCCGGTCGACGAAGAAACCTTGCTGAAAACTCTCAATGCGGTACTGGCCGGCTGATGCCGTGCTGTCCGTGTATTGAATAAGAAGAAGGCCACGGCTGGCATGTCGGACGCGCAGACTCCTTTCCAGATCCTCCTCGAGATCGACCAGCGTTGCCGGGCCCTGGCGGCCGGCTTGCCGTCGCAACAGGCTGCCGTACAGACCTGGAGCGGTATCGGCTTTCGCATGGGCGAGCGATTCTTCGTCGCGCCGATGGGGGAAGTAGGCGAGGTTCTGCACGAGCCGCGCTACACCCTGCTGCCGGGTGTGAAGGGCTGGGTCAAGGGGGTGGCCAACGTGCGTGGTCGCCTGCTGCCGATCATGGACCTGTGCGGCTTCTTCGGCAATGAACTGTCGCCGCTGCGCAAGCTGCGGCGGGTCCTGGTGGTTGATCACCAGGAAATCTTCGCTGGCCTGACGGTCGACGAAGTCTTCGGTATGCAGCATTTCCCCGTGGATGCATTCTCAGAACAACTGCCGCCTCTCGAGGCGAGCATTGCGCCGTTCATCCATGGTGTTTTTCAACGGGAACAACCCTGGTTGGTGTTCAGCCCTCATGCGCTGACTGCCGATCCGGGTTTTCTCGACGTTGCTTATTAGCAGGCCGTTCTAAAAACGCGAGCGTCTGCAGATTTTCGGTTGGGTCGGTTCTTCCGGCTCTTTGGCGTTACATGGGAACCCTAGTGCGGTCGGTCCAGGCGGGGGCCAGATGATGAAAAAACTCAATGCAGGCAATTTGTTGGCGGGGGCACGCAGCAGTACGCTGATCGCAGCGCTGTTCGTCGTGCTTATCGTTTCCATCGTGCTGTTGTTCGCGAACTTCGCCTACATCAACACCCAGTCCAACTACGATACCGAGTACATCAGTCACTCCGGTGAGCTGCGCGTACTGTCCCAGCGTATCGCCAAGAACGCCACTGAAGCGGCGACCGGTACTGCCGAAGCCTTCGGGCTGTTGCGCGATGCGCGCAACGACTTCCAGCAGCGCTGGGGCTACCTGACCGATGGCGACCCCAGCAGCGGCTTGCCATCGGCACCCGAGTCGGTACAGGCACAGATGGCTGCGGTACAGAAGGACTGGGACAGCCTGCGGCAGAACACCGACGCCATTCTGGCCAGCGAACAGACCGTATTGTCGCTGCACCAGGTAGCCGCCACCCTGGCGGAAACCATTCCGCAGCTGCAGGTCGAGTACGAGGAAGTGGTCGACATCCTGCTGGAAAGCGGTGCACCGGCTGCCCAGGTATCCGTGGCTCAGCGTCAGTCGCTGCTGGCCGAACGTATTCTCGGTTCGGTGAACAAGGTTCTGGCGGGTGACGAAGACTCGGTACAGGCTGCCGACATGTTCGGTCGTGATGCCAGCCTGTTCGGTCGTGTACTGGCGGCGATGCTGGAAGGCAACGCGGCGATGGAAATCACCCAGGTGACCGACGAGGAGGCCCTTGAGCGTCTGGCCGAGATTTCCGAACTGTTCGAATTCGTATCCGGTTCGGTGGACGAGATTCTCGAAACCTCGCCAGAACTGTTCCAGGTTCGTGAGTCGGCGAACTCCATCTTTACCGTGTCGCAGACCCTGCTGGACAAAGCGTCCGATCTGGCCGCCGGTTTCGATGATCTGGCTGCCGGCCGTGCACTCAATACCCTGTTTGGCTATGTGCTGGGTGGTCTGGCGCTGGGCTCGATCATCCTCATCGGCCTGGTGATGGTGCGTGAAACCAACCGTCGTCTGGCTGAAACCGCCGAGAAGAACGAACGTAACCAGGCGGCGATTCTGCGACTGCTCGACGAGATCGCCGACCTCGCAGACGGTGACCTGACCGTGGCCGCGACAGTAACCGAAGACTTCACCGGTGCCATCGCTGACTCCATCAACTACTCCATCGACCAGCTGCGCGACCTGGTAGCCACCATCAACCTGACCGCCGTTCAGGTAGCTGGTGCGGCCCAGGAAACCCAGGCCACGGCGATGCATCTGGCCGAGGCCTCCGAGCACCAAGCGCAGGAAATCGCCGGTGCCTCCGCGGCGATCAACGAAATGGCCGTGTCGATTGACCAGGTATCGGCGAACGCCTCGGAATCTTCCGCGGTAGCGGAACGTTCCGTAGCCATCGCCAACAAGGGCAACGAAGTCGTACACAACACCATCACCGGCATGGACAACATCCGTGAGCAGATCCAGGACACCTCGAAGCGGATCAAGCGCCTCGGTGAATCGTCCCAGGAGATCGGTGACATCGTTAGCCTGATTAACGACATTGCCGACCAGACCAACATCCTCGCACTGAACGCCGCGATCCAGGCGTCCATGGCCGGTGATGCGGGCCGCGGCTTCGCCGTGGTAGCGGACGAGGTACAGCGCCTCGCAGAACGTTCCTCGGCAGCGACCAAGCAGATCGAGGCACTGGTAAAAACTATTCAGACCGATACCAACGAAGCCGTTATCTCCATGGAGCAGACGACTTCCGAAGTGGTACGCGGTGCCCGCCTGGCGCAGGACGCCGGTGTGGCACTGGAAGAGATCGAGAAGGTATCGAAGACCCTCGCGGCCCTCATCCAGAACATCTCCAACGCTGCCCGTCAGCAGGCCTCTTCGGCCGGCCACATTTCCAACACCATGAACGTGATCCAGGAGATCACCTCGCAGACGTCCTCGGGTACCACCGCCACCGCCAAGAGCATTGGTAACCTGGCCAAGATGGCCAGTGAGATGCGCAAGTCGGTGTCCGGCTTCACCCTGCCAGACGCCTGATAAAGGAGCGCGGAGGCTGGCTGCAGTCTCCGCAACACAGCCATGACCCAGGGCGAAGGTATGCAGTCAGCGGGCGTTTGGGCATTGCGCCCGGTGACCGACATGTCGCAAGCCGATTTCCATGACTGGCAGACGCTGCTCGAAGCGCGTACCGGCGTGGTGATCAGCGAGCAGCGGCGCGCGTTCCTGCAGACCAACCTGAGCGCACGCATGCGCGAACTGGGCGTCGAGGATTACGCCAGCTACTACCGCCAGGTCACCGACGGCCCGCGTGGTGCAGTGGAATGGTCGACCCTGCTGGACCGGCTGACCGTGCAGGAAACCCGTTTCTTTCGTCATCCGCCTTCCTTCGAGGTGCTCTCGCAGTACCTGCAGGAGCGTCTGGCGGCAGGCCTGGGCAAACCCTGGGAATTGTGGAGCGTGGGGTGCTCCAGTGGAGAGGAGCCTTATTCGCTGGCGATCATGGCCGCCGAGGCTCTGCAAGGTAGCGAGCTACCCGAGCATTTCGCAGTGACCGGTACGGATATCAGTCAGGGCGCGCTGAGCAAGGCACGCGAGGCGTGCTATTCGGCTCGGCGTCTGGAGCAGGTGAGTGACGAACTGCGCGAGCGCTACTTTCTCGCTCAGGCCGATGGACGCTTCAAGGTTGTACCGAGCCTGGCTGCGCGTGTGTGCTGCGCCCGGCTCAATGTGCTGGAACTGGCCAAGGCGCCGATGTCCGGCATGGACGTGATTTTCTGTCAGAACTTGCTGATCTATTTCCGCCGCTGGCGTCGCCGCGACATCCTCAACCGCCTGGCCGAGAGTCTGGCGCCGGGTGGCCTGCTGGTCGTGGGTGTGGGCGAAGTAGCCGGTTGGCAGCACCCGCAACTGGTGCCGGTGGCCGACGAGCGAGTTCTGGCGTTTACCCGCAAGGGATAAGGCCAAGTTTATGAGTGGAGTGGCTATGGGTGATCGGCATGATTATGTCGCCCTGGAGTGGGTCAAAGGCGAGATCGGGGAAACCCTGAAGCAGGCGCGGCAGGCCCTGGAGGCGTTCGTCGAGAACCCGCAGGATCCCACGCGTATGCGCTTCTGCCTGACCTATGTACACCAGGTTCACGGCACCTTGCAGATGGTCGAATTCTACGGTGCTGCGCTGCTCGCCGAAGAAATGGAGCAGCTGTCCAAGGCGCTGATGGAAGGTCGCGTGGCCAACCAGGGCGAAGCCCTGGAAGTGCTGATGCAGGCCATCCTGCAACTGCCGGTGTACCTCGACCGTATCCAGACCGCTCGTCGCGACCTGCCGATGGTCGTGCTGCCGCTGCTCAACGACCTGCGCGCCGCCCGTGGCGAGAAGCTGCTGTCGGAAACCAGCCTGTTCTCGCCGGACATGTCCGCTCGCCTGCCGGCGCTGCCAGAGGGCAGCATGGCGCGCCTGCGTACCGCCGAACTGCCGGTGCTGCTGCGCAAGCTGCGGCAGATGCTGCAGATGGCGCTGGTCGGCGTTATCCGCAATCAGGATCTGGCCACCAACCTCGGCTACATGGCCCGTGTATTCGCGCGCCTGGAAAGCCTGTGCAAGGACGCCCCGCTGGGCGGTCTGTGGCAGATCGCCTCCGGCCTGGTCGAAGGTCTTGCCAATGGCAATGTGGTCAATGGCACCTCGGTACGCACGCTGCTGCGTCAGGTGGACAAGGAACTCAAGCGTCTGGTCGAGCAGGGTGCCGACGGCATCAACCAGGCCGCTCCCGACGAACTGACCAAGAACCTGCTGTTCTACGTGGCCAAGGCACCGGCGCAGTCGCCGCGTATCCGTGCCCTGAAGGAACAGTACCGTCTCGACGAAGCGCTGCCCGACAACGAACTGGTGGACGAAGAGCGTGCCCGTCTTGCCGGCCCTGACCGCGACGCTATGCGCTCGGTGGTTGCCGCGCTGTGCGAGGAGCTGGTGCGGGTCAAGGACAGTCTCGACCTGTTCGTACGCAGCGATCGCAGTCAGCCCGGTGAGCTGGATGCCCTGCTGGCTCCGCTCAAGCAGATTGCCGACACCCTGGCGGTGCTGGGCTTCGGCCAGCCGCGTAAGGTCATCCTCGACCAGATCGATGTGGTTCACAGTCTGTCTCTCGGCCAGCGCGAACCCAACGACGCGGTGCTGATGGATGTCGCCGGCGCGCTGCTCTACGTCGAAGCGACGCTGGCCGGCATGGTCGGCCCGAGCGACGAGAGTACGAACGAACAGAGCCACTTGCCGACCACCGATGTGGCGCAGATCCATCAGGTGGTGATCAAGGAAGCGCGCAATGGCCTGGAGCAGGCCAAGGACGCGATCATCGAGTTCATCGCTTCGCAGTGGAACCACGAGCACCTGGCCCGTGTGCCCGAGCTGCTGACTCAGGTTCGTGGCGGTCTGGCGATGATCCCGCTGCAGCGTGGCGCCGACCTGCTCAACGCCTGCAATCGCTACATCCAGGAACAACTGCTGGCGCGCAAGGCCGTGCCCAACTGGCAGAGCCTGGATACGCTGGCCGACGCCATCACCAGTGTCGAGTACTACCTCGAGCGTCTGGCCGAGGACCATGGCACTCAGGGCGACCTGATTCTCGACGTCGCCGAAGAGAGCCTGGAGTCCCTGGGTTATCCGCTCAAGGAAAAGCCTTCGATCCTCGACCGCGTCGAACCGCAGGAAGAGAGCCAGGTGCCTCTGGCCGATCCGTTGCAGGAAATCGAACTGCTGAGTGCCGAAGACGAGCAGCTCGAAGAGCCGCTGGCCGAGATCGAACCGCTGGCGTTTGAGCTGGCCGAACCAGCCGAAGAGATCGTCATGGATCTGCCGGCGCTGGACGCCGAGCCCGAGCTGCCTGCTGCGAGCGAGGCCGCCGAAACCCTTAGCTTCGAACTGGGCGAGCTGGAAGAGCTGCCTGCGCTGGAGAGCGAAGAAGTCGTCGCTGCACCCTTGTTCGATGCCGCGCCGGAGTCTGCGCCGGCGTTGGAAGAACCGAGCTTCGACCCGTTGGCCGAGACGCCGCAGTGGGACGAACTGGAGCTCGCGGATCTGGATCTGCCGGAAGTCGAGCTGCCCAGCGCGCCGGAGATCACACCTGAGGTCGAGGCCCCGGTAGCGGAAAAAGCGCTGTCGATGGCCGATGTGATGGCCGCTCCGGTGCAGGCGATCAACCCGCCAGCTGCCGATGTGCCGCCCAGCCTGCTGCCACCGCCCGCCGATGAAGAGCCAGTGGATGAAGAGCTTCTGGAAGTCTTCATCGAAGAGGCCGCCGAGGTGCTGGAAACCATCGCCGAATACCTGCCGCAGTGGCAGGCCGATACCGGCAACAAGGATGCGCTTATTGAAGTCCGCCGTGCTTTCCACACCCTCAAGGGCAGTGGCCGCATGGTGCGCGCGCTGATCATCGGCGAACTCGCCTGGTCGATCGAAAACCTGCTCAATCGTGTGCTGGATCGCAGCATCGAGCCGAGCGAACCGGTGCAGCAGGTCGTGCTCGACGTCGTCGCGCTAATGCCTGCGCTGGTCGAGGAATTTGCCGCCAAGGCGCAGCGTCAGCGTGATGATGTCGACCTGCTGGCCGCCACGGCGCATGCCCTGGCCAAGGGCCTGACTCCCCCAAAATCTGACGCCCCGGCCGCCCAGCAGGTAGCCGAGCCCGTGGGCGTTGACGAAGCTACCGAGGTCGTCGAACAGGCCGAGCCGGCAGTCGCCTCTTCGCTCGATGACGAGCCTCTCGATGGCGAGTCCCTCGATCTGCAGTTGCTGGAAATTTTCCGCAACGAGGCGGAAACCCATCTGGACACCCTGGTGGGCTTTCTCGCCGACTGCGCGCAGGAATTGCCGCAACCGGTGACGGATGCTCTGCAGCGCGCGCTGCATACCCTCAAGGGCAGCGCCTACATGGCCGGCATCCTGCCGGTGGCGGAAATCGCCGCGCCGCTGGAGAAGCTGGTCAAGGAGTTCAAGACCAACCTGATTCAGGTGGATCTGGCGGCTGCCGAATTGCTCAGCAGTGCCGAGGGCCTGTTCCGTATCGGTCTCGAGAACCTGGAAAGCCAGCCTCTGGCGCCGATTCCCGGTGCAGAGGCATTCCTGGCGCGCGTGCAGGCGCTGCATCAGGAGCGTCTTGCCAATGCCGAGGATGAGCGCAGAGCGGAGAGCGGCGAGAGCCGCGACCCTCAGCTGATCAGCATCTTCCTCGCCGAAGGCATGGACATTCTGCTGGACGCCGAGGATCTGCTGCGCAAATGGCGCGAGCACCCGTCCGAACGCCAGGAACTGTCCGCACTGCTGGAGGAACTGACCACCCTCGGCCGTGGTGCCGAGATGGCCGAACTGCCGCAGATCGACGAACTCTGCGAAGCCCTGCTGGATCTTTATGGCGCCGTCGAAGAAGGCAGCCTGGCCGTCAGCGAACGCTTCTTCGACGAGGCGGAAAAAGCCCATGAGGCGCTGATCGGCATGATGGATCAGGTCGCGGCTGCCTTGCAGGTCAGCCCGCAATCCGAGCGGGTGCAAGCGCTGCGCGATCTGCTTGGCGAAGCCATCGACCCCAATACCCTGGCCCTGCTGACGCCTGGCGCCGAGGGTCTGGATATCGTCGAGCTGGACCGGGCCACTGCCGAACTGGAGCAGGCTGATGCCGGGCCGGAGGTCCAGGAGCAGCTGGCCGAGGTGGCAGGCGTCGAGGATGCGGGCCAGGAGCCGCAGGCGGAAGCATATGCCGAAGCTGACCCGGATAGCGTCGACGCCGATCTCGATGAAGAGATGGTCGAGATCTTCCTCGAAGAAGCTGTGGACATTCTGGAAAGCGCCGGCCAGGCGCTGGACCGCTGGCTAGGCGAACCGGACAACACCTTGCCGTTGTCTTCGCTGCAGCGCGATCTGCATACCCTCAAGGGTGGCGCGCGCATGGCTGCGATTCGCCCGATTGGTGATCTTGGCCATGAGCTGGAATCGCTCTACGAAGGTCTGGTCGACCGCCGTTACAGCTACTCGCCAGCGCTGGGCAGCCTGCTGCAGCAAAGTCATGACCGCCTGGCGCAAATGCTCGATCAGCTGCAGGCACGCCAGCGTCTGGTTTCCGGTGAGGACCTGATTCAGGCGATCCGTGCGTTCCGTCAGGGCGGCACGGCGCAGAGCCTGTCGGCCGCTGTCGATCAAGTCGAGCCCGAGGCCGCTGCTGAACCGGTCGAGTCGGTTGAATCTGACGCGGAAAGCTTCGAGCTGCCGCCGCTGGCGCTGGTCGAAGACGAGATCGTGCTTGAAGAAGCACTGCCGGTCGAGCCGGAACCCGAGCTGCCGCTGGTCGATGAAGTCGAACTGGTGCTTCCCGCAGAGGAGCCGCCGAGCTCGGCTGTTGTCGAGCCAGAGCCAGAGCCAGAGCCAGAGCCAGAGCCAGAGCCAGAGCCAGAGCCAGAGCCAGAGCCGGAATTGCAGAGCGCAACACAGGCAAACTGGCACGATGAGCGCGATCCCGAGCTGGTGGAGATCTTCCTCGAGGAAGGCTTCGACATCATCGAGAGCGCCGGAGCCGCGCTGCAGCGCTGGATGAGCGATGTCGACAACAGCCTGGAGCTGGAAGCCCTGCAGCGTGACCTGCACACCCTCAAGGGTGGTGCGCGCATGGCCGAGATTCGCGAAATCGGCGATCTGGCCCACGAGCTGGAATTCCTCTACGAAGGTCTCGGTGCCGGTCGCCTACGCGCCAGCCCGGAACTGTTCGACTTGCTGCAGGCCTGCCACGACCGTCTGGCCGAGATGCTCGAGGCCGTGCGTGGTCAGCGTGCGGTGCCGCAGGGTGATGCCCTGATCGAGACCATCAAGCGCTTCCGTGCCAACCCTGACGAGCAGTTGAGCATGCCGTCGGCGGTACAGCTCAAGGCGGTGGTCGAGAGTGACGAAGCCGATGAGGCGGACAGTGACATCCTCGATATCTTCCTCGAAGAAGGCGACGACCTGCTCGAGGCGATGGAAGTGGCTGTCGGTCGCTGGGAAGAAGACCGCGACGACAGCACGGCCATCGACGAGATGCTGCGTATCCTGCATACCCTCAAGGGTGGTGCGCGTCTGGCCGGTCAGAAGCGCCTTGGCGATCTGAGCCACGATCTCGAGCAGCACCTCAGCGAGGCGTTGCAGCAGGGAGCCCCCTGGCCTGACAGCCTGTTGCTGGATGTGCAGTCCGGTTTCGAAGGGCTGCAGAAGGAACTCGATCTGCTGCGCCAGCGCCTCAATGCCAGTCTCGTGGACGAGCCGGTGGTGGCTGCGACTGTGGAGGCTGAACCTGCTCCCGCAATGGTGGCCAGTCTGAGCCAGCCAATCGTCGCCGCCAGTGAGGCGCCGGCTCAGGTGCAGGCACCCAAGGTGCTGCCGTTCGTACAGCGTGCCCGGGAAGCCGCTCAGGAGGCTGCTGCCCGTCGTGCTCCGCAGGAGCTGGTCAAGGTACCGGCCGAGCTGCTTGAAGGCCTGGTCAACCTGGCCGGTGAAACCTCGATTTTCCGCGGCCGCGTCGAGCAGCAGGTCAGTGACGTCAGCTTCACCCTGAGTGAGATGGAAGCGACCATCGATCGGGTGCGCGATCAGTTGCGCCGCCTCGACACCGAGACTCAGGCGCAGATTCTCAGCCGTTACCAGGCCGAGGCCGAGCGCGCCGGTTACGAAGACTTCGACCCGCTGGAAATGGACCGTCACTCGCAGTTGCAACAGCTTTCGCGCGCGCTGTTCGAGTCCGCTTCCGACTTGCTCGATCTGAAGGAAACCCTGGCCGCGAAGAACCGCGACGCCGAGACCCTGCTGCTGCAACAGGCGCGGGTCAATACCGAGTTGCAGGAAGGTCTGATGCGCACTCGCATGGTGCCCTTCGACCGCCTTGTGCCGCGTCTGCGTCGAATCGTCCGTCAGGTCGCTGGCGAGCTGGGCAAACAGGTCGAGTTCGTCGTCGGCAACGCCGAAGGGGAAATGGACCGTACCGTGCTCGAGCGCATCGTCGCGCCGCTGGAGCACATGCTGCGTAACGCCGTCGACCACGGTATCGAGCTGGCCGATGTGCGCCGTGCAGCCGGCAAGCCGGAGGCCGGCACCATTCGTCTCAATCTCGGCCGCGAGGGCGGTGACATCGTCCTCACGCTGGAGGATGACGGCGCCGGTATCCGCCTGGAGGCAGTGCGTCGCAAGGCCATCGAGCGTGGTCTGATGGACACCGACAGCGACCTGAGCGATTACGAGGTGCTGCAGTTCATTCTCGAGGCTGGATTCTCCACCGCGGAGAAGGTCACGCAGATTTCCGGGCGTGGCGTCGGGATGGACGTGGTGCATTCGGAGGTCAAGCAGCTCGGCGGTTCGATGAGCATCGACTCGACACAGGGTCGGGGCACGCGCTTCACCATTCGCCTGCCGTTCACCGTGTCGGTCAACCGCGCGCTGATGGTCTACTCCGGTGAAGACCTCTATGCGATCCCGCTGAACACCATCGAAGGTATCGTGCGGGTTTCGCCGTACGAGCTGGAGGCCTACTACGCCCCCGATGCGCCGCGTTTCGAATACGCCGGGCAGGCCTACGAGCTGAAGTATCTGGGCGATCTGCTGAACAACGGCCAGCACCCCAAACTTGTGGGCCAGAGCCTGCCGCTGCCGGTGATTCTGGTTCGCTCCAGCGAGCACGCCGTGGCGGTGCAGGTGGACAGCCTGGCCGGTTCGCGCGAGATCGTGGTGAAGAGCCTCGGCCCGCAGTTCGCCGGCGTGCAGGGCATCTCCGGTGCGACCATCCTCGGTGACGGGCGCGTGGTGGTGATTCTCGATCTGCTGGCAACCATCCGTGTGCTGCATGCGCATCTGCAGAGCCAGCTGACCCCGCGTCTGGCCTCGCGTCAGGCTGCGATCAGCGAGGAAGTGGAAGTCGACCGGCCGACGGTGGTCATGGTGGTGGACGACTCGGTCACCGTGCGCAAGGTCACCAGTCGTCTGCTCGAGCGTAACGGCATGAACGTGGTTACCGCCAAGGACGGGGTGGACGCCATCGCCCAGCTGCAGGAACACAAGCCCGACATCATGCTGCTGGACATCGAGATGCCGCGTATGGACGGCTTCGAGGTAGCAACCCTAGTGCGCCACGACGAGCGTCTGAAGGACCTGCCGATCATCATGATCACCTCGCGTACTGGTGAGAAGCACCGCGAGCGGGCCATGGCTATCGGCGTCAATCAGTACCTCGGCAAGCCCTATCAGGAATCCTTGCTGCTCGACACCATCGCTCAGTTGGTGGATAGCCACCGGGTCAATAGGACATGACAGACAAATCCTCAGCGCGTATTGCAGTGATCGCCGATACCTCGCTGCAGCGTCATGTGCTGCAGCAGGCATTGGCCGGTGGCGGTTATCAGGTGGTGCTCAACAGCGACCCCGCGCGCCTCGACGAGGAAGCGCTGGCGGCTTGCGATACCGACCTGTGGCTGGTGGATCTAGCTCAGTCGGAAGATTCGCCACTGGTGGACAGCCTGCTGGAGCGAGCCAGTGCCCCCGTACTGTTTGGCGAAGGGCATGCGCCCGAACGCCATTCGGAAAACTATCCACGCTGGGAACGCCGACTGTTCAGCAAGCTCAAGCGTCTGGTGGGCGATCCGACCCAGGCGGTCGGGCCGAGCCTGCAGGCATTGCTCGACGAGGCACAGCGTCCTTCGCGCCTGGAGCTGCCGCAGGCACTTGCCGACACTCCGCTGAAAGCGGGTGAGCCGGCACGACAGGTATGGTTGCTGGCGGCCTCGCTGGGCGGGCCCGAGGCGGTGAAGGCCTTCCTCGATGCCCTGCCGGGCGGACTTCCCATCGGCTTCGTCTACGCCCAGCACATCGACGCCAGTTTCGAGGCGGCATTGCCGCAGGCAGTCGGCCGTCACAGCCAGTGGCATGTCAATTCGGCGCGTCATGGCGATCCGGTGCGCTGCGGTGAGGTGGTGGTAGTACCCATCTCCAGAGAGCTGGGCTTTGCCGACGACGGCACTATGCAGATTGCCGAACGCGGCTGGCCGGAGCCCTACAGCCCATCCATCGACCAGATGATGCTCAACCTGGCGCAACAGTTCGCTGCCCAGTGCGGCGTGATCGCTTTCAGCGGCATGGGCAGCGACGGCAGCGCCGCCGCTGCCTACGTCAAACGCCAGGGCGGGGTGATCTGGACCCAGCGCGCCGACAGCTGCGCCTGCCCGAGCATGCCTGACAGTCTGCGTGAGGGCGGTTACAGCAGTTTCAGCGCCGACCCGCGCGAGTTGGCCGTGGCGCTGGTCAATCACCTCGCCGAACATTGCAGTTGAGGACGTTCAAATGAGCCAAGCCGTCGCCATCCAGAACAGCACCACCGGTCTTACCGGTTTGCTGGTGCCTCTGGCCGACCGCACCCTGCTGCTGCCCAACGTGGCGGTGGCGGAGCTGATTCCCTATCGCGCCCCGCAGGTCAGCGAAAGCATGCCCGAGTGGTTTCTCGGCCAGATCGCCTGGCGTGATTTGCGCTTGCCGCTGCTTTCCTTCGAGGCTGCCAGCGGTGGTCAGGCGCAGGTCGCCAGCGGCGCCCGCGTGGCGGTGATCAACGCCCTCGGTGGCCGGCCCAAGGTCAAGTTCATCGCCCTGCTGGTGCAGGGCATTCCACGTTCGCTGAAGGTTGGCAGCGATCTGCCGGCGGCCGACGTCGAACTGGCGCCGCTGGAGCTGGGCGCAGCGCGCGTTGGTGACGACGTGGTGCGTATTCCGGATCTGGCGGCGCTGGAACAACTGCTCGCCGATGCCGGCCTGATCTGAAGTGACCAGGCGCTCAGCCGAGCGCCCATGAAAAAGCCCCGGCAGTGCCGGGGCTTTTTCGTTACTGCGGTGAGCTGATCAGCGCTGCGGTTGCTGCGCTTGGGCCTTCTCTGCAGACAGGTTGTCTTCGGAGGTATGGCCGCTCCAGTAGTCGGCATTGGTGATGCCGAGCTTCTCCGGGTGGAAGACCGGGTCCTTGCCTTCGTCCAGTTGTTGCTCGTAGTCCTTCAGGCACTTGTAGGCAACCTTGTGCATGAGCAGGATGGCGATAATGTTCAGCCAGGCCATCAGGCCAACGCCGAGGTCACCGAGGCCCCAGGCCAGGTCCGCGGTTTTCACGGTGCCGTAGACGGTCGCCACGATGATGCCGGCCTTCAGCAATAGGGTCATCCAGGGACGATTGACCTTGCGGTTGATGTAGGCAATGTTGGTCTCGGCGATATAGTAGTACGCCACGATGGTGGTGAAGGCGAAGAAGAACAGGGCCATGGCGACGAAGATGTTGCCGAAGCCGGGCATGATGTTCTCCATTGCGGTCTGCACGTATCCCGGACCCGCAGCGACGCCGGCGACGCCAGTGAACAGGGCGCTGCCATCAGGCGCCTGGACGTTGTACTGACCGGTGATCAGCAGCATGAAGGCGGTGGCGGAGCAGACGAGCAGGGTGTCGATGTACACCGAGAAGCCCTGTACCAAACCCTGTTTGACCGGGTGGCTCACAGCAGCTGCCGAGGAGGCGTGCGGGCCGGTACCTTGGCCGGCCTCGTTGGAGTACACGCCGCGTTTGACGCCCCACATGATCGCCCAGCCGAGGATGGCGCCGAAGCCGGCGTCCAGGCCGAAGGCACTGCGCACAATCAGCGAGATGACTTCCGGCAGCTTATCAATGTTCAGCAGGACGATAACGCAGGCCACCATGATGTAGCCCAGCGCCATGAACGGTACGACGAACTCGGCGAAACGAGCGATACGCTTCACGCCGCCGAAGATGATCAGGCCCAGCATGATGGCCAGAACTGCGGCGGTAGTGTTCGGGTCGATGCCCATCGCGGTCTGTACGCTGGAGGCGATGGAGTTGGCCTGTACGCCCGGCAGCAGCAGGCCGCAGGCGAACACGGTGACGATGGCGAACAAAATGGCGTACCACTTCATCCCCAGGCCACGTTCGATATAGAAGGCCGGGCCACCACGGTATTCACCGTTGAGCTTTTCCTTGTACACCTGGCCGAGTGTGGATTCGACGAACGCCGAGCTGGCGCCGAGGAAGGCCACCATCCACATCCAGAATACGGCGCCCGGACCACCGAAGGTGATCGCGGTGGCTACACCGGCGATGTTGCCGGTACCGACGCGACCGGCGAGGGTCATGGTCAGAGCCTGGAAAGAGGTGATGCCATGTTCATCGGTTTTACCGATGAACATCAGGCGAATCATTTCCTTGAAGTGGCGAACCTGGAGGAAGCGGCCGCGCACAGAGAAGTAGAGACCAACGCCGAGACATAAAAAGATCAGCGCCGGGCTCCAGACCAGACCATTTAAGGTCGAGACCAGTTCGTTCATGCAATGCTCCTGGGTATGCGGCCGCCTTTTGGGCGGGGCCGAAACCCGTTGATTTGTTATTGGAAGAGGTCAGCGCTGCGGGGCGCGAGCCTCAGCCGCGCGCGTTAGCTGGTGAGCCGGTCGCGCGTGCGGCGCGCAGAGCATGACAAAGACTGCCGCAGTTGCAATCTCTTGATGTCGCATTTTGTTACGTCGAGGCGACATTTTTACGTTTAGAGGTCGCCCCAGAGCTGCTGAGCGACACTCAGGGCCACCACCGGGGCCGTTTCAGTGCGTAAAACGCGCGGGCCCAGGCGGGCGGATTCGAAGCCGGCTCCCCTGGCCTGATCGACTTCTGCATCGCTCAAACCGCCTTCCGGGCCGATCAGAAAGGCCAGAGAGCGTGGCGGGGTGTGGCTGACCCAGGGCTCGGCGACGGGATGGAGAACCAGCTTCAGGTCGGCTTCGATCTGTTGCAGCCAGGCGTCCAGCTCCAGCGGCGCATGGATCACCGGCAGCACCGAACGGCCACATTGCTCGCAGGCGCTGATCGCCACCTGGCGCCAGTGGGCCATGCGCTTGTCGGCGCGTTCGTCTTTCAGGCGTACTTCGCAGCGCGCCGAGACAATCGGTGTGATCTCCGCTACGCCAAGCTCGGTGGCTTTCTGGATCGCCCAGTCCATGCGCTCGCCGCGTGACAGTCCCTGGCCCAGATGGATGCGCAGCGGCGACTCCGCCAGACCAGCGATGCATTCGCGCAGCTCGACGCGCACGCTTTTCTTGCCCACCTCGATCAGCTCGCCCAGGTATTCCCGGCCACTGCCGTCGAACAGCTGCACGGCATCGCCCACCGCATGGCGCAGTACGCGGCCGATGTAATGGGCCTGGGCCTCGGGCAGCTCATGCTGACCGAGAGAGAGTGGGGCATCGATGAAGAAGCGGGACAGGCGCATGGCTTACCAACCTTGAACAGAGGCGCGGATTCTAGCCGCAGGGGCTGCGAGGTGCATCTCAGCCCGGATCGCGATGATCCGGATAGTGGCTGTTATCCACCGCCACGCTGACCGATTCGCGGGTGGCGATATCGATGCCTTCGCTGGCCACCTCGGCGAGGAAATCGATCTCCTCGGGGGTGATTACATACGGCGGCAGGAAGTACACCACGCTGCCCAGCGGACGCAGCAGCGCGCCGCGCTCCAGCGCGTGCTGGTAGACGCGCAGGCCGCGCCGCTCCTGCCAGGGGTAGGGCGTTTTGCCGGCCTTGTCCTGCACCATCTCGACCGCCAGGGCCATGCCGGTCTGGCGCACTTCGGCGACGTGCGGGTGATCGGCCAGGTGCGCAGTGGCGCTGGCCATACGTGCCGCCAGGGCCTTGTTGCGCTCGATCACGCCGTCATCGCGGAAGATGTCCAGGGTTGCCAGCGCGGCGGCACAGGCCAGCGGGTTTCCGGTGTAGGTGTGCGAGTGGAGGAAGGCGCGCAGGGTGGCGTAGTCGTCGTAGAAGGCGCCATAGACGTCGTTGGTGGTCAGCACTGCGGCCATCGGCAGGTAGCCGCCGGTGAGGGCCTTGGACAGCACCAGGAAGTCCGGGGTGATGCCGGCCTGCTCGCAGGCGAACATGGTGCCGGTGCGGCCAAAGCCGACGGCGATCTCGTCGTGGATCAGGTGTACGCCGTAGCGGTCGCAGGCTTCACGCAGCAGTTTCAGATAGATCGGGTGGTACATGCGCATGCCGCCGGCGCCCTGAATCAGTGGCTCGACGATCACCGCAGCGACTTCGTGGTGGTGCTCGGCCAGCGTCTGCTCCATGTGCGCGAACATGGCGCGCGAATGCTCCTCCCAGCTCACGCCCTCGGGGCGCAGGTAGCAGTCCGGGCTCGGCACCTTGATGGTGTCGAGCAGCAGTGCCTTGTAGGTGTCGGTGAACAGCGACACGTCGCCTACCGACATCGCCGCCACGGTTTCGCCGTGGTAGCTGTTGCTCAGGGTGACGAAGCGCTTCTTGTCGGCCTGGCCGTTGTTGAGCCAGTAGTGGAAGCTCATCTTCAGCGCCACCTCGATGCCCGAGGAGCCGTTGTCTGCATAGAACACCTTGTTCAGCCCGGCCGGGGTGATCTGTACCAGGCGTTCGGACAGCTCGATCACCGGCTGGTGGGTGAAGCCGGCGAGCATCACGTGTTCCAGGCTTTCCAGCTGCTCGCGGATGCGCGCATTGATGCGCGGGTTGGCGTGGCCGAAGACATTCACCCACCAGGAGCTGACTGCATCCAGGTAGCGTTTACCGTCGAAGTCTTCCAGCCAGACACCGGTGGCCTTGCGAATCGCTACCAGGGGCAGGCGTTCGTGATCCTTCATCTGGGTGCAGGGGTGCCACAACACGTCGAGGTCGCGTTGCATCCAGTGGTCGTTCAGGCTCATGGAAAATCTCCCAGTGTTCGGCGGCACAGCCTATCAGAAGCCGGCACAGAGACGGGGCGCATGCCATTGGTCCGCTGTAATGCACCGTCGGCGCTGCGGCCGACGAACTTCTTGGCCGGCGCTAAGGACTAAACGGGTCGGCAAAAAATAACCGGAATGAGATATCGCATTTCCCGATGTTTCGTAGCGAAATTTTCCGCTTTAAATCGATATATTTGACGCTAGTCTTGCTCGAAATCCGCATCAGGAAAGCCCCCATGCAATGGCGCAA
The DNA here is from genome assembly GCF_025837155.1 of Pseudomonas sp. Z8(2022). Taxonomy (NCBI): domain Bacteria; kingdom Pseudomonadati; phylum Pseudomonadota; class Gammaproteobacteria; order Pseudomonadales; family Pseudomonadaceae; genus Pseudomonas; species Pseudomonas sp. Z8(2022). The sequence continues at coordinate 4,019,287 of NZ_CP107549.1, read as the reverse complement.
CACCTCTGCTCGTTATGGTCTGGTCAGTGTGCTGCTGCACTGGCTGGTCGCCCTGGCCGTCTTCGCTCTGTTCGGCCTTGGTTTCTGGATGGTAGGGCTCAGCTACTACGACCCGTGGCGCCAGAGCGCGCCCGACCTGCACAAGAGCATCGGTATTCTGCTGTTCGCCGCCATGCTGCTGCGTGTGCTGTGGCGCCTGATCAATCCCGCTCCGGCTGCTCTCGCCAGCCACGGCCGGCTCACTCGCCTGGCCTCCAGGCTGGGACACGGCGTGCTCTATCTCAGTCTGTTCGGCGTGATGATCTCCGGCTATCTGATTTCCACCGCCGATGGCCGTGGCATCGAGGTATTCGGGTTGTTCAGCGTGCCGGCGACCCTGACCGCCATCCCGCAGCAGGAAGATGTCGCCGGGGCCATCCACGAATACCTGGCCTGGGGCCTGGTGATCTTCGCCATCCTGCATGGGCTGGCAGCTCTAAAGCACCATTTCATCGACCGCGACAGCACCCTGCTGCGGATGTTCGGGCGCTGAAGCATCCATAACCGGGCCAAGGCCCAACTAGATCGACAACCTCGCAAGGAGAACACCCCATGTTGAAGAAAGCCCTCGCTGCACTGGTTCTGGGCTCCGCTCTGATCGGTGGCCAGGCCATGGCGGCCGACTACGTCATCGACAAGCAAGGCCAGCACGCCTTCGTCAACTTCAAGATCAGCCACCTGGGCTACAGCTGGCTGTACGGCACCTTCAAGGACTTCGACGGCAAATTCAGCTTCGACGCCGCCAACCCCGAGGCGAGCAAGGTCAGCGTGACTCTGAAGACCGCCAGCGTCGACACCAACCATGCCGAGCGTGACAAGCACATTCGCAGCGCCGATTTCCTCAACGCCAGCAAACACGATACCGCGACCTTCGAGTCCACTTCGGTCAAGTCCACTGGCGAAGGCACCGCCGATATCACCGGCAATCTGACCCTCAACGGTGTGACCAAACCGGTGGTCATCGCCGCCAAGTTCATCGGCGAGGGCAAGGACCCGTGGGGCGGCTACCGTGCCGGTTTCGAAGGTACCACCACCCTGACCCTGAAGGATTTCGACATCAAGATGAACCTCGGTCCGGCCTCGGAAACCGTCGAGCTGATCATCTCGGTCGAAGGTATTCGCCAGTAAGAAAAACGGCCGCCAGCGGCCAGCCGATGACCCTCTCCCGTTTAATGGGAGACGACTGCAAGGATGCAGGTGGTAGGGCGACGCAGGAGCTAAAGCCGGGGGTGCCCGAAGGGCAGGAGAGGCTGGTTCTCCACTAGCCTCTTCCTCTAAACGAGAACGCCGCCCCTAAGGGCGGCGTTCTTGTTTTAGTGCGCTGGCGCGGCAGGATAACCGCCGGAGCCCAGCGGCGTTTCCTGTGCCCTGCGCCTTACTCGTCGCGGTTGCGCGTGAGCAGGGCCGGCTTCTCGCCGCGCGGGCGCGTGCTGTTGCTCAGCTCGTCGAGTTGCTCGGCAGTGGGGAAGCGATCCAGGCGAGAGCCCTTGTGCATGATGATCGGCTGCTTCTCGCGCGGGTTGCGCACGGCCGCCTCGGCACGCGGCAGCTCGTCACGGTCGAGCGAAGTGACGCGACCATCATGGGCAGGACGACCGCGACCACGATTGCCGCCGTTACGGCCCTGACCACCTTGAGCGGCCTGGCCGCTGCCCTGGCGACGGTTCTTGCCCGCGCCATTGCCGCCGCCGTTGTTGTTGCGCGGTCCCTTGCCATTCTGACGCGGCTGACCCTGCGCTGCGCCATTGGCTGGAGCACCACCGGGGCGACGGCCGCGGCCCTGAGGCTTGTTCTGGATCGGGCTGACGTAGTCGACACGGTTGCCGAAGTTGTCGATCTCGTCGTCGAGGAACTCTTCTGGATCGCGGTCCGGTGGCAGCGCGGGAATGGCGGCTACCGGCTGGGCATGGCCTCCGTTGCGTTGTGCCTGGCCACGACGGCCCTGACCTTGCGGTCTGGCCTTGTGCTCCTTGCCGCTGTCCTTGCCCTTGTCCTTGTCCTTGCGACCGCTGCCGTGGCGCTCACCCTTGGGTTTGTCGCCGCCTTCGGCCCTCTGCTTCTTCTGGCCGGCATTGCGCGGCTGGCGTGGTTCACGCACTTCCGGGCGCTCAGCTTCCACGGCGCTGGCATCGAAGCCCATCAGATCGCCGTCAGGGATCTTCTGCTTGGTCATGCGCTCGATGCTTTTCAGCAGCTTCTCTTCATCCGGGGCAACCAGCGAAATGGCTTCGCCGCTACGGCCGGCGCGACCGGTACGGCCGATCCGGTGAACGTAATCTTCCTCGACATTGGGCAGCTCGAAGTTGACCACGTGGGGCAGCTGGTCGATGTCCAGGCCGCGGGCGGCGATATCGGTGGCGACGAGGATGCGTACCTTGTTTGCCTTGAAGTCGGCCAGGGCCTTGGTGCGGGCGTTCTGGCTCTTGTTGCCGTGGATCGCGGCAGCCGGCAGAGCGTGCTTGTCGAGGTACTCGGCGAGGCGGTTGGCGCCGTGCTTGGTGCGGGTGAACACCAGCACCTGCTCCCAGGCACCCTGAGTGATCAGGTGGGCGAGCAGGGCGCGCTTGTGGCTGGCCGCGAGGCGGAATACGCGTTGTTCGATACGCTCGACCGTGGTGTTCGGTGGCGTGACCTCGATGCGCTCGGGGTTGTGCAGAAGCTTGCCGGCCAGGTCGGTGATGTCCTTGGAGAAGGTCGCCGAGAACAGCAGGTTCTGACGCTGCGCTGGCAGGCGGGCCAGCACCTTCTTCACGTCATGGATGAAGCCCATGTCGAGCATGCGGTCGGCTTCGTCCAGCACCAGAATCTCCACGTGGGAGAGATCGACGCTGCCCTGGCCAGCCAGGTCGAGCAGGCGGCCCGGGCAGGCGACGAGGACGTCGACGCCCTTGGCCAGAGCCTGAACCTGGGGGTTCATGCCGACGCCGCCAAAGATGCAGGCGCTGACGAATTTCAAGTCGCGGGCATAGACCTTGAAGCTGTCATGCACCTGTGCGGCCAGTTCGCGAGTGGGGGTCAGCACCAGCACGCGCGGTTGTTTCGGGCCGTGACGTTGCTCGCGATCCGGATGACCGCCTGGGAACAGACGCTCGAGGATCGGCAGGGCGAAACCGCCCGTCTTACCTGTACCCGTCTGGGCCGCCACCATCAGGTCGCGACCTTGCAACACGGCGGGGATGGCCCGCTGTTGCACCGGAGTGGGTTGGGTGTAGCCGGCGGATTCGACCGCACGGACTAAAGCCTCGGAGAGACCGAGGGAGGCAAAGGACATGAGCAATCCTGTACTAATTGAGGGCGTGGCCCTGGGGGTGTAGAGCCTGGCTTGAATCACGCTTGGGGGGCATGATCCCGACCGGTACTGCTGGCTTCTGAGCGCCAACATCCGGGCGCAAGCCTGGCGGGAAGAGCCGAGTATAACAGAGCTTGAGGTGTGCGCAGCTATCAGCCTGTCGGTTGGTTCACGGCCTGGGCCGATCAGGGGCGGCGTAGCGCCGCTGCAATTGGGCGTAGGCAGGCTCGCGCTTGAAACGGCGCAGCTCGTCGGAGAAGTCCCTGGCCAGACGCTCCAGTCTCGGGGTATGACGCAGTCCCAGGTACAGGCGGTCATGGCCGATGGCCTTGCGGTTGTAATCGACCTGATCCAGCAGGCCCAGTCGGGCGCTAAGGAAGAGGCCGGCACGGAGGTCGTTGAGCACTAGGTCGACGCGGTGGCGAACCAGCTTGCCCAGATTGGCCTCGTGAGTCGGCGCCTCCTCGCGGCTGAACAGATGCGAGGTACGGAACTGCTCGTCGTTGTACCAGTAGCCGGGCGAGATGCCGACTACCAGGCCGCGCAGATCTTCCAGGCGGCGATAGGGGTGCGGACGGTTGCGTGCGTAGAACAGCACCAGCTCGACTTCGCTCAGTGGTTCCTCGACGAACAACATCTGCGATTCGCGCTCGGGAGGTGGAATATGTCCAGAACACCATCGGCCTGCCCCTGCTCCAGTGCCAACAGGCAGCGTTTCCAGGGCAGGAATTGCAGCTCCAGCTCAACGCCCAGGCGATGCAGTACTTCCCGAGTGATTTCGTAGTCCAGGCCGGTGGCCTGGCCGTTCTCTTCATGGACATACGGCGCCCAGGCCTCCGTGACCAGACGCAACGTCTCACTGCTGGCGGTTAGCGAGAGAATGGTCAACAGGAAAGTGGCGATAATCTGGCGCTGGATTAATGTCATTGTGCCAGATTAGCGATTTTGCCCCTAGCCTGAAAGTCCGACCATTCTTTCAGTCCACAACCCGATAGCACGGCACGTAGGCGCTACCGCCCGGCAGCTTCATCCGGTGCTGCTCGACGAAGGCCTGCAGCAGGCGGTCCAGCGGACGCATGATGGTGGTTTCGCCACGGATCTCGTACGGGCCGTGTTCCTCGATCAGGCGGATGCCGTTCTCCTTGACGTTACCGGCGACGATGCCGGAAAAGGCGCGGCGCAGGTTGGCAGCCAGCTGATGCAGCGGTTGCTCGCGGGTGAGGTTGAGGCTGGCCATGGCTTCGTGGGTTGGCTCGAAGGGACGCTGGAAGCTTTCGTCGATCTTCAGCATCCAGTTGAAGTGGAAGGCGTCGTTGCGCTCGCGGCGGAACTGGTGCACGGCCTTGATGCCGCGGGCCATTTCGCGGGCGACTTCGGTCGGGTCGTTGACGATCATGCGGTAGCGCTGCTGTGCGGCTGCGCCCAGAGTGGCGCCGATGAAGTCATGCAGCTGCTGCAGGTAGGGGCCGGCGCTCTTCGGCCCGGTAAGAATGACCGGGAAGGGCAGGTCCTGGTTGTCCGGATGGGTGAGGATGCCCAGCAGGTAGAGGAATTCCTCGGCCGTGCCGGCACCGCCCGGGAAGATGATGATGCCGTGGCCGACACGGACGAAGGCCTCCAGGCGCTTCTCGATGTCCGGCAGGATCACCAGCTCGTTGACGATCGGGTTCGGCGCCTCGGCAGCGATGATGCCCGGCTCGGTCAGACCCAGGTAGCGGCCGTTGAGGTTGCGCTGCTTGGCATGACTGATGGTGGCGCCCTTCATCGGCCCCTTCATCACGCCCGGACCGCAGCCGGTGCAGATGTCCAGGCCGCGCAGGCCCAGCTCGTGGCCGACCTTCTTGGTGTACTTGTATTCCTCGGTGCTGATCGAGTGGCCACCCCAGCACACTACCATCTTCGGTTCGACACCGCTGCGCAGGGTCCGGGCGTTGCGCAGCAGGTGGAAGACGTAATCGGTAATGCCTTCGGAGCTGTCCAGGTCGATGCGCTTGTTCTCCAGCTCGGTCTGCGTGTAGACGATGTCGCGCAGGGCGCTGAACAGCATTTCGCGGGTGCTGGCGATCATCTCGCCGTCGACGAAGGCATCGGCCGGCGCGTTGATCAGCTCCAGGCGGATGCCGCGATCCTGCTGGTGAATCTTCACTTCGAAGTCCGGATAGGCCTCGAGAATGGTCTTGGCGTTGTCGCTGTGCGAGCCGGTGTTGAGGATTGCCAGGGCGCACTGGCGGAACAGGCGGTAGACGCAACCCGAGCCGGTTTCGCGCAGTTGCTGCACTTCGCGCTGGGACAGGGTCTCCAGGCTGCCCTTGGGGCTGACGGAGGCGTTGATCGTGGAGCGTTTGAGCATGAAATGGGGTCCTGATGGAGAAGTCGCACCGAAGCCGGCGCGGAGAGAGTTCGAATTCGTTGTCGCAGCGGAAGACGGTCAGCGTCTGGCGGCCGGGATGTCGGTTGCGGGTTCGCTCGGGTTCAGCAGAAATACCACATAGCCGCGGAACCAGGGACTGTCTTCCAGATAATCCGGAGCCTGCCACTCGCCGTTCTGGATCAGGCCCACGCGAAACGGCAGCTGCAGGCGCGCGATGCTCGGCAGGTAGCGTTGGTAGCCGGCGATGCTGTGGCGGCCCTGGTAGGTCTGCATCACCACTTCGTCGACCACTCCGGCGAGGCGGTTCAGCGCTGCCGGGTCGGCATTGCCGGCCCAGTCGAGCAGTCCGGTGATGCTCAGGCCGTACTGTCGCGGCAGGCGCTGGCGCAGGTCTTCGAGAAAGGCGGCGTAACGGTCCAGGCGCAGGGTTTGTGCATCGAAGTCGATCTGCACGCCGCTGACCCGGTTGCCGGAACGCTGCCAGCGCTGCAGTTGGCTCAGCAGCAGGGCGAATACATCATCGTTCCAGTCCAGGGTATGCGCGCGATACACCACCCAGAGCTCGATATCCTTCGACAGCCTGGGTGTGGCCGAGTTCTGCACCTGCATGCGCGCGGGTGGATCGCCGGCGCGGCGCGGGCCGTCGATCTGCCCCTGCAGCACGTACAGGGTGCGGGCTTGGGCCAGTACCGGCTGCGGCGTGACGCCGGCCCACAGCCAGAACGCCTGATATTCGCCCGCATCGACGCGTGCAGCCTGCGCCGGCAGAGCGGTTGCCAGCAGGAGCAGACCTACCAGTAGTACTTGAGTCGCTGTGCCCACTGGGTGTCCGCGTAACTGCGCTTGAGGGTCTGGAACCACTGCTTGCGCTGGTCCTTGCTGATGTCCTGGTCATCGCAGCTGTTGTAGCCGCTTGGGGCATAGCAGTTGATCGCGCGAAACAGGGCGTAGGCCTTGTCCTCGTGGCTGACCTGAGGCCCATCCAGCAGCTTCTGGTAGCCGGCCAGTCGGGAAAAGGACCTGCCCTGGAACTGGCTCGGCGCACTGCCCAGCTCACCGGCAGCCGGTGGGCGGTTCAGCCAGTGCTCGTCGAGACCATGGACGCGGATGAAGTCGCCCAGGCACAGCAGGCCCTGGGCGTCATCGGCATCTGCTGCGAGGCGTTCGGCGATCCTGACCAGGCTCGGGCAGGCATAACCGGCATCGCTGCCGCCGGCCCAGGCGAACAGCCCGGGATCGAGACGTTGCGCAGATTGTGCCGGCGTATACGGGAACTGCGCGAAATCGCTGAGGAAGTCGGCGTAGCGGCGGTAGTCCAGATCGCGGTAGAGCAGGGTGTACAGCGCGGTTGCGCGCTCGCTCGCCGGTGCCTGTTCGTCGCCGGCCTGCTGGCGCAGCAGCTCGGGGCTGGCGCCATAGGCCAGCAGGCGCTCGCGGATCGGCGCGCTGTTGATTGGCGAGTCGGCGGCAAACACCTTGTCCAGTTCGCCACTGCGCTCGTAACTCAGGGCCAGAGCCAGTTGCAGTTGGGCCTGTTGCAGCGGGTCCGTGCTGCGTACCAGCAGCGCCTGCCAATGCTGCAGCGTCGCAGTCGTGTCGCCCTTGGTCTCCAGCGCCAGGCCGCGCAGGGTTTCCCGGCTGAAGGCGAGGGCGTTCAGCGGCCCGCCATCGTCATCCGGCAGGGCGGCGAGGGTCTGTTCGGCATCGCCACCGCGGTAGAAATGCCAGGCTGCGAGCAGGTAGGCGTGGAGGCCGGGCTGACTGGCGAAGCGCGGCTGCTGCGCCTGCAGTTGCTCAAGACTGAGGTGTGGTTCGCTGTCGGAGCCGGGATCGCGCAGCTGGATCAGGTCGATCATGGCCAGCAGCAGCGGGTCTTCGATGTCTTCAGGATTCAGGCTGGGCAGCAGCTTGGCGTCCAGTTCCTCGATCAGTGCAAGCATGTCGACCTGCTGCGCGCCACCCTCGAATTGCCGGGCAAAGGCCTCGGCGAAACGCCGGGTGTCGCCGGCGAGCCAGTACACACGGCGTTGCAGGCCGCGTGCGGAATTGCTGTAGAGCCCCTGCGGGTAGGTTTCCAGATACTGCTCGAAGGCCTTCGCGCTGGCATCGAGGTTGCCGTTGTCGACATGCTCGGGGCTGAAGAAACCGTACTCGTCGAAGGCGTTCAACTGGGCCTGGTTCAGCGCGACGCGGCCGAGCAGATACAGGGCGGTTTCGCGCAGCCAGGGCTGCCCGCTGTCTGTAAGCTCGCTGAAGCGCTCTCGGGCGTGCTCGAAGTCGCCACGGTAGAAGGCGTCAGCGCCGCGCAGGTAGTCTCCGAAGGCCCGGGCTGCGGGCGACTGCAGTTGCGCTGCCTGCGGCAGGATGTCCTCCGGTTGCGGGTCGCCCTCGCCGCACAGGCTCAGCAGACTGCGCCGCGAGCGGGCCAGGGCCTGTGCTTCGCTTGCGGCCAGCTCTGATGTGGCGGCAAGGGCATCGACGAAGCCGCGCATGGCCTGCAGGTCGTTGCTGCGGCAGCGATTGCCTTCGCCTTCGGCAAAGCGGTGCACGGCAAAGGCATCCGCTTCGCTGTCGATGCCCAGGCGCTGCAGGGCCTGGGTCAGGTACGCCACGTCCGGATCGGTAGTCTGCTCGTCTGTCCTGGCCGTTGCGCTGCGAGCGCGGGCCGGGTCGAGCATGCCGAGGCTGAAGGGCACAAGGTCATAGCCGTATTCATAGCCGGCGAGCGGCAGTGGTTGGCGCGTCATTTTCAGGTGGCCGGCGTCGTCGAGCAGCAGTTGCAGATTGACGCGGCTGTCGTTGCCGGGGCTGAGAAAGGCCAGGTTGTTGCACGCCGAAAGCTTGTCGGAAACCAACTGCCAGCTTGGCATGCAGACCATATCGGTACTGGCCAGGGCGGCGGGGGCGTGCAGTCCGGCGAGGACGGCGAGAGGGAGAAGGCGCTTGAGAGTCATGGAGCTCATCCTTGAGCGCGGGAGCCGCTGGGGCTCCCTGCCCGTCAACGTTTGAGGTCGAGGTTGTTCCAGATGGCCAGGCTGGGGCCGGCCAGGTTCATGCTATAGAAGTGCAGGCCCGGTGCGCCACCTTGCAGCAGGCGTTCGCACATTTCGGTGATCACCTGCTCGCCGAAGGCGCGAATGCTGTCGCTGTCGTCACCGTAGGCTTCCAGCTGCTTGCGCACCCAGCGCGGGATTTCCGCGCCGCAGGCATCGGAGAAGCGCGCCAGCTTGCTGTAGTTGGTGATCGGCATGATGCCCGGCACCACGGGGATGTCCACGCCCAGCTTGCGCACGCGCTCGACGAAGTAGAAGTAGCTGTCGGCGTTGAAGAAGTACTGGGTGATGGCGCTGTCGGCGCCGGCCTTGGCCTTGCGCACGAAGTTGGCAACGTCGCTCTCGAAGTCGCGCGCCTGCGGATGCATTTCCGGATAGGCGGCCACCTCGATGTGGAAGTGATCGCCGGTTTCGTTGCGGATGAACTCGACCAGCTCGTTGGCATAGCGCAGCTCGCCGCTGGCCATGCCCATGCCCGAGGGCAGGTCGCCGCGCAGGGCGACGATGCGCTTGATGCCGGCGTTCTTGTACAGGTTGAGCAGCTCGCGCAGCTCGGCCTTGCTGTCACCGACGCAGGACAGGTGCGGTGCGGTGGGCACCTTCACCTCGCCATCGAGTTGCAGCACGGTGTTGAGGGTGCGGTCACGGGTCGAACCGCCGGCGCCATAGGTGCAGGAGAAGAAATCGGGCTTGTAGGTCGCCAGCTGGCGCGCCACGTCCATCAGTTTTTCATGCCCGGCTTCGGTCTTGGTGGGGAAGAACTCGAAGCTGTAGCGACGTTCTTGAGACATAGGTAGTTCCTTCGGGCTACCGGCCGCACGCCGCGGGCGAAGCGAGTCGCCAGTTGCGTGCAGCCTGAAGCTCATGACCTTAGTAGCGGTAGGTATCCGGCTTGAACGGACCTTCCACGGACACGCCGATGTAGTCGGCCTGCTGCTGGGTCAGCTGGGTGACCACGCCACCGAAGCCCTTGACCATCTCCAGGGCGACTTCTTCGTCCAGCTTCTTCGGCAGCACTTCGACGGTCAGACGCTCGGCCTTCTTTTCGGCCGGCAGGTCGGCGAATTTCTGCTCGAACAGGAAGATCTGCGCCAGCACCTGGTTGGCGAAGGAGCCATCCATGATGCGACTCGGGTGACCGGTGGCGTTGCCCAGGTTCACCAGGCGGCCCTCGGCCAGCAGGATCAGGTAGTCGTCGTTGGCCGGATCGAAGGCGCCGGCGCCGGTGCGGTGGATCTTGTGCACCTGCGGCTTGACCTCTTCCCACGCCCAGTTCTTGCGCATGAAGGCGGTGTCGATCTCGTTGTCGAAGTGGCCGATGTTGCACACCACGGCGCGCTTCTTCAGCGCCTTGAGCATGTTGGCATCGCAGACGTTGACGTTGCCGGTGGTGGTGACGATCAGGTCGATCTTGCCCAGCAGGGCCTTGTCGATACGGGCCTCGGTGCCATCGTTGATGCCGTCGAGGTACGGCGACACCAGCTCGAAGCCGTCCATGCAGGCCTGCATAGCGCAGATCGGGTCGACTTCGGAAACCTTGACGATCATGCCTTCCTGGCGCAGCGACTGGGCCGAGCCCTTGCCCACGTCACCGTAGCCGATGACCAGCGCCTGCTTGCCCGACAGCAGGTGGTCGGTGCCGCGCTTGATGGCGTCGTTGAGGCTGTGGCGGCAGCCGTACTTGTTGTCGTTCTTGCTCTTGGTAACCGCGTCGTTGACGTTGATCGCCGGGACCTTGAGGGTGCCGGCCTTGAGCATGTCGAGCAGACGGTGCACACCGGTGGTGGTTTCTTCGGTGATGCCGTGGATGCGCTCGAGCATCTGCGGGTACTTCTTGTGCAGGATCTCGGTCAGGTCACCGCCGTCGTCCAGCACCATGTTGGCGTCCCACGGCTTGCCGTCCTTGAGGATGGTCTGCTCGATGCACCACTCGTACTCCTGCTCGGTCTCGCCCTTCCAGGCGAATACCGGGATGCCGGCGGCGGCGATGGCGGCAGCGGCCTGATCCTGGGTGGAGAAGATGTTGCAGGAGGACCAGCGCACTTCGGCGCCCAGGGCGACCAGGGTCTCGATCAGCACGCCGGTCTGGATGGTCATGTGGATGCAGCCGAGGATCTTCGCGCCGCGCAAAGGCTGGCTGGCGGCGTACTTGCGGCGCAGGCCCATCAGTGCCGGCATCTCGGATTCGGCGATGGTCAGTTCCTTGCGGCCCCAGTCGGCCAGGGAAATATCGGCGACCTTGTAATCGGTAAAAGCAGCGCTCATTAAAGCTCTCCATTCGTTGTCTGCGAATGGGCGCCGTTGATGCGTTTGGATAACGCCCCGGGCGAGCCTGACAGCCTTCAAGGCTGCTGCAGCGCCCCTCGACCGGGTGGCGGGAGCGACCGGAGCGGTGCCGGTCGCGTGAAACTTTCGGATTATAGCGAGCCGAACGGCTGTGCCCAAGGTTTTCCGTCGCCCGCGTGCGGCACTGCCGGAAACTGTCGCCGGAGCATTGGCCGGATTGCCGTGCAGATACCCTCAGTCGGTCAAGGATCTCGACCTGGCGAACGGACAAGCTGCGCACTTCCCCGAGCAAACTGTGGAGTTGCCATGACCCTGGCCTACTGGTGCGTCCTGATCGCCATCCTTCTGCCCTATCTGGGGACGACTACCGCCAAGTTTCTCGGCCCCGGCTACGGGCCGAGCGCCAATCAGGACCCGCGTGCGTTCCTGAATACGCTTGAAGGCTGGCGCAAGCGGGCCAACAACGCCCAGCTCAACGGCTTCGAAGTGACTCCGGCGTTCGCTGCCGCGGTGATCATTGCCCATCAGGCCGGTGGCGCCGGGCAGGCGCTGCTCGATCAGTTGGCCGTAGCGTTCATCGTCAGCCGCCTGCTGTATTTAGTCTGCTACTTGGCTGGCTGGGGGCCGCTGCGCTCGCTGGTGTGGCTCGTCGGTATGGGCCTGATCGTCGCCTTGTTCGTGGTCTCTGCCTGAAGTCGCGAGCCCGGTTTTTCGGGATGGCCCGGCTGAACGGCGGCTGACCGGGGCATGTGAAAGACAGTCGTTGTGACAAGAGGTCGCTTGGCCCAATCCGGTCGAGCCGCGATACTGACAGGCCTCCTGTCACCCCGGAAGTCGTGTCGATGGCCCTGAAGAAATTCCACCTGCTCACCTGCGTCTGCGCGATATTGGCCGCCTGTGGCGGGGTCGATCCCGACTCGCCGCTGGGCAAGCGCCAGGCATTGTTCAAGGAGATGCTCAAGGTCAGCGAAGACCTCGGCGGCATGCTGCGCGGCCGCATTCCCTACGATGAGGCTGGATTCATCACTGGCGCTGCCGAGCTGGATCGTTTGTCGCGCGAGCCCTGGCAGCATTTCCCGGCGGTGGCGGATGACGAGCGCAGCAAGGCCAATCCAGAGGTGTGGCAGCGCCAGGAACAGTTTCAGAAGATGGCGCGTGATCTGGAGCAGGCTACAGCTGCGCTGGTGCAGGCGACGACGGCGCCGCCGCTGCGCCGTGCCGAGCTGGAGCCCGCAATGCAGGCCGTTGAGGACAGTTGCGAGGCCTGCCACAAGGCGTTCCGCGCCTATTGACCGGCGCGCGCCTCGGCTTCGGCCTGTTCCAGTTCGGCGCGCGCCTCTGCCAGCCTGGCCTGGCGCTTGGCGATCTTCTCCTGATCGTCCTTGCCCATGGCTTCGCGCAGATCCATCTCGCGCTTCTTCACTTCCTCGCGTGCTTCCTTGACGCTGGCCAGACGCTCCTCGTGCAGCGAGGCGTCATCGCAATGGGCGTCGACATTGCCCATTGCCCGGCGCAGGCCATCCAGCTCCTGTGAATTACCGCTCTGTTGTGCGGCCTCGATCTTTTCCTGAAGCACCTGGCGTTTGACGGCGCAGCCGCCTTCGCCGTCGGCAGCCAGCAGTGGAGTGGCGTTCAGGTTGGCCGCCAGCAGCAGGCCGAGCACAGTGGTTTGGCGAATCATGATCTGTTCCTCTCGGGGTGTCTTTCGAAGTGACCCTGATGCTGGCGCGAGGTTCGACGCGAATGCGCCGTCGGCTGACCCGGTCAGCCGCGCGGAGGCTCGAAGCCGGCCACGCCGGCCTGCTGCAATCGCTCGCCAAGGCGCCGGACTTCCGGATGGCTGAAGAAGGTCTGCAGGCGCTCGGCACTCTTGCGGCTGATGCCGGGTTGCTGCAGCCATTCGCTGCGTCCGCGTGCCTGGAGTGTTGTCCAGTCATCCTCCGGCCTCAGCGTCAGTCCGGGCGGTGCACCAAGCGCCTGCAGCCAGTGTTGCAGTGAACGCTGCCGGGCCAGGGCGAAGGCATGCTGCAGCTGCGAGGCGCGCCGCGGGCCGATGCCCGGCAGCTGTTGCAGGTGCTCGCTGTCGAGTTCCAGCCAGTCGAGCAGTCCCTCCAGCTTTTCGCTGGCCAGCAGCGTGCTCCAGGTGCCGGGGCCGATACCCGGCAGGTTCAGGCCCTGTCTGCCACCGAGCCAGTTCAGACGTGCCTGGAACTGCTGCTGGCATTCGGCGCTGAGTCGCCAGCAGCTCAGGTCGTGGTAACGCTCGGGGTCGGGTGTGAATACCGCAGCGCGTTCCGGGCTGCGCCAGATCACCTGGTCGAGGCGCGGGATGGTCAGTCCGGCCAGGCGTATCGACACCTGATCCCCCGGGCGTATATCCAGTTTTTCCCAGCCTTGCAGCGAGCCGAGAGCGACGCGGCTGATCCGGCGTTCATCGAGGTCGACCGGCTGCAGGCGCAGGATCGGCGTGATGCGCCCCGAACGGCCGATGCTGAAATCCACCGCCTGGACCACGGCCAGTGCCTGGCTGGGCGGGTACTTCCAGGCGATTGCCCAGTGTGGCGCTTCGGCTTGCCAGCGTTCGCCGGGCGGGCGCGTGCCCTGGCGCAGCACCACGCCATCGCTGGCGAACGGCTGCGGTTCGGTGAACCAGCGCTGGCGCCACTGGCGCGCCTGCGCAGAGTTCTGCAGCGCCTGGGTATAGCGCAGGCTGTCGCCGAAGCCGAGCCGGTGCAGGATCTCCAGGCGCTCAGGCATCTGCGCCGGGCCGTCCGGCCAGTCCCAGACGAACAGGCCGACTTTGCCAGCCTCCTGCTCGTTCAGGGATTGTCGCGCCATCAGGCTGGCCACCTTGCCCCTTGCGCCGGCACCGCCGTCACGGCTCTGCACGTGATTGTCCAGGCGCCAGTAAAGCTCGCCCTGCAGCACGGCATTGAGCGGCTCCGGCAGACGCGTCGGTATCCCTGGCAACTGCCGGGCACGGGCCGTCCAGTCCTGCCCGTGGCGCCCGTCTCCGCGGCTGATGGCCTGCTGCAGAACGCCGGCGCGGTAGGCCAGGGTGACCGCGACACCATCGACCTTGGGCTGTATCCACAGGTCGTCGCGGCTTGCGATCCACTCGGCCACCGCCGCGTCGTTGTGTTTGCGCAGACCGGTTTGCGCCACCGGGTGGGCGATCTTTCCCGTGCTGCCTGCCAGTGGTTCCGGTAGCGCGTCGAGTGCGTCGGGAAAACACTGGTGCCAGGTATGCAGGCGCTCGCGGGCCTGATCGTAGAGTTCGTCGGCGACCAGCGAGCGGCCCAGGTTATGGTACGCGTGGTCCCATCTGGCGATCTGCTCGCCGAGGGAGGTAAGTTCGACCTTGGCGCGGCTGGCCGGCCAGTCCGGGCAATTGGCCGCCTGGGCGGCGAGGGGAAACAGCAGCAGCGCGATCCAGCGTTTCATGGCAAGCGTCCGTGCTTGGGGTCATGAAATCAGCCTAGACCAACTGATGGCTTGTGCAGCGTGCACTGGCCACCGCCCAGGAAAAAGCCCCGCACTGGGCGGGGCTTTTCGTGTCGCGTCCGAGTATCAAAGACCGGCAGCGGCGCGCAGGTCGGCAGCCTTGTCGGTGCGTTCCCAGGTGAAGGTGGTGAAGCTGTCGTCGCCGACGGTCTTGGACTGCGGGGTGCGGCCGAAGTGGCCGTAGGCAGCGGTGTCCTGGTACATCGGGTGCAGCAGGTCGAGCATCCTGGTGATGGCGTACGGGCGCAGGTCGAACACGTCACGTACCAGCTTGATGATCTTGTCTTCGGCGATCTTGTGGGTACCGAAGGTGTTGATCGAGATGGAGGTCGGCTGGGCCACGCCGATGGCGTAGGAGACCTGGATCTCGCAGCGCTCGGCCAGGCCGGCGGCAACGATGTTCTTGGCCACGTAGCGGCCGGCATAGGCAGCGGAGCGGTCGACCTTGGACGGATCCTTGCCGGAGAAGGCGCCGCCGCCGTGACGGGCCATGCCGCCGTAGCTGTCGACGATGATCTTGCGCCCGGTCAGGCCGCAGTCGCCCACCGGGCCGCCGATGATGAACTGGCCGGTCGGGTTGATGTGGAACTGGGTGTCCTTGTGCAGCAGTTCGGCCGGCAGCACGTGTTTGACGATCAGTTCCATCACGCCGTCGCGCAGGTCGTCGTATTTCACTTCCGGATTGTGCTGGGTGGACAGCACCACCGCGTCGATGGCTGCGACCTTGCCGTTCTCGTAGCGGCAGGTGACCTGGGATTTGGCATCCGGACGCAGCCACGGGAGCAGGCCGGACTTGCGCGCTTCGGCCTGGCGCTCGACCAGGCGGTGTGAGAAGCAGATCGGCGCCGGCATCAGCACGTCGGTTTCGTTGCTGGCGTAGCCGAACATCAGGCCCTGGTCGCCAGCGCCCTGATCTTCCGGCTTGGCGCGGTCGACGCCCTGGTTGATGTCCGGGGACTGCTTGCCGATGATGTTGAGCACGCCGCAGGTGGCGCCGTCGAAGCCGACGTCGCTGCTGGTGTAGCCGATATCGCAGATCACGTCGCGGACGATCTGCTCCAGGTCGACCCAGGCGCTGGTGGTGACTTCACCGGCAACGATGGCCACGCCGGTCTTGACCAGGGTTTCCACGGCCACGCGGGCGTGCTTGTCCTGGGCGATGATGGCGTCGAGCACGGCATCGGAAATCTGGTCAGCGATCTTGTCCGGGTGCCCCTCGGACACGGACTCGGAAGTAAACAGGGAATATTCGCTCATCTATCGGTTCCTTTCTTGCCGGAGGCTGAAGGCGCTGTGCGCATCGGGTTTGGCAAAGTGCCGTAATTGAATCTGAAAGCCGTTTTTCAGGCCTATGTAGAGGCTTTCGCCGGGCGTCAGGCCTGCGGCCGTCGCCCAGCGCGCCAGGTCTTCCTGTTCGAAGCCGAGCCACAGGTCGCCACAGGCTTCGCGCGCCCAGCTCTGGTCGTGGCTGCACAGTTCGCTGAGCAGCAGGCTGCCGCCTGGCGCGACCAGGCCGGCAAGTCTGCGAAAGGCCTCGGCCGGCGTGGCGAAGTGGTGCAGCACCATGTTCAACACCACGCAGTCGGCGGGTTGCTGTTCGTCCTGTAGTGCATCGGCCAGTTTCAGCTCGACGTTGTGCAGGTTTTCCGCAGCGCATCGCTGGCTGGCCAGTTCGAGCATAGCCGGACTGTTGTCCAGTGCCGTGACCCGGGCGAAGCGCCGTGCCAGTTCGGGCAGGAAGGCGCCGTCGCCGGGGCCGATTTCCAGCGCCGATGCATCCGGCGCGAAGTGCAGCGCATCGAGCAGGGCCAGCAGGCTGTCGCGGTATTGCGGCAGGCCGGCGATCAGATCCTGCTGGGCCTGGAAGCTGCTGGCCATGCGTGCGAAGAAGTCGCGGCTGACGGTGGCGCGCTGCTGGTGCACGGTGGCGATGCGTGCCTGCACGTCATCGGGCAGCGGCAGGTCGTCGATATCGTCCAGCAGGGCAGCGTGCAGGCGGCCATTGGGCAGGGCACGTCGGTAGAAGATCGCATTGCCTTCGCGGCGCGTGGCGACCAGGCCGGCCTGGGCCAGGACCTTGAGGTGGTGGCTCATGCCCGACTGTCCGATGGCGAAGATCTGCGCCAGTTCCAGCACGCCGAACGAATCGTTGCTCAGTGCGCGCAGCACGTTGAGGCGCAACGCATCACCGCCGGCCTTGCACAGGGCGGCGAGCTCGTCGTAGGGGTCGAATTGCAGCTGGGATGCGCGCAGGGTCATGGTGGCGCAGTCTAGTCGGTCATTTTTCATACAGCAATACCAATATCAAAAAGTTTTGATATTGGTCTGGTCGTGATTCCGGCCGCCCGGCGATGGGTGTCCGGCCTTGTTCGCGCGGGCTGATTTGCTCTCTACGACCATCTGTCATTGCCCCGCGGGGGCGGCTGGGCGAAAATGGGCGCCTTTTTTCGCCCCCTTCATCCAGAAGCAGCCCCCGTAGGAGATTCAGCGATGCCCAGCCGTCGTGAGCGAGCCAATGCCATTCGTGCCCTCAGCATGGATGCCGTGCAGAAAGCCAACAGCGGCCACCCCGGTGCCCCCATGGGGATGGCGGACATCGCCGAAGTGCTGTGGCGCGATTACCTGAAGCACAATCCGCAGAACCCGAATTTCGCCGACCGTGACCGCTTCGTGCTGTCCAACGGCCACGGCTCGATGCTGATCTACTCGCTGCTGCACCTGACCGGCTACGACCTGTCGATCGACGACCTGAAGAACTTCCGGCAGCTGCACAGCAAGACTCCGGGCCACCCGGAGTACGGCTACACCCCGGGCGTCGAGACCACCACCGGCCCGCTGGGCCAGGGCATCGCCAACGCCGTTGGCTTCGCCATCGCCGAGAAAGTGCTGGGCGCGCAGTTCAACCGTGAAGGCCACACCATCGTCGACCACAACACCTACGTGTTCCTCGGTGACGGCTGCATGATGGAAGGCATCAGCCATGAGGTCTGCTCGCTGGCCGGCACCCTGGGCCTGGGCAAGCTGATCGCCTTCTATGACGACAACGGCATCTCCATCGACGGCGAGGTTGAGGGCTGGTTCACCGACGATACCCCGGCGCGCTTCGAGGCGTACGGCTGGCAGGTGATCCGCAAGGTCAACGGCCACGATGCCGACGAAATCAAGATGGCCATCGAGACCGCGCGCAAGACGCCGGATCAGCCGACTCTGATCTGCTGCAAGACCACCATCGGCTTCGGTTCGCCGAACAAGCAGGGCAAGGAAGAGTGCCACGGCGCGCCGCTGGGCAACGACGAGATCGCCCTGACCCGCGCGCAGCTGGGCTGGAACTTTGGGCCGTTCGAAATCCCGGCCGAGATCTACGCCGAGTGGGATGCCAGGGAAGCCGGCGCTGCTGCCGAAGCTGCCTGGAACGAGAAGTTCGCAGCCTACGCCGCTGCCTTCCCCGAGCTGGCTGCCGAATTCAAGCGTCGTATCGCTGGCGAACTGCCGGCCGATTTCGCCGAGAAGGCCGCCGCCTACGTACGTGAAGTGGCCGAGAAGGGCGAAACCATCGCCAGCCGCAAGGCCAGCCAGAACGCGCTGAACGCCTTCGGCCCGCTGCTGCCGGAATTCCTCGGTGGTTCGGCCGACCTGGCCGGCTCCAACCTGACCCTGTGGAAGGGCTGCAAGGGTGTTTCCGCCGAAGACGCGTCCGGTAACTACATGTTCTACGGCGTGCGTGAGTTCGGCATGAGCGCCATCATGAACGGCATCGCCCTGCACGGTGGCTTCGTGCCGTACGGCGCGACCTTCCTGATCTTCATGGAGTACGCGCGCAACGCGGTGCGCATGTCCGCGCTGATGAAACAGCGCGTGCTGTACGTGTTCACCCACGACTCCATCGGTCTTGGCGAAGACGGCCCGACCCACCAGCCGATCGAGCAACTGGCCAGCCTGCGCGGCACGCCGAACCTCGACACCTGGCGCCCGGCCGATGCCGTGGAATCCGCCGTGGCCTGGAAGTACGCCATCGAGCGTAACGACGGTCCGAGCGCGCTGATCTTCAGCCGCCAGAACCTGCCGCACCAGCAGCGTGATGCCCAGCAGCTGGCAGATGTCGCCCGTGGTGGCTACGTGCTCAAGGACAGTGCCGGCGAGCCGGAGCTGATCCTTATTGCCACCGGTTCGGAAGTGACCCTGGCCATGCAGGCAGCCGCCAAACTGGAAGAAAAGGGTCGCCAGGTACGCGTGGTATCGATGCCGTCGACCAGCGTGTTCGACCAGCAGGACGCCGCCTACAAGCAGGCCGTGCTGCCGCTGCAGGTCGGTGCGCGCATCGCCATCGAAGCCTCGCACGCCGACTACTGGTACAAGTACGTGGGCCTGGAAGGCCGCATCATCGGCATGACCAGCTTCGGTGAGTCGGCGCCGGCGCCGGCGCTGTTCGAACACTTCGGCTTTACCGTCGAGAACATCGTCGCCACTGCCGAAGAACTGCTGGACGCCTGATGCTTCGACGCCCCTCTCCCGCCTGTGGGGGAGGGACAGCCGAGCTGCGAACCTGCGAGACGCCATGTCCAATCGCCCCTATCGTGTCGCCCTCAACGGCTATGGCCGTATTGGCCGCTGCGTGCTGCGCGCGCTGTACGAGCGCGGCAACTCGTCGGGCCTGGAAATCGTTGCCCTCAACGATCTGGCCGATCAGGCCAGCGTCGAATACCTGACCCGCTTCGACTCCACTCACGGCCGTTTTCCCGGTGAGGTGAAGGTCGATGGCGACTGCCTGCATATCAATGGCGACTGCGTGAAGGTGTTGCGCCAGAGCGAGCCTGAGGCCATCGACTGGGCGGCGCTGGATATCGACCTGCTGCTGGAGTGCTCCGGGCAGTACGTCATCCGCGATCAGGCGCAGCGCTTCATCGATGCCGGCGCGCCGCGGGTGCTGCTGTCGCAGCCGATGGCCAGCGAGGCGGATATCGACGCCACCGTGGTCTACGGCGTCAATCAGGGTTGTCTGTCGGGCGCCGAGCGCCTGGTGTCCAACGCCTCCTGCACCACCAACTGCGGCGTGCCGCTGTTGAAACTTCTCGACGAGGTGGTGGGTCTGGAATACGTCTCCATTACCACCATCCACTCGGCGATGAATGACCAGCCCGTGATCGATGCCTATCACCACGAAGACCTGCGCCGCACGCGCTCGGCCTTCCAGTCGGTGATTCCGGTGTCCACCGGACTGGCCCGCGGTATCGAGCGTCTGCTGCCGGAGCTGGCCGGGCGCATCCAGGCCAAGGCGATCCGCGTGCCGACGGTCAATGTTTCCTGTCTGGACATTACCCTGCAGACCTCCCGCGATACCTCGGCCGAGGAGATCAACCGGGTGTTGCGCCAGGCCGCCGAAACCGGTCCGCTCCAGGGCCTGCTGGCCTACACCGAGCTGCCGCACGCCAGCTGCGACTTCAACCATGACCCGCACTCGGCCATCGTCGACGGCAGCCAGACCCGCGTGTCCGGCCCGCGTCTGGTCAATCTGCTGGCCTGGTTCGACAACGAATGGGGTTTTGCCAACCGCATGCTCGATGTCGCCGAACATTTTCTCGCTGTATCCACTTCCACCGTACAACCAGCCCCCGTGAAGGACTGATCTATGACCGTTCTGAAGATGACCGACCTCGACCTCGCCGGTAAGCGCGTGCTGATCCGCGAAGACCTCAACGTCCCGGTGAAGGATGGCGTGGTCAAGAGCGACGCGCGCATCCTCGCCTCGCTGCCGACCATCAAGCTGGCCCTGGAAAAGGGCGCGGCGGTGCTGGTCTGCTCACACCTGGGGCGTCCGGAAGAGGGTGTCTACAGCGAGGAAGACAGCCTGGCTCCGGTCGCTGCCTACCTGAGCAAGGCGCTCGGCCGCGACGTACCGCTGGTCAAGGACTACCTGGGCGGCGTCGAGGTCAAGGCCGGCGAGCTGGTGTTGCTGGAAAACGTGCGCTTCAACAAGGGCGAGAAGAAGAACAGCGACGAGCTGGCGCAGCAGTACGCGGCGCTGTGCGACGTGTTCGTGATGGACGCCTTCGGTACCGCCCACCGCGCCCAGGGTTCGACCCACGGCGTGGCCAAGTTCGCCAAGGTCGCCTGCGCCGGCCCGCTGCTGGCTGCCGAGCTGGAGGCGCTGGGCAAGGCGCTGGACAAGCCGGCGCGACCGATGCTGGCCATCGTCGCCGGCTCCAAGGTGTCGACCAAGCTGGACGTGCTCAACTCGCTGGCCGATATCTGCGACTCGCTGATCGTCGGCGGCGGCATCGCCAACACCTTCCTCGCCGCGGCCGGTCTGCCGGTGGGCAAGTCGCTGTATGAAGCCGATCTGGTCGACACCGCCAAGGCCATCGCGGCCAAGGTCAGCGTACCGCTGCCGGTGGATGTGGTGGTGGCCAAGGCCTTCGCAGAAGACGCCGAAGCCACCGTCAAGTCGGTGCGCGACGTGGCCGGGGACGACATGATCCTCGACATCGGCCCGCAAACTGCCGCGCAGTTTGCCGAGATGCTCAAGGCGTCGCAGACCATCCTGTGGAACGGTCCGGTCGGCGTCTTCGAGTTCGACCAGTTCGGCAACGGCACCAAGGCGCTGGCCCAGGCCATCGCAGAGAGCCCGGCGTTCTCCATCGCCGGTGGTGGCGACACCCTGGCGGCCATCGACAAGTACGGCGTGGCCGAGAAGATTTCCTACATTTCCACCGGTGGCGGCGCCTTCCTCGAATTCGTCGAGGGCAAGGTACTGCCGGCCGTGGAAGTGCTGGAGCAGCGCGCCAGGTAAAGGCGAGCCAGGGTGAAGGGAGTTGCCCTGAGCCCCGGCTGATTAAACCCTGACGCGAACGGGTGGTCTGTAGAAAACCGGATCATCGTACAAGGAGTCGTGTCATGGACAAGTTAGCCGCATTGAGCGTGATTGGTATGTTGCTGGCGGGTTGCGCCGGCGGTGGTCGGGAAGCCGCCTGCGAGGTATTCAGCCCTGCGCAGATCGAAACCCCGACCACTCAGGATGATCAGCGTGTCGAAGAGAACACCGGCCAGCTTACCGGTCCGGTGCCGGAACAGCGTTGCTGACGAGGAGAGGCAATTGAGCGGAATCAGACGGGCGGGGCTCGTGGCCGTCGCCCTGCTGCTGGCAGCCTGCAGCAGTCAGCCGGCGGCGCCGGAGCAATGGAATCGCTGGGTTTGTGACAGCCAGGCCGAAGTCCAGTGGCGTTTCGCCGATGGCAGCTTCGAGCAGGTGGATGTACGCCTGGGTGGCGACGACATCGTCTATCGTCTCACTCAGGAACGGGCCGCGTCCGGTGTGCTGTACAGCGACGGGCGCCTGTCCTTCCATACCAAGGGTGAGGAAGGCCTGGTCTACTGGACGGCCACCGATGACCTGATCGGCCGCGGCTGCAAGGCGCGGTAACACCCTCGGCGATGCCGAGACGAGAGCCGCGGGCCCAGTCCCAGCTCGACGAAACTTGAACAACGCCTGCCCCTGCGGCAGGCTTGCACGATCAACGACCTCCAAACCGGGAGACAGAAACACCATGGCACTTATCAGCATGCGCCAGATGCTCGACCACGCCGCCGAATTCGGCTACGGCGTGCCGGCCTTCAACGTCAACAACCTCGAGCAGATGCGCGCCATCATGGAAGCCGCCGACAAGACCGATTCGCCGGTCATCGTCCAGGCCTCCGCTGGTGCCCGCAAGTACGCCGGTGCGCCGTTCCTGCGCCACCTGATCCTGGCCGCCATCGAGGAATTCCCGCATATCCCGGTGTGCATGCACCAGGACCACGGCACCAGCCCCGACGTGTGCCAGCGCTCCATCCAGCTGGGTTTCTCCTCGGTGATGATGGACGGCTCGCTGAAGGAAGACGGCAAGACCCCGGCCGACTACGACTACAACGTCCGCGTGACCCAGCAGACCGTGGCCTTCGCCCATGCCTGCGGCGTGTCCGTGGAAGGCGAGCTGGGTTGCCTGGGCAGCCTGGAAACCGGCATGGCCGGTGAGGAAGATGGCGTCGGCGCCGAGGGCGTGCTGGATCACAGCCAGCTGCTGACCGACCCGGAAGAGGCTGCCGACTTCGTCAAGCGCACCCAGGTCGATGCCCTGGCCATCGCCATCGGCACCAGCCACGGCGCCTACAAGTTCACCAAGCCGCCAACCGGCGACGTGCTGTCGATCCAGCGCATCAAGGAAATCCACGCGCGCATTCCCAACACCCACCTGGTGATGCACGGCTCCTCGTCCGTTCCGCAGGAATGGCTGAAGGTGATCAACGAATTCGGCGGCGACATCAAGGAAACCTACGGTGTGCCGGTCGAGGAGATCGTTGAAGGCATCAAGCACGGCGTGCGCAAGGTCAACATCGACACCGACCTGCGTCTGGCCTCCACCGGTGCCATCCGCCGCATGATGGCCGAGCACCCGAGCGAGTTCGACCCGCGCAAGTTCTTCGCCAAGACCATCGACGCCATGCGTGACATCTGCATCGCCCGTTACGAAGCCTTCGGCACCGCCGGCAACGCCTCCAAGATCAAGCCGATCTCCCTGGAGAACATGTACAAGCGTTACGCCAGCGGCGAGCTGGCCGCCAAGGTCAACTGATTCGACGCGGGCCACGCCCGCATCGTTCAGCCGAAAGCCGCGACAGCGCAAGCTCTCGCGGCTTTCTCATGCCCGGCGTTCGGACCGTGGTCGAGGGCATCTGGCTGAGGCTCGGAACATGGTCGCCGCCCGCAGGTAAAACCCTGTAAAACACCAGGGGCATAACCGCCGGTGGGGTGGGCCATAATCCGGGCACTATCGTTCCGGGAATCCGTGATCCATGTCCAGCAAGCCGCGCCTGTTGCTCGCTTTCGCCCTCGCCGTGTTGCTGGCCTCGCTGCTCGCCTCGATCTTTCAGACCCAGACCAATCTCGCCGCCCTGCAGGCTCTCGGCGCGCCTGTGCCGTTGGATGTGCGCGTGGCTACCACCTGCCTCGACCTGCTCGGTTTTGCGCCGATCTTCACCCTGCTCTGTGCGCTGGGCTTTGTCGTCGCCCTGCCATTGGCCAACTGGTGCGCCCGGCGCATGCCGATGCTGCGCTGGATGATCTTCGTTGTGGCGGGCGCCATGGCCATCTGGTCGGTACTGGCGCTGGCCAATGCCGCAGCTCCGATGCCGACGCTGATCGCCGCCGATCGCAGTGCCGTGGGCACGCTGGGACTGATGGCCTGTGGCAGCGTCGGTGCGCTGCTGTTCGGCCTGCTCGGTCGGCGCGTGCGCTATCGGACGCAGCCGACCTCCTCCGACTCTCTGTGACAAGGCTGTTGCCCATGTTGAGAAGTACTCGCGCACTATCGCTCGGCGTCCTGCTGGTCAGTACGCCTTTGCTGGCGCTGGATTACCGTATCGAAACCTTCAGCGAAGGTCTGGAGAACCCCTGGGCGCTGGCCTTCCTGCCGGATGGCCGCCTGCTGGTCACCGAGCGCGTCGGGCGCCTGCGCATCATCGAAGCCGATGGCAGTGTCGACCCGGAGCCCGTTGCGGGTCTGCCCGAGGCTTTCATCGCTGCCCAGGCCGGCCTGATGGAAGTGGCGCTCGACCCGGATTACGGTGATAACCGCTGGCTGTATCTGACCTACGCATACGGCTCGCCGGAGGCCAACAACACGCGCCTGGCCCGTGCCCGGCTGGTGGACGGCGAACTGCACGACTTCGAAGTGCTGTTCACCGCCCAGCCGTTGAAGGCCGGCGCTGCGCATTACGGTGGGCGTATCGCCTTCCTGGCCGACAAGACGCTGGTGCTGACCCTGGGCGATGGCTTCGACTGGCGCGAAGAGGCGCAGAACCCGGCCAGTCACCTGGGCAAGATCGTGCGCCTGAACCGCGACGGCAGCGTGCCGCAGGACAATCCACTGGTGGGGCAGGAAGGCGCGGCGCCGGAGATCTACAGCCTGGGTCACCGTAACGTGCAGGGGATCTTCTTCGATGCTGAGCATGATCGCCTGTACAGCCACGAGCACGGCCCGCGCGGCGGTGACGAACTCAACCTGATCGAGGCCGGCAGGAACTACGGCTGGCCGCTGGCGACCTTCGGTGTCGACTACACCGGTGCCCGGATCAGTCCCTATACCGAGCTGCCCGGGCTGACCGCACCGCTGCTGCACTGGACGCCCTCGGTGGCACCTTCGAGCCTCACGCTGTATCGCGGTGAGCTGTTTCCGGACTGGCAGGGCGACCTGTTCGTTGCCACCCTGGCCGAGCGCAGCGTTCGCCGCATCCGTGTGCACGATGGCATGCTGGCCGGTGAAGAGGTGCTCTTCGAAGAGCTGGAAGAGCGCATCCGTGATGTTCGCAGTGGGCCGGACGGTGCGCTCTATTTGCTCACCGACAATCCGCAGGGGCGACTGCTGCGTGTGCTGCCGGGCGAGTGATGCGCCATCCGTTACACTGACGGCCCTGATGAACGTGGGATCGCACCGTTGAAATATCTACAGGGTTATCCGGTGGCCTTGCAGCAGCAGGTCCGCCAACTGATAGCCGATGACCGGCTGGGCGACTACCTGGCGCAGCGCTATCCGGGGCGACACGAAGTGCAGAGCGACAAGGCTCTCTACGGCTATGTGATGGCCCTGAAACAGGAACACCTGAAGAACGCACCGGCCATCGACAAGGTGCTTTACGACAATCGCCTCGACCTTACCCATCGTGCCCTGGGGCTGCACACGGCGATCTCGCGGGTGCAGGGCGGCAAGCTCAAGGCCAAGAAGGAGATTCGCGTCGCCTCGCTGTTTCGCGACGCCGCGCCGGTCTTTCTGCAGATGATCGTGGTGCACGAGCTGGCTCACCTGAAGGAGGCCGAGCACAACAAGGCCTTCTACAAGCTTTGCGACCATATGCTGCCGGGCTACGCGCAGATCGAGTTCGACCTGCGCATGTACCTGACCTGGCGCGAGATGACGGCAGCCGGTTGAGCGGCTGTGTCATGCCTGCTCAGCCGTGCAGGCGCACGTTGAGCTGGTCGACCACTGTTGCCCAGTCGGCGTCTTCGAGAATTTCCTCACGCAGCAGCGCGGCCTGCGCCGGCGTCCAGAACGGGGCTTCGGCGAGCGAGCACTCGGCTGGCAGCGGCGAATGGGTGCTGATGAAGGCATTAATGCTGGCGGCGTCGTCGGGCAAACCGAGTTGCTTGAACAGCGCGGGCAGGCTGTGAACGGGCTTTTCCATGGTGGGTTCTCCAAACGTGAGGTTCATCGTTATTACCCAACCCTAGCTCAGATAGTTCCGTTCAGGCGACTGCCAGCACCTCGAAGACCTGCAGGCGCTGGCCCACCGGCAGAGTGATTTCGTCGCCGGGGCGCTTGCCGAGCAGCAGGCGACCCAGCGGCGCCGTATTGCCCAGTACCTGGATGGCCTGTCCGCCATGCTGCAGTTTCATGCTGGCGCCCTGCGGGCCGAGAAACAGCCACTGCTCATGACCGTCTTCGCCGGCCAGCAGAATCAGCGCGCCCAGTTCGATGCCCTGCGCTTCGTCGAATGAGCGCGGCCGCAGCTGGCGCCAGGTGATCAGAGTCTGGCGCAGCTCTTCGACCCGGCGTGCCTGCCCGCTGGCCAGATAGGCGGCTTCCAGACCGAGGGTGTCGTACTTGTTCTCGGCGACATTCTCTTCGTGAGTGGCAGCTTCGTGGGCGGTAAGGGCGGCGAGGCGGGCCTGCTCGAGGTCGGCCTGCAAATGGGTGAGCACGTCTTGCAGCAGCAGATTCTTGTCCATGGTGCGCTATCGGTTCGCAGAAGGGGATGGGCGATGCCCATCTTCAAACGGGCAGGGCGGCCAGTTGTAAGCGGTTACGGCCATCGGCCTTGGCGCGGTACATGGCCGCGTCTGCCAGACGAAGCATCGTGGTCGCGTCGTCGTCGCCGCGGGTCAGGGCGATGCCGATGCTGGCGCCGACGCGCACGGCGCGATCTTCCAGATACATGGGCGTGTCCAGCCCTTCCAGCAGGCGCTTGGCCATGTCCTGGGCATCCTCGGCCGACTGTACGTTCTCGCAGATCACCACGAATTCGTCGCCGCCCAGACGCGCCGGCAGGTCGGCATCGCGAATGTACTGGCGCAGGCGTCCGGCGATTTCGGCCAGTACCTTGTCGCCAAAGCCGTGGCCATGCTGATCATTGATCGGCTTGAAGCCATCGAGGTCGATCAGCATCACCGCGAGCAGTTCGCCGCGGCGCAGACAGCGCGCCAGTGCCTGATCGAGATGCTGCTGCAGTGCGGTGCGATTGGCCAGGCCGGTCAGCGGGTCCTGCAGCGCCAGTTCGCTGAGGCGCTGATTGGCCTGTTCCAGTGCCAGGGTGCGTTCGGTGACCCGCTTGGCGAGGATCTGCTCATTGAGCTGCAGCGCGGCCTCACGCTGGCGCTTGAGTTCGTTGAAGCGCGCCGCCAGGGCGAAGGACAGCAGGATCATCTCCAGCCCCGAGCCGATCTGCATGGCGTACAGGGTGAGGAAGTTCGATGGAATCAGAGCGAAGTTGCGCAGCGCCAGCAGCACGGCGCCCGTCAGCAGCATCAGCCAGGCCAGGGCGAACAGGCGCGCACCGGGCACCCGGTAGCCGACACAGACGAAGCTGGTCACCAGCAGCGTGAGAGTGGCGATCAGGCCGCTCAGCGACATCAGCTGTAGCGCACGCTGTACAGGCAGCAACAGCGTGGCCGATATGGCAATGCCGATGATCACGCACAGCATCAGCAGCACCTTGTCCCAGCGCGGCAGCCATTGGCGGGTGTCGAGAAAGCTGCGGGCGAAGATTACCGACAGTAATGCCGCCGAGGTCAGGCTGACCGGCAGCATGCGGTTGCTCCAGGGTGCATCGGACCACAGGTACTGTGCGCCAAAGCCGTTGAGCGACAGCACGCTGAGGCCGAAGGCGCACATGAACAGCACGTAGTTGAGGAAGGGGCGCTCGCGCAGGGCGAGATACAGCAGCAGGTTGTACAGACCCAGGGCGATCAGTACGCCGAAGTAGATGGCGTGCACCAGATAGCCGTTCTGGCTGTGCTGTTCGAAATCGCGCAGCGACATCAGGGCGCCGCTGAGGGTCATGCTGCCCTGCGAGTCGACGCGCAGATACAGCGTGCGCTGCTCGCCAGGTTGCAGAGTGATCTCGAATACCGGGTAGCGATGGCCGACGGCGCGCTCGGCGTAGGGCACGGTGTCGCCGCTGCGTGATTCGCGCACGCCATCGGCGCCGATGTCGTACAGGCGCACTTCATCCAGCGAGGCGTAGTTCAGCTCCAGGCGCCAGGTACTCGTCTGCCGGGCGTCCGACTGCAGGGCCAGGCGCAGCCAGATCACGCCCGGCACATAGCCGAAGCTCAGATCACGGCGCTTGAGCGAGGGCTCAAACGGCGCATTGGCGGCGCGAACATCGTCCAGCTTCAGCGTGCCCTGAGGGTCGGCGAGAAAATCCACCAGCCCGTAAAGGTCCTGTGCCGGGGTGGTATCACCCAGTTGCGTGGCCGCGTGGCAGACCTGGCTGCCCAGAAGCAGGCAGCACATCAACAGCAGGGCCGGCAACGAGGCCATATAGGCAGGGGCTACGTGTCGGTTGGCAAGCATGAGAAAGGCCTGGGAAATAGGCGTGATCAGATAGTGGCAGAAAGCTCCGTGCGCCTGCTAGTGGCGATCCCTCTGCAGGTGAACCGCCAGGGTACGCAGCGGGGCGAGCTGGCGGCAGATCAGCGCCAGTTGCGTCTGTACCAGACGCTGGCGCTCGTCGGCGTCGTCGGCGATCTGCTCCAGGCTCCGTGCCAGGGCCTGTTCCTCGTCGCTGTGAATGGCCAGCGGCTGCTCGCCGCGCAGACCGCTGGCGATTTCATCGAGGCTGCCCGCCAGCACTTCGGCCTGCTCCAGCAGCTGTGCCTGGGCGGTTTGAGGCAACTGTTCACCACGGTGCGCGCCAAGCGCGGAGAGGTAGCTGAGCAGGGTGTGCGACAGCACCAGGAAGCGAAAGCCGAGGTCGGCGTCCTTACGGAAGTGACCGGGCTCCATCAGCATGTTGCCGAGGGTGGTGGACAGCGCTGCATCGGCGTTGTGCGCGTTGCGCCGGGCCAGGCGGTAGCCGAGGTCATCACGCTTGCCGCGCGCGTACTGGGCGATGATCTGGCGCAGGTAGGCACTGTTGCAGCTCAGCGTACCGGCGAGCATGCGCCCCAGGCGTCGGCCCTGCCAGTCCGGCAGGATCAGGAACACCGCCAGGCCGGCGATCAGGCCGCCAAGCAGGGTGTCGATCAGGCGTGGCAGGAACAGACCGTAGCCATCGCCTACCTGGTTGAAGCAGAACAGCACCAGCAGGGTGATCGCCGTTGTGGCCAGGGTATAGCGCGTACTGCGCGTGGCGAAGAAGGCGACTCCGGCGACCACGGCGAACAGCGCCTGAATGCGCGGATCGGGGAACAGGTCGAACAGCGCCCAGCCCAGCCCCAGGCCGAACAGTGTGCCGATGATGCGCTGCACCAGCTTCAGGCGTGTGGCGCCATAGTTCGGCTGGCAGACGAACAGGGTGGTCAGCAGTATCCAGTAACCCTGGGTCGGGTGAATCAGATGCAGCAGGCCGTAACCGGCGGCCAAGGCGATGGACAGACGCAGGGCATGGCGAAACAGCAGCGAGGTGGGGGTCAGCTGCTGGCCGATGCGTTCGGCCACTTCACGCAGCGAATGCGGCTCGCGATCGAGCAGGCTGCTGTCCTGCTCATCGGCCAGGGCGTCGGGGTTGCTGGCGTTGCCCAGCAGCAGGTCGAGGCTGGCGAGGTTGCCGGCCAGCGCGCCGAGCGAGCGCAGCAGGCTGCGCCAGGCCGGGTTGCTCTGCAGGTGCAGATGGTCGAGCGAGGCATGCAGGTCTTCCAGTGCCTGGCTGCACAGCTCGCGATATTCGAAGGGCTGACGTAGTTCGATGGCGCTGCCCAGCCGTTCGCAGGCTTCACCGTGCAGACGCAGCAGGCGCTGGCAGCGAAACAGCACGTCGCTGTGGAAGAAGGCTTCGGCCAGTTCGTTGTAGGGGTAGTGAGAGGAGCTGGCGCGCTCGTGAATGTCCTGGGCGAGGAAGTACAGCTTCAGGTAGCGATTGACCTTCGGCCCCGGGCGCCCGTTACCGACCCGGTGCAGGATGATCTCCTTGGCCGCATTGAGCGCCGACACCACGCGCCCGTTCTGCTGGGCCAGCTCCAGGCGCCGCTGCTCGACGTCCAGCTGGCGTACCGGTTCGAACAGTGCCGCCTTGAGCTTGAGGTACTTGCCCAGCTCGCGGAACAGCCTGGCCAGGCTCTGCTGCACCGGCTGATGGGCGAACAGACCATGCCAGACCACCGACAGCAGACCGTACCAGGCGGCGCCGGCCACCAGCAGTAGCGGCTCCAGCCACAGACCGGCGACGCCGCCGCGCTGTTCGACGCCTATCATGCTGTACACGGCGAGGATCAGCGTGCCTGAGCCGAGGGTGGCGAAGCGTTCGCCAAGAGCGCCAAGCAGGGTCAGGCAGAACGCCGACAGCGCCAGGGCGACGACGAACAGCCAGGGATAGGGAAAGAGAAATTCCACCGCGTAGGCCGCGGCGCTGAAGCAGCCCAGCGTCACCAGCACCGCACCGAGGCGGCCCTGCCAGCTGTCGTCGGTCTCGGTCAGGGCGCTGGCGATGATGCCCAGAAACAGCGGGATCAGCCCGTGCACCCAGCCCTGCCACCAGCACAGCGCGAGGGCTCCGGCCAGGGCGATGAATACCCGCAGACTGGCGCTGAACTTGTCCAGCGCCCAGAGGCGGCGCAGCGATTGGCGGAGGCGAGGTCGGGGCATATGCAATCTGGCTGGTAAAGATGCTGGCAGCCTACCTGAACGCGGTGCCCGCTGGGTATCGCAAAAGACTGCGATACGCACGGCTGAGGGCCGCAGATCGGGCCGGAGCTTCCATCCGCTGCACGCCAGTTTCGGGAGTCGGGCCGATCTGAAGGCGCGGCGAATACCAGACCCCTGGCAACTGCGGCGACCTGCCGGCCGACAGTCAGCTGCGGGGCAGCTGCCTTGAGCGCCTGGTTCGCGCGTATCCTGCAGGCTGACGAATCCACCCATGGCCCGGTCAAACGGGTCAGGATCCCGATGGAGGTAAGCAAATGATCGACCTGTACTACTGGACCACACCCAATGGCCACAAGATCAGCATCTTTCTCGAGGAGGCCGGACTGGAGTACCGCATCGTCCCGGTGCATATCGGCAAGGGCGAGCAGTTTGCTCCCGAGTTTCTCAAGATCGCGCCGAACAACCGCATCCCCGCGATCGTCGATCATGTGCCGGCCGATGGCGGTGAACCCTTCGCCCTGTTCGAATCCGGGGCAATCCTCGAGTACCTGGCCGACAAGAGCGGGCAGTTCCTGCCACGCGAGACACGTGCGCGTTTCACGGTGCTGCAGTGGCTGTACTGGCAGATGGGCGGTGTCGGCCCGATGGCGGGGCAGAATCACCATTTCGTGCGCTACGCACCGGAGCCGATTCCCTACGCCATCGACCGCTATGTGAGGGAAACCGCGCGGCTCTACGCTGTGCTGGATCGCCAGCTGGCCGGGCGCGAATATGTTGCCGACCAGTACTCTATCGCCGACATGGCCATTTATCCCTGGGCCAAGCTGTGGAAGATGCAGCAGCAGAAGCTGGAGGACTTCCCCAACATGGCGGCCTGGCTCGAACGCATCGATGCCCGCCCGGCCGTGCAGCGTGCCTACGCGCTGGTGGAGCAGGTCAACAACGACCCGCAGGCGCTGCTGACCGCCGAAGCACGCAAGCTGCTGTTCGGGCAGGGCAGCTAGCAGGTCGTTTCAACAGCTGGCTAGACGTACTGGGCGGCGGCATAGCCTGACGCCCAGGCCCACTGGAAATTGAAACCGCCGAGGTGGCCGGTCACATCCAGCACCTCACCGACGAAGTACAGTCCGGGCACCTTGAGCGACTCCAGGGTCTTGGATGACACCTCGTCGGTGTTCACCCCGCCCAGGGTCACCTCGGCAGTGCGGTAGCCCTCGGTGCCGGCCGGCACCAGTTGCCAGTCGGACAGGCGCTGGGCGATCGCCTTCAGTTCCGCCGGGGTGTACTGCTTCAGCGGTTTGTTGGCGAACCAGGCGTCGACCAGCAGGGTCGCCATCTTCTTGGTGAACAGTTCGGCCAGCAGGGTCTTGAGTTCGCTGTTGCCACGTTCGCGCTGCTGGGTGGCCAGCCATTCGGGCAGGTCGATATGCGGCAGCAGGTCGATATGCACCGTGTCGCCCGGCTGCCAGTACGAAGAAATCTGCAGGATCGCCGGACCGGAAAGACCTCGGTGGGTGAACAGGATGTTCTCGACGAAGCTCTGGCCGTTGCAGCTCACCCGGCAATCCTCCACCGAGGTGCCGGAAAGCTCCGTGCACAGCGCCTTGAGCTGCGGATCGGTGATGGTGAAGGGCACCAGTCCGGCACGGGTCGGCAGCAGTTCGTGACCGAACTGCCTGGCCACCTGATAACCGAAGCCGGTCGCTCCGAGGGTGGGAATCGACAGTCCGCCGGTGGCGATCACCAGCGACTGGCAGGCCAGCTCGCCGATGTCGCTGTTCAGGTGAAAGCCGCCTTCGACTTTCTCGATGCCGTGCACCGCCGTGTTCAGGCGAATCTCCGCGCCCACCTCGGCACATTCGGCCAGCAGCAGTTCGAGGATGTCGCTGGACTTGTTGTCGCAGAACAGCTGGCCGAGCTTCTTCTCGTGATAGGGCACGCCATGTTTGCTCACCAGTCCGATGAAATCCCACTGGGTGAAGCGCGCCAGGGCGGACTTGCAGAAATGCGGATTGCCGGAGAGGAAGTTGGCGGCTTCGCAGTACAGATTGGTGAAATTGCAGCGGCCGCCACCGGACATGAGGATCTTCTTGCCGGCCTTGTTGGCGTGATCGAGCACCAGCACGCGGCGGCCACGCGCGGCAGCTGTGGCCGCGCACATCAGGCCGGCGGCGCCTGCGCCGATGATCAGTACGTCGGTTTGCAACACGGGATTTCCTCGGATGGATCGCTGCCGCAGAAGGGCTCGTCAAAGCCGCGGAGTTTACCCGAAGCGGTTCTGCTCCAGCGGTTCTGCCTGCGCGCAGTTGGCTGTATCAGATTTGAGACAGTGACGTATGGCGTTATGCCTGCTATCACTAGAGCGTTCATTTCGGACGGACGTCATCAATGCCTGCAATGCGCGCCTGGCTATTATTTCTCCTGCTGTCGCCAGCGCTGGCTTCGGCCGAGCTGCTGCGCCTGGTGGCCGACCCCTGGCCGCCGTTCACCGATGAGACGCTTCCCGGCAAGGGCCTGGCCAGTGATCTGGTCGAGCAGGCGCTCAAGCGTGCAGGTTACAGCACCCGCTACGCGGAAGTGCCCTGGGAGCGGGCGGTACGCGGGCTGAAACGAGGTGATTACGATGTACTGATCAACGCCTGGTACAGTGCCGATCGCGCCGAATATGGCTATTTCTCCCAGCCTTATCTGGTCAATCGCATCCGTCTGATGCAGCGCAAGGGAAGCAATATTCACTTTGCCCAGCTGGCCGATCTCTACCCGTACAGCATCGCGGTGGTCAGGGGATACGCCTATTCCAAGGCGTTCGACAGCGATCCGCGTCTGTTCAAGATTGGTGTCGGCAACTTCGGCAGTGCCGCACGCATGCTGCACGCCGGGCGAGTGCAGCTTGCGCTGGAGGACGAGCTGGTGGCGCAGCATGTGCTCGCGGGCGAGTTGAGCTGCCTGCGCAATGAGCTGGAGTTTCTGCCGTTACCACTGAGCGAGAACGGACTGCATATCCTGGTGCGCCGCAGCCATCCCTATTATTACGAGATCGCCAGGCGCTTCGATGCAGCGATTCAGTCGATGAATGCCGATGGCAGCTACGCCGCGACGCTGCAGCGGCATACGCCCTGATCAGGCCACGACAGTACGCGCTCGGCCCTGTTGCTTGGCGCGATACAGGCGAATGTCGGCCTCATGCAGCAGGCTCTCCAGATCTTCCGGTTCACCTTGATAGAGCCCGGCGCTGAATGACAGCGGCGGGGCGCCGGCGGCGTAATGCAGCCCGGCGCACTGGCGGCGCAACCCATCCAGCGCCTGTGCCACATGCTCGGCGCCGTGCAGGGTAAGCAGGGCGAACTCCTCGCCGCCCAGGCGCCCCAGCAACATGTCGGGCAGGGCATTGCTCAGCGCCCGTGCAAATACCACCAGAGCGCTGTCGCCGCTGGCATGGCCGAAACCGTCGTTGATCTGCTTGAAATGGTCGAGATCGAGCATCGCCACGCTGACCTCACGGTTTTCCCGTTGTGCCTGCTGCAGCAGTTGCATGCCCTGCTCGTAGAAGGCCCGGCGGTTGTTCAGGCCGGTCAGGGCGTCGAACTGCGCCGCTTTCTTCAGCGCCCGCATCAGGTCGCGACGCTCCAGGGTCGACATCACCCGGCAGTTGAGTTCTTCCGGGCAGAACGGCTTGCGCAGGAAATCGTCGGCGCCATGCTTGATGAACTGGGCGCTGAGCGAGCCTTTGGGGTCGGCGGAAACGCCAACGATGATCAGGTCGTTGAGGCGCAGCTTCTGGCGCAGCAGCTTGACCAGGTCGAAGCCACTGACGCCGGGCATGGCATGGTCGAGCACCAGCAGGTCGATATCGGGGTGCTCGTTCAGCTGGCGCAGGGTTGCCCTGCCATCGGCGGCTTCGATGATCTGGTAGTGGTGCGCTTCGAGAATGTGGCGGATGTAATGGCGCTGTGCCGCGGAGTCGTCGGCGACGAGGATCTTGATCTGGCTGTTGTGATCGAGGCGATGCAGCAGGCGAAAGGCGTACTCGTAGGAGTGCTGGCTTTCCTTGAGCACGTAATCGACCACGCCCTTCATCAGCAGGTCGTCGCGGCGCTGTTCGTTGTAGCTGCCGCTGAGCACGATGCAGGGCAGGTGATAGCGCATCACCAGATCGACGCTTTCGCCGTCCGGTGCGTCCGGCAGGTGCAGGTCGACGATGGCGGCGAAGAACAGCGAAGCGGAGGTCTCCAGCATGACCTCGGCCTCGGCCAGCGAGGCGCAGAAGATCGGCTCCAGATCGTTTTCCTGGCGGAACAGATGCTCGAGGATCTTCAGGACCAGAGGGCTGTCTTCGATGACCAGGATATTGCGCATGGGTAACTCCGGCCCAGGCCGTTTGATCCTTTATATCAGCCTAGGAGGCCGTTCGCGATCTTGCGAGCTAGAGCGAGTGCGGTCGATCACGAGGCGGCTCTTACAATAGCCGCACACGCAGCGTTCTGCCCTTAATCTTGCCTTCGCTCAGGCGTTTCAGAGCCTGGCGCGCCACATCACGCTGCACGGCGACCAGGGCCTGGTAATCGAACAGGGCGATCTTGCCGACCTGGTCACCCGGGATGCCGGCATCACCTGTCAGGGCGCCGAGGATGTCGCCGGGGCGCAGCTTTTCCTTGCGTCCGGCGCCGATGCACAGGGTGTGCATCGGTGGCAGCAGCGGTTCGCCAGCGGCCTTGGCCGCGGGCAGCGGATACCAGGCAAGTTCTCTGCCCTGCAGCGCTTCGATGGCCTGGGCGCGGCTGGCTTCCGCCGGTGCCACCAGGCTCAGCGCCAGGCCTTTGTCACCGGCGCGGCCACTGCGGCCGATGCGGTGGATATGCACTTCGGCATCGCGCGACAGCTCGACGTTGATCACCATCTCCAGCCCGGCGATATCCAGGCCGCGAGCGGCGACGTCGGTGGCGACCAGTACGCTGAGGCTGCGGTTGGCGAACAGGGCAAGAATCTGGTCGCGCTCGCGCTGTTCCAGATCGCCGTGCAGCGCCGCGGCGGAAATCTTCTCGGCTTCCAGTTGTGCTGCCAGCTCGTCACACTGCTGGCGGGTGGCGCAGAAGGCCACCACCGGCTGCTTGCGGAAATGCCGCAGCAGAGTGCTGACCGCCTGCATGCGCTGACTCGGGGCGATTTCGTAGAAACGCTGTTCGATCTGGTCGTTGTCGTGCAGAGCCTCGACCTCGATCCGCTCGGGCGTGCGCAAAAAGCGCGCGGCGAGTTGCTCGATGCCGGCCGGATAGGTGGCGGAGAACAGCAGGGTCTGCCGGCGCGCGGGGGTCTGTTCGATGATCTCGCTGATGCTGTCGACGAAGCCCATGTCGAGCATGCGGTCGGCCTCGTCGAGCACCAGGGTATTGAGCCCGTCGACCTTCAGCGTGCCCTTGCGCAGGTGCTCCTGCACCCGGCCAGGCGTACCGACGATGACATGCGCACCATGCTCCAGCGAGCCGATCTGCGGGCCGAAGGGCACGCCACCGCAGAGGGTGAGCACCTTGATGTTGTCCGCGGCGCGGGCCAGGCGGCGCAGCTCCTTGGCTACCTGGTCGGCCAGCTCGCGGGTCGGGCACAGCACCAGCGCCTGGCAGCCGAAATAGCGCGGGTTGAGCGGGTGCAGCAGGCCGATGCCGAAGGCGGCGGTCTTGCCGCTGCCGGTCTTGGCCTGGGCGATCAGGTCGCGCCCCTGGAGGATCAGCGGCAGGCTGGCGGCCTGGATCGGTGTCATCTCGCTGTAACCGATGGCGGCGAGGTTGGCCTGCATGGCGGCGGACAGGGGCAGGGTGGAAAAGGCGTGGCTACTCACAAGGGCGGACCTGAAGACGAATTGGCCGCTAGTGTAGCAGTGCGCGCTAGTCCTCCGGTGGCGGCTCGACCGGCCGCGCGCGCCGACCATCGAGCGGGTCGAGCTGAAGGAAGATCGCCGCTGCCAGCATCGACAGCAGGCCCACGCACAGGTAGGTGGCCTGGAAGGCGCTGTGCACCGCCTCGAACTCGCCGCTGAAACCGCTGAGCAGCGCCGCGGCGGTGGCCACGCCGAGACTCATCGCCAACTGCACCACCACCGAGAGCAGGCTGTTGCCGCTGCTGGCCTCGGTGTTGTCCAGGTCGATCAGGGTCACGGTGTTCATCGCCGCGAACTGCAGCGAGTTGATCACGCCGATCAGGCCCAGCTGCACGACGAGTTGCACGGTCGAGGTCTCGGTTCCGACCATGGCCATGCTGGCGATCAGGCTGCCGAGTAGAAGCGTGTTGATGGTCAGCACGCGGCGGTAGCCGAAGCGGTCGATCAGCGGCTTGGCCAGTGGTTTGGCTGCCATCGCGCCGAGCGCCAGCGGGATCATGCTCATGCCTGCCTGGGCCGGCGAATAGCCCAGTGCCAGTTGCAGCAGCAGCGGGGTGAGAAACGGCAGGGCGCCGCTTCCCAGGCGGGCGAACAGATTGCCGAGAATGCCGGCGGCGAAGGTGGGAGTAGAGAACAGGCTGGGCGAGAACAGGGGGTGCGGTACGCGTGCCGCGCGCAGCCAGTAGACGGCCAGCAGGCCGAGGCCGGCCACCAGCATCACGGTGATGCGCAGGGCCGACAGGTCGTGCGCCGCCAGGGCCTCGAGGGCGATCGACACCAGGGCGATGGCGCCGGCGAAGAGGATGAAGCCTATGCCGTCGAAGCGGCTCTGCAACGGTCCGCGCATGTCCGGCATGAAGCGCCGCGCGGCCCACACGCCGAGCAGGCCGACGGGGATGTTGATGAGGAAGATCCAGTGCCAGCTGGCCGCCTCCACCAGCCAGCCGCCCAGCGCCGGCCCGGTCAGCGGGCCGAGCAGGCCGGGCAGGGTGATGAAGCTCATGATGCGTACCAGTTCGGTGCGCGGGTAGGCGCGTAGCACCACCAGGCGGCCGACCGGCATCATCAGCGCGCCGCCGATGCCCTGGACGATGCGCGCCGCTACCAGCATGGGCAGTGACCAGGACAGTGCGCAGAGCAGCGAGCCGAGGCTGAACAGGGCGATGGCACTGTAGAACACGCGCCGCGTACCGAAACGGTCGGCAATCCAGCCGGAGGCCGGGATCAGCAGGGCCACGGTGAGCATGTAGGCGATCACCACCGACTGCATGCGCAGCGGGTCCTCGCCAAGGTCACGGGCCATGGTCGGCAGGGCGGTGTTGAGAATGGTGCCATCGAGCGTCTGCATGAAGAACGCGATGGCGATGATCCACGGCAGTAAGCGTGCGGTGCGTGCGTCGAGTTGGGATGGTGTCGTCATGAGGCATCCATTCAGCAGGCGATCAGGCGTCCTGAACCATTATCGCCGGGTATGCCTGTCTTCGACGGTTCCAACGCGAATTAATTCGCTCCTGCGCAATGGCAGGAGCGAATCCGCTGCACTCAGGCGGCCGATACCTGGCGCTGAGGTTCGCCCCGTACCGGGCGCTCGCCGGCAACGAAGTACGGCGCAGTGCTGCGCGGCAGCGGCTGGCGACCGCGAATTCTGTCGGCGATCTTCTCGGCGATCATGATGGTGGTGGCGTTGAGGTTGCCGGTGATGATCTCCGGCATGATCGAGGCATCCACCACGCGCAGGCCCTCAAGGCCATGCACGCGGCCCTGGCCGTCGACCACCGCCATGTCGTCTTCGCCCATCTTGCACGAGCAGGACGGGTGGAAGGCGGTTTCCGCATGTTCGCGAATGAAGGCGTCCAGTTCCGCATCGCTCTGGCAGTGGACCCCAGGGCTGATTTCGCGGCCGCGGTAAGGGTCGAGTGCCGGCTGCGCCATGATCTCGCGGGTGATGCGGATGGCGTCGCGGAACTCCTGCCAGTCCTGTTCATGGCTCATGTAGTTGAACAGGATGCTCGGGTGCTGGCGCGGGTCCTTGGATTTCAGCTGTACGCGGCCGCGGCTGGGCGAGCGCATGGAGCCGACATGGGCCTGGAAACCATGTTCGTTCACCGCGTTGCTGCCGTTGTAGTTGATCGCCACCGGCAGGAAGTGGAACTGGATATTGGGCCAGGCGAACTCGGGGCGGGTACGGATGAAACCGCCGGCCTCGAACTGGTTGCTGGCGCCGATGCCATTGCCGGTGAACAGCCACTGTGCGCCGATGCCCGGCTGGTTGAGCAGCTTCAGCGCCGGGTACAGCGACACCGGCTGGGTGCAGGCGTACTGCAGGTACATCTCCAGATGGTCCTGCAGGTTCTGGCCGACGCCGGGCAGGTCATGTACCAGCGGCACGTCCAGCTCGTGCAGCAGAGTGGCCGGGCCGACCCCGGAGCGTTGCAGAATCTGCGGCGAGGCGATGGCGCCGGCGCATAGCAGTACTTCGCGGCGGGCGCGGGCGATGTTCTCCGTATTGGCGTTGCCGATCAGGTAGCTGACGCCGCTGGCACGCTTGCCGTCGAACAGGATGCGGTCGGTGGTGGCGTGAGTGACGATGGTCAGGTTCGGCCGCGCGCGGGCCTGGTCCAGATAACCGCGCGCGGTGCTGGAACGGCGCCCCTGTGGGGTGACGGTGCGGTCCATCGGACCGAAGCCTTCCTGCTGATAGCCGTTGAGATCATCGGTGCGTGGGTAGCCGGCCTGAACCCCGGCTTCGACCATGGCATGGAACAGCGGATTGTTGCCGACCTTGGGCGTGGTCACGCAGACCGGGCCGTCGCCGCCGTGGTAGTCGTTGGCGCCGATGTCACGGGTTTCCGCCTTGCGGAAATACGGCAGGCAATCGTGGTAGGTCCAGTCTTCCAGGCCGGGCCGCCTGGCCCAGTGGTCGAAGTCCAGGGCGTTGCCGCGGATATAGCACATGCCGTTGATCAGCGATGAGCCGCCCAGGCCCTTGCCGCGGCCGCACTCCATGCGGCGGTTGTTCATGTGCGGTTCGGGGTCGGTCTCGTAGGCCCAGTTGTAGCGCCGGCCCTGCAGCGGGAAGGCCAGGGCGGCGGGCATCTGGGTGCGGAAGTCCAGGCGATAGTCGGGGCCGCCGGCTTCCAGCAGCAGCACGCTGACGTCGGCGTCCTCGGTCAGACGGGTGGCCAGGACATTACCGGCCGAGCCGGCGCCGATGATGATGTAGTCGAATTCCTGAGTCATGGCTCCTCCTGCTGCCCGGCTGCGATCCGGGAAAACTGGATGAATGTCCCCGGATGGCATCCGGGCTACGGGGCGGCGTTGTGTAGGAGCGGATTTATCCGCGAAATGCATCGCGGACGAATCCGCTCCTACATGGCGTGACGATGGCGGTCAGAACACCGAGCTGTAACCGCCCAGCTCCACCTGCACCGACTTGATCCGGGTGTAATGGCCGAGGGTGACCAGGCCGTTTTCGCGGCCCACGCCGGACTGCTTGTAGCCACCCACCGGCATCTCGGCCGGCGACTCGCCCCAGGTGTTGATCCAGCAGATACCGGCCTCCAGCTTGTGGATCACCCGGTGCGCGCGGTTCAGATCGCGGGTCACCACGCCGGCAGCGAGACCGTAATCGGTGTCGTTGGCGCGGCGGATCACTTCGTCTTCGTCGTCGTAGATGAGGATGCTCATCACCGGGCCGAAGATTTCCTCGCGGACGATGGTCATGTCGTCCCGGCAGTCGGTGAACACGGTCGGTGCCACGTAGGCGCCCCTGGCGTAGTCACCGTCGGTGACGCGGTTGCCGCCGACCAGCAGGCGCGCACCTTCGCTGCGGCCCTTGTCGATGTAGGCGAGCACGCTTTCCATATGGGCGTAGCTGACCAGCGGACCGAAGTTGGTGGCATCGTGCAGAGGATCGCCGAGGCGGATGCGCTTGACCCGCTCCAGCACCTTGGCCTCGAAGCGCGCCTGCAGCATGCGCGGCACGAACACGCGGGTGCCGTTGGTGCACACCTGGCCGGAGCTGTAGAAGTTGGCCATCACCGCGATGTCGGCGGCGCGGTCGAGGTCGGCATCCTCGAAGATGATCAGCGGCGACTTGCCGCCCAGTTCCATGGTCACTTCCTTGAGGCTGGAGCTGGAGGCGCTGGCCATCACCTTCTTGCCGGTGACGGTGCCCCCGGTGAAGGAGATCTTCTCGATGCCCGGGTGCTCGGTCAGCCACTGGCCGACCTCGCGGCCGCTGCCGGTGAGCACGTTGAACACGCCGGCAGGCAGGCCTGCCTCGGAGTAGATTTCGGCCAGTTTCAGCGCGCTAAGCGAGGTGACTTCGCTGGGCTTGAAGATCATCGCGTTGCCGGCGGCCAGAGCCGGGGCGGATTTCCACAGAGCAATCTGGATCGGGTAGTTCCAGGCGCCGATGCCGGCGACCACGCCCAGCGGCTCGCGACGGGTGTAGACGAAGGAGGATTCGCGCAGCGGGATCTGCTCGCCCTCGATGGCCGGAATCAGGCCGGCGTAGTACTCCAGCACGTCGGCGCCGGTGACGATGTCGACGTAGCGGGTCTCGGAAAGCGGCTTGCCGGTGTCGAGGGTTTCCAGCTCGGCCAGTTCGTCATTGCGCTCACGCAGGATATCCACTGCCTTGCGCAGGATGCGCGAACGCTGCATGGCGGTCATCGCCGCCCATACCTTCTGCCCTTCGGCAGCGCTGGCCACGGCGCGGTCGACATCGCTCCGGCTGGCGCGTTGCACCCTGGCCAGCACCTCGCCGGTGGCGGGGTTGATGCTCTCGAAGGTTTCTCCGCTGCTGGCGGCGACGTACTGGCCACCGATGTAGAGCTGCTGTTCGGCGAAACGGGGCATGGGCTGTCCTCTGAACTCGTCAATCTGCTGAGAGAACAGCCTATTTTATTTAAATTGAACGATCAATCAACAAAAACGACGGAGTGCTACCAAATGCGACATGATTCAGGGATGCCGGCTGGCTGGAACGATGGAGGCGTCTGGTGCGATCAGCCGCGGGCGGCAGTCTTGCCCAGTTGCAGGTCGAGGTAGTCGTAGGCGATCTGGCGGGCCTGGTCGGTGTCGAAGGCCTCGCCGGACAGGGCGCCACGCAGCCACAGGCCGTCGATCAGGGCCGCCATGCCGCGCGCGGCGTCGCGTGCCTCTGCAGTGGGCAATACGCGCAGGAACTGGCCACAGAGATTGGAATACAGGCGGCGGTCGTTGATCCGCTGCAGGCGGCGCAGTGACGGTTGATGCATGCTCGCCGCCCAGAACGCCAGCCAGGTCTTCATCGCCGGGCCGCTGACCTGGCTGTCATCGAAGTTGCCGTCGATCATCGCCCGCAGGTGCGCCCGCGAGCTGTCTTCGTCCAGGGCCTGGCGTCGCTCGGACACGGCATCGTGCAAGGCCTGCATCAGATGGCGCATGGTGGCTTCGAGCAGGCCGTTCTTGTCCTTGAAGTAGTGGCTGATGATGCCGTTGGACACCCCCGCCAGGCGGGCGATATAGGCGATGCTGGCGTCGGCCATGCCGACCTGATCGACGGCTTCCAGGGTGGCGGCGATCAGTTGCGAGCGGCGAATGGGCTGCATGCCGACCTTGGGCATGGGGCTCTCCGTGAGGGGCGGGGGAGTCGAAGTCTAGGCAGTTTTTGATCAGGCGATCAATCCGCGCGGACTCTTTGCCGTCAGCGACCTGTGAACAGCAGATGGGGCAGAAACAGCGCGATGCTCAGTCCCAGGCCCTGTGCCAGGTGGTTGAAGAAGAGCCTGGTGATGCTGCGCGCATCGCTGTTGTACAGCAGGGCGTCCAGCGTGCGTTCGTTACGGCGAATGGAAAACAGGGCGACTGCCACGCAGGTGCATATGCCCAAAGCACCGGCGCCAGTTCCCCAAAGGCTCCACGAAGCCGGGGCAAGCCAGGCGGGAAGAAAGGGCAGAAGCAGAAACTTATGGCCTTCCGGCAGGTTGGCCACGGCCTGTATCCAGCGTTCGAGCCGGTTACGCGCCGACCGTCTCCCGGGATGCTGGTGTTTGCTCATGCTGCAGCCATCATTGCTGTGGCTCCTCGGCCGTGTCCGCGAGCAGGTCGCAGAGCTCGACCAGCGCTGCGACATACAACAGCCCGACCGCCAGAAGGCTATGCAGATCGAACCCGAATAGGAACTGGGTGATCAGGGCCGTGAGCAGCAGGGCAGTCACGGCAGGTCCCGAGGCGGAGGGTTTGTCTACAGCCAGCAGAACCGTTCCGACCACGGCGGCGATCATCAGGCCGGCGCAGGTCGCCAGATAGCCAAAGGCTTTCGCGTCCCAGATCAGGAAGGTGTTGGTCGAGCTGGTGTAGACGACGAGGAATGTCAGCAGCGTAAGGCAGCCGATGGAGGCGAAGACGTTGGCGGTATTTTTCATCTTCCGGTGGCTGAGTTGTTACGGAAGGCGCGAGTCTAGAGGGCCTACCCCGTAGGCCGTAGCACGAATGTCCGGAAACTTGATCAGGGTGGCATCTTCAGTGCGGCAGAAACGACAAAGCGGGCCGAAGCCCGCTCTGTGATGTGGCAGGAAGATGCTTACTTCAGCCACTCGGCAACGCGATCCGGGTTCTTGGCGATCCAGTCCTTGGCAGCTTCGTCCGGCTTGGCGCCTTCGCGGATGGCCAGCATTACCGAACCGACTTCTTCACCGCTCCAGGACAGTTTGCTGAGGAAGGCGGCAGCGTCGGCAGCCTTGCTCTTCAGCTGCGGGTTGGCCACGGTGTCGACGCGTTCGTCATCGCCGAAGACCTTCTTTGGATCTTCGAGGAAGCGCAGTTTCCACTTGGCGAACATCCAGTGCGGAATCCAGCCGGTGACCACGATCGGCTTCTGCGCCTTCTCGGCGCGGGTCAGGGCAGTGGCCATGGCCGGGCCGGAGCTCGGCATCAGCTTGATGCTGCTCAGGTCGTATTCCTTGATGGCGTCTTCGGTGCGGCGCATCACACCGGCACCGGCGTCGATGCCGGTGATCTTGCCGTCGAAGTCCTTGGCGTACTTCTCCAGGTCTTCGATGGTTCTGGCTTCGACGTAATCCGGCACGATCAGACCGATCTTGGCGCCGGCATAGTTGGTGCCGAGCACTTCCACCTTGTCCTTGAGCTTGTCGTAGTACTCGCCGTGGGTGGCCGGCAGCCAGGCGGAAAGGGTGGCATCGAGGTCACCACGGGCCACGCCCTGCCACATGATGGCCGGCTCCACCGGCTTGAGCTCGACCTTGTAGCCGAGTTTGCTTTCGAGAATTTCACCGGCGACATGGGTGACGGCGACGCTGTCGTCCCAGCCGTTCACATAACCGATCTTCAGGGTGGGTTTGTCGGCGGCCAGGGCGCTGCCCATGCCGATGGCCAGGGCGGCGGCGCCGAGGCAGAGATGCTTGAATACGCGCATGTGGGATTGCTCCGTCAGTTGAGTGGCAGTTGCAGAATCATTGACTGGCTCGTTCTCATTGCGGGCCTTGCGAAACCGTGTTGCGCTGCAGGTTTCCGGTTCGCGGGCAAAGCCTCCCCGTCACGGCCATGGAACAGCCGCTAGTGATCGAGGAGGAGGTTTTCGCGCCGAAACCCTGAGGTTCGAGCGCGAATCGGGTAGCGGCCTGTTACAGCCCGACGTGTTTCTTCACGGCGGCAACGCCGTCCTGACCGTCGAAGGTGGTCACGCCGCTCAGCCACTGGTCGAGGATTTCCGGGTTGGCCTTGATCCACTCCTTGGCGACGTCCTGCGGGTTGGCCTTCTCCAGTACCTTTTCCATCAGCTGGCTTTCGATATCGACGGTGAACTGCAGGTTGTTCAGCAGCTTGCCGACGTTCTCGCAGCGCGCCTCGTAGTCCGGCGGTACCACGGTGTAGACCTTGGCTGCGCCGTAGTCAGGGCCGAACACGTCGTCACCACCGGACAGGTAGGTGATGTCGTGCTGGGTGTTCATCGGGTGCGGCGCCCAGCCGAGGAAGACCACTGGTTCCTTCTTCTTGATCGCGCGCGACACCTGTACCAGCATGCCGGCTTCGCTGGACTCCACCATGCGGAAGTCGCCGAGGTCGAACTGGTTGTTCTTGATCATGCCTTCGATCAGCAGGTTGCCGTCGTTACCCGGCTCGATGCCGTAGATCTTGCCGCCGAGCTGGTCCTTGAACTTGGCGATGTCCTGGAAGCTTTTCAGGCCGGCTTCGGCTGCGTAGGTCGGCACTGCCAGGGTGTACTTGGCACCTTCGAGATTGGCTTTCTCGAGCACCTTCACGCCGTTGTCCTTGAGGAAGGGCTCGATCACCGAGTCCATCGACGGCGCCCAGTAGCCGAGGAATGCATCGATCTGGCCATTCTTCACCCCGGTGAAGGCGATCGGTACGGAGGCCATGATCTTGCGCGGCTGGTAACCCAGACCTTCGGTCAGGGTCATGGCTACGCCGGTGGTGGCGGC
The DNA here is from genome assembly GCF_025837155.1 of Pseudomonas sp. Z8(2022). Classification (NCBI taxonomy): domain Bacteria; kingdom Pseudomonadati; phylum Pseudomonadota; class Gammaproteobacteria; order Pseudomonadales; family Pseudomonadaceae; genus Pseudomonas; species Pseudomonas sp. Z8(2022). Next base: position 3,974,593 of record NZ_CP107549.1, on the reverse strand, counting down.
GATGTCGGCCCAGCCGATTTCAGCGAAACGCACCTGCTTGCAGCTCGCCGGCTCGGCAGCCAGCGCGCCCTGCGCCAGAGCGCAGGACAGCAGGCCGATGGCGGCGGTGGTCTTGAACGATTTCATCTGCGGTTCCCTGTTGAGTGAAAAAGTAATTACTGGCGCTGCAGTTTGCCGCTGAACCAGGCAAACAGGCCGCGTTTGGCAGTCTGCGGGGTGCCGAAGCTCTCGGTGATGCGGTCGAGAATGATCGCCAGCAGCACCACGGCCATGCCGCTCTCGAAGCCTAGACCGATATCCAGGCGCTGGATGCTCGCCAGCACATCATTACCCAGGCCGCCGGCACCGACCATCGAGGCGATGATCACCATCGACAGAGCCATCATGATGGTCTGGTTGACCCCGGCCATGATCGACGGCATGGCGTTGGGCAGCTGTACCTTGAACAGCAACTGGCTGTTGGTGCAGCCGAACGACTGGCCGGCTTCGACGATTTCCTTGTTCACCTGGCGGATACCCAGGCTGGTCAGGCGCACGGCAGGCGGCATGGCGAAGATCACCGTGGCGATGATGCCGGGCACGCGACCGAGGCCGAACAGCATCGCCGCCGGGATCAGGTAGACGAACGCCGGCATGGTCTGCATGAAGTCGAGAATCGGTCGGATGATGGTGGCCACGCGCTCACTGCGTGCCGCCCAGATACCCAGCGGGATACCCAGCAGCAGGCTGATCAGCGTCGAGGAGAAGGTCAGGCCGAGGGTGACCACGGTCTGTTCCCAGAACCCGGTCATCACGATAAGGATGAAGGCCACGGCGGTGAAGATGGCGAAGCGCGCGCCGATGCGCCACAGGCCTAAGCCGACGAAGATGGCGATCAGCAGCCAGGCCGGCGGCAGCATCAGCAGCGCTTCGATGCCCTCGGAGAAACCGCTGACCAGTTTGCCGATGCTGTCGAACGCGCCGCTGTAGTTGTCCAGCAGGTGCTGGACCACGTCGTTGACCCAGCTACCCAGGTCGAGTTTCTTGTCACTCATGGGATTCCCCCTGCAGGCGGGTCAGCAGACGGCCCTTGCTGATGGCGCCGCAGTAATGGCCTTCGGCATCCACCACCGGAATAGGACCTTCGTTGTCCACCAGGCGGGTGATGACGTCTTCCAGCGGCATGTCTTCGGGTACCGGCTCCACCTGCTTGAGCGCATTGGGCTCGAGAGGGCGGGGCTCGTCGCCATCGACCATCAGGGCGATCTTCTCCAGGCTGATGGAGCCCTGGAAGTTGTTCTGCTCGTCGACGATGAACGCGTAGTGCTTGTCCAGCGCTTGCAGTTCCTTGCAGATCTTCGCCGCATCCGGTGCCTTGCCGTTATGCACGTAGGTCGGCACGCTGTCGGCCTTGAGCTGGCCGGCGGTGAGGTAGCGGCTGGTGTCGACGGTGTCGAAGAAGTTGCGTACGTATTCGTTGGCCGGGTTCTCGATCAGCTCCTGCGGAGTGCCGACCTGAATCAGCTTGCCGCCTTCCATGATGCCGATGCGGGTGCCGATGCGCATGGCTTCTTCGATGTCGTGGGAAACGAAGATGATGGTGCGGCGATGAGTCTTCTGCAGCTCCAGCAGCACGTCCTGCATTTCGCGGCGCTTGAGCGGGTCGAGGGCGGAAAAGGCCTCGTCCATGATGATCATCGACGGGTTCACCGCCAGGGCACGGGCCAGCCCGACACGCTGCTGCATGCCGCCGGAAAGTTCGTTCGGGTACTTGTGCGCGAAGGGCGCCAGGCCAACCTGTTCGAGCACTTCCATGGCACGCTTCTCGCGCTCCTTGCGGCCGATGCCGGCCACTTCAAGGCCGAAGGCGGCATTGTCCAGCACGCTGCGCGAAGGCATCAGGGCGAAGGACTGGAAGACCATGCTCATGTCGCGGCGGCGCAGGTCTATCAACTGCGACTGCGGCAACTTGGCCACGTTCTGCCCATCGATGTACACGTCACCGGCGCTGGGTTCGACCAGGCGGTTGATCAGGCGGATCAGGGTGGACTTACCGGAGCCGGAAAGGCCCATGAGAACGAAAATCTCGCCCTCTTCGACGCTGAACGACACGTCGCTGACTCCGATTACCGCGCCCTTTTCGGCAAGGATCTTTTCCTTGCTCCAGCCTTCCTTGAGCAGGCCAATGGCTTCTTGTGGGTTTGAGCCGAACACCTTGTACAGGTGCTCGACCACGATCTTTCCAGACTGCATGGGACGTTTCCCCTTCAATCGGCATCCAGTTGGTACCGGCACGGCTGGGCACGCATCAGCGAAGCGTAGAATAGCTGTGACAGACCTCTGATATCTGTGGGTGTTTTCTGAAAGTCGAGGTTGGTGAGCGTTTCGCTGCTCTGGCAGGGGGTTGATATTCGGACAGGTTCGGACGATCGGCGGGCGGTTGCTGTCGCAGCCCGTCGCACCGTCGACTGGTGTCTGTGAATGATCATTGCCTTGCCGTGCTGCAAACCGCGTTCCAAACCCTCTGGCAGTGTTTCGAATCCAGTCCCTCGGGGCTTCATGCTCCTTCCTGGAGCATGCGTACATCCGAAATTTCTTGTTGGGCTGGCGCCCGTGGGGGTGGGCCAGCGCTTATCTGTTCTTCGGTCCGGGGGTGTGGGGCCCCGGTCTGCCGCTCCTCTGAAGGAGTCGGCAGCGACGTCATCGGCTGATTCAACGATATAGTCTTGGAGTCTGCGCAATTATCGGTTTGCGACTCTGACATGTTGGGCGACGACATAGTGCTGTCCGCTGCGTGTTTACCGGTTTTTTCACCCGCTGATCGCGTTGTCGATGTGGGTGAATCCATGACTTTCTGATCCCTCCCTGGGCGAGATTTCGAATGAGTGGTCGGTACACGCGTTAAAGACCTTAACAGACCTTTTTACCCCCAGGTCAACCCTGGAGGCCGCGCGCGGCGCGGTTCTCCGCTCCGAGATCAGGCTGTAGGCAGCGTGTCACGGGCGTTACGCTTGTGTTGAAAAAAATTGACAGCGCAGAGGCTAAAAAGATCATGTCGCGTCGAAGGGGGCAGCTTTTTGGTCGGCTGGCGCTGGTGATGGGTTGCGATCGTCGGCTGCTGACAAAGGCGATGTCATGAAGGTTCGCTTTTAAGCGAACATGTCGGCATGTTCTCGATATTTGTCGGTTTTTTGTCTGATTTTCGTGATATTTGCTCAGGGGCGCGGGCTTACCCCCTGAAGCCAGGCGCCGAGCATGTCCGGGTTTTTGTCCAGCCAGTTCTTGGCCACGCGCCGGCGGTTTGTATTGCCTTCGAGGACGCCACTCATCAACTGGTTTTCCGCGGAGGTGGTGAAGATCATGTTGGTGAACAGCCGGGCCACGTTCGGACACTCGCTGGCGAAGCCGCCACGGGAGATGGTGTCGACCCGGGCGGCACCATAGTCGGGGCCGAAATACTGGTCGCCGCCGGACAGGTAGAACATGCGTAGCCGGTCATTCATCGGGTGCGGTTCCCAGCCGAGGAACACTGCGGGCCGCCCCATCTGCTGAGCCCGCTCGACATGGTTGAGCATGCCCTTCTCGCTGCTTTCCACCAGGGTGAAACCGCCCAGACCGAAAACATTCTCGCGGATCATGGTCTTGATCATGTCGTTGCCTTCGTTGCCTGGCTCGATGCCGAAGATCTGACCCCGCAGCTCATCCCTGAAACGATGGATATCGGCAAAGTTCTGCAGGCCGGCCTTGTATGCCGGCTCCAGCACGGCCAGGGTGTAGCGCACCGTGGGCAGGTTGGTCTGCAGTTTGTCGATGCGGCCGCTTTTCAGGTGTGATTCGATCAACTGGGTCTGCGCCGGCATCCAGCTGCCGAGGAAGACGTCGATGCTGCCATTGGCGAGTCCCTGATAGGTTTCAGGAAGCGACAACCGCTTCACCTGGGTGCGATAGCCCAGGTCGGCCAGCACCAGACGGGCGACGGCTGTGGTCATGGTGATATCGGTCCAGCCGACATCGGCCAGGGTGATCAGGCCACAGCGTTCGGCCTCGGCGGCCTGCAGGCTGGAGCCGTAAAACAGGCCAAATGCGAGCAGCCAATGAGCGAGTCGGTTCATGGATCACACCTGTCTGTTCGAGAGAGGGAACGGGTTGCTGAATAAAGAGCGAATGACGCTCTTTCTGCATAGCGAAAAACGACCTCCACGTATCCAGGGGGGACGTTTTTCGTTGCTTGCCTCTTGCTGCTCGAGATAGCGGATGACCTGGCCTGTGCCAAACCATTGGTGAGCGTCTCCAAGGGGCATTTGCACCTGCAGCTGAGCCGGGCAGGCAATGGGTCAGCCGCCTCATTCGTTGAGCTGCGCTGGGGCGAGTCAGGGTCTCTTTGCCAGTTTTTGGTGCGCTCCGATCTGGCCTTTCGGTCGCCTGTTACCGCCCATCCGTTACTGCCTCCGCCACGCTGGGTAGGGGCTATGCTCCGCAGTGCTACCGAAATGCACAGAGCCCCTTGATACCGGGCTTCCTGGGGTGCTCGCAGGTGCTGTGCCGAGGTTGGAAAAGCCCGGGTGGCGTGGGCGATATTTTTTATTGAAGACCTGTTCAATTTCGGCATGGGCTTTGCCTGATTCAGATGACCAGCTGGTCTCGAATCAGCGCCATAACAAAACCAGGGTCCGTCACCACCGGACCGCTACCGTGCTTAGCGTGAGGGTTTCATCGATGTCGCAGTCCTGCCAGGGGGCGCAGCCCCAGAACCGTGCAGCCCAGTCCATCGGCTTTCTGCTTCTGGACAATTTCACTCTGATCTCACTCGCCTCGGCGGTGGAGCCCCTGCGCATGGCCAACCAGCTCTCCGGCAAGGAGCTGTACCGCTGGCACACGCTCACCCTCGACGGTCTGCCCGTCAGCGCCAGCGATGGTCTGCAGATCACCCCGGATGCCTCCTTGCAGAACGCTCCGGCTCTGGATTCGGTGATCGTCTGTGGCGGTGTGGACATCCAGCACAGCGTCAAGCGTGAGCATGTCAGCTGGCTGCAGCTGCAGGCGCGCCAGGGCCGCCAGCTGGGCGCCGTGTGCACCGGCAGTTGGGCGCTGGCCAAGGCCGGTCTGCTCGATGGCTACGATTGCAGCGTGCACTGGGAGTGTCTGGCCTCGATGCAGGAAGCTTTCCCGCGTGCGGCCATCACCACCCGACTGTTCTCCATCGACCGCAATCGCCACACCTCGTCCGGCGGTACCGCACCGATGGACATGATGTTGCACCTGATCGGTCAGCAGCACGGCCGCGAACTGGCTGCCGGCATTTCCGAGATGTTCATCTACGAACGCATTCGCAACGAGCAGGATCACCAGCGCGTACCGCTCAAGCACATGCTCGGCAGCAATCAGCCGAAGCTGCAGGAAATCGTTGCGTTGATGGAGGCCAACCTGGAGGAGCCGATCGACCTCGACGAACTGGCCTGCTTCGTCGACATCTCCCGTCGTCAGCTCGAGCGTCTGTTCCAGAAGTATCTGCACTGCTCGCCGTCGCGTTACTACCTCAAGCTGCGCCTGATTCGTGCACGCCAGCTGCTCAAGCAGACCAGCATGTCGATCATAGAAGTGGCTTCGGTGTGTGGCTTCGTTTCCACCCCGCACTTCTCCAAGTGCTACCGCGAGTATTTCGGAATTCCGCCGCGTGATGAGCGTGCCGGCCAGCAGGGGCACAACCTGGTGGTGCTGCTGCCGATTCCCGAGCAGCAGGTCAATTCCAGTGCGGTACTGGCCCTCAATCGTGCTCAGGGCGAATCGACCTTCGCCAGCGTACGGATCTGAGTCGGGCCAGATAAAAAACGGGGCGCCACTGGCGCCCCATTTTTTCCGATCTTGCAGACAAGTCGGATGCCGTTGGGCTCCGACGCACTCCCTGGGTGGGCCTGATCAGACCGGCTTCGGTACCAGGGCCGGCAACAGATGCCGGCTGATGGCTTCACGCACATTGGGCAGCACGGTTGCGCTGCCGCCGAGCAATTCTTCCACCAGTTGGCGCAGGGCCACGGCACGGTCCGGGCTGAGGCCGCTGACGGCCAACTCGCAGGATTGCTCCGGCGTGGCGCCCGCAGGAATATTCAGGCCCAGTGCAATCAGGCGTTCGCGGAAATCTTCCTGGTCGATCAGGTCGGCGTGCATCATGGTCGTGACTCCTTGTGGCAGAGCAGGCGTTTAACATAGGCGAAGCGGCAAGGGCGACACAGGCAGCTCTCACCGCCTGCTAGCGCAGGACACCTTCTTCGATCAGCAGCTTGAAGATAGCCTCGGCGCCGTCCTGTGGCGAGACATCCTTGAGGACCTGGCCACCGCCGCCACTGGTTTTGGCCGTCGCTGCCTTCATCCGTTCCGCGCCGGTCTTGGCCTTGATCACCTTCAGGCGTTTCGGCCGCGGCTTTGCCGGCTGCAGGCTGGCTTCGGCCAGCAACGGATCGTCTATCACAGTGACTTCATGGGCTTCGATCCGGCCACGGCGAGCCGGACCGAAGGCGCTCTGGCGCGCGACCGGAGCGGCATTGTCGACACTGGCGACGCAGGGCAGGCGCACCTTGAGGCGACGGCGCTGACCGCGTGGCAGCGCCTGCAGTACCTGAGCCACACCGTTCTCGACCTTTTCCACCTCGGCCAGGCCGACCACCATCGGCCAGCCCAGGCGTTCGGCAAGCAGAAACGGCAGCATGCCGGAACCTTCGCCGGTTTCCGCCTGGCTGCCGGTGAGCACCAGTTGCGTGCGGCTGCCTTGCAGGTAATCGACCAGCAGCGGCAGGGCGTCGGCACCTTCCGGCTGTTCCAGCACATCGAGCTGTTCCAGCCCCATGCCCAGATAACCACGCAGGGCTTCGGCCTGCGGGTCGCCGGCATGCAGCAATTGCAGGTTCGGTCCGGCCAGACGCAGGCCAAGTTCCACCGCACGGGCGTCCTGTTCGGCGCGGCGCGGGCGGGCGGAAGTCGGGTGGGCACCGACCGAGACCAGGGCGACGATATTCAGATCAGTCATTTGGGCAACCTCGAACAGTGGGAGCGGCTGGGCGGCACTCCGCTTTAGCCGCGATATGGCCATACGCGCAGTCTGTCGCGGCTGAAGCCCCTCCCACGAGGGCGTATTCGTGAGGATCAGGCTGCTTCACGCTTGCCCTCCTGGCGCCAGGCGGCGACACGTTCGATCAGTGCGCGCAGGATCGCCGCCGAATCGCCGATCACCGAAAGGTCGGCACGTTTGATCATGTCGCAGCCCGGATCCATGTTCACCGCCACTACCTTGTCGCAGGCGCCGATGCCCTGCAGGTGCTGGATGGCGCCGGAAATACCCACCGCCAGATAGACGCGGGCGGTGACCCAGGTACCGGTGGCGCCGACCTGGCGGTTGCGCGGCATGAAACCGTCGTCCACCGCCACGCGCGAGGCACCTTCGGTTGCGCCAAGGGCGGCGGCGGCCTGGTGGAACAGCTCCCAGTCCTTCACGCCGTTGCCGCCGGAGAGGATGAACTCGGCCTCGGCCATGGGAATCTGTGCCGGGTCCACGGCCACCGGGCCGAGGTCTTCGATGCGTGGCAGGCTGTGAGCAATCCGTGTGTCGAGCGTCAGGGGGCGAACTTCATGACGGGTTTCGCTGACCGGTTCGGCGCACTCGGCGGCGGCCAGGATCAGCCGCGGCAACGCGCGCTGAATGTCCTGCTGGCCACTGCCGGCGCGGCCGATGGCCTGCTCGCCGGCGACCTGCCAGACGCGCGTTGCAGGGCGTTCGCCAAGCTTGGCGGCCAGGCGCCGGCCCAGTTCGCCGCCACCGGTGCGGCTGTCGGGCAGCAGCCAGTGGCGCGGCGCCAGTTGGCTCTCCACGGCGCTCAGGGCCAGTACGCGGGCTTCCGGGGCGTACCCCTCGAAGGCTTCGCCGGCGATGCGCAGCAGGCGGTCGACGCCGGCCGTATCGAAGGCGCTTTCCTTGTCCTCGCCGAACACCACGGCCACCACCGCACCGCCGTCGCCGGCCAGCTTGCGGGCCAGGCCGAGCAGGTCCTTGTCATGACTGGAGAGCCGTCCACCGACCATGTCCGGCACCACGCAGATGTGGAAGGCCGGTTGCTCGATGACGTGCAGCGGCAACTGCACCTCGACGCTGGCGCTGCTGCGTTTGCCGGCGGTGCCCTGCTGGGCACCGCTGCGGTCGATGCGCTTGATCCCGGCCGGGCCAAGGAAACCGGCGGCGATGGCATGTGGGTTCTTGCGGATGATGCCGTTGGGCCCCATCCAGCTGGTCTGGTTCTGCATGGCCGCATGAAGCGGATGCAGGCGGTTGCGGGCGATCCACTCGGCGCGAGGGTCGCGGCGGATGATGTCGCTCATGCCTGGGCCTCCTGGATGCGCTGGGATTGGTTGTTCATCACTGCACCTCCGCCAGTTCGCGCTTGGCATTCGGGCGCTTGGCCGCCACCTCGGTGGCTTCGATCAATACCTCGGCCACCAGCTCGGCGATGTCCTTGATTTCCGGGCGCGGTGCGACCACGCCTTCGAGCATCGCGGTGCACTGTGGGCAACCGACGGCCACCAGTTCGGCACCGGTTTCCTTGATGTCGACCATGCGCATGTCGGGGATACGTTGCTTGCCCGGAATGTCGGTGATCGGCGCGCCGCCACCGCCGCCGCAGCAGCGTGAACGGAAGCCGGAACGCTGCATCTCCTTCACCTCGATGCCGATGGCCTTGAGTACCGCGCGCGGCGCTTCGTACTCGCCGTTGTAGCGGCCGAGGTAGCAGGGGTCGTGGTAGGTGACGCTGGCAGCCTTGCTCTGGCCGAGATTCAGCGCCTCCTGGCGCACCAGTTCCTCGATGAACGTGCTGTGGTGCAGCACTTCGTAGTGTCCGCCGAGGGCGCCGTATTCGTTCTTCAGCACGTGGAAGCTGTGCGGGTCGCAGCTGACGATTCGTTTGAAACGGTACCTGGCCAGGGTGGCGATGTTGCGCTTGGCCAGGTTCTGGAAGGTGGCTTCGTCACCCAGACGGCGCGCCACGTCGCCGCTGTCGCGTTCTTCCAGGCCGAGTACGGCGAAGTCGACGTCGGCGGCCTTGAGGATCTTCACGAAGGCGCGCAGGGTGCGCTGGTTGCGCATGTCGAAGGCGCCGTCGCCGACCCAGAACAGCACGTCGGTTTCTTGCTTGTCGGCGAGCAGCGGCAGGTTCAGGTCGGCCGCCCAGTTGAGCCGGCCGCCGGGGTTGAAGCCGCCCGGGTTGTCGGTGGCGATCAGGTTGTCCAGCACCTCGGCGCCCTTGTTCGGCGTCGCGCCCTTTTCCAGGGTGAGGTGGCGGCGCATATCGACGATGGCATCGACGTGCTCGATCATCATCGGGCACTCCTCGACACAGGCGCGGCAGGTGGTGCACGACCACAGCGTTTCGGCATCCACCAGCGCCTTGCCCGTCAGGGATACGATCGGTTGATGCGGGCCGCCGCTGTGTTCGCCGAGCGGCTTGCCGGGGTAGGGCGAGCCGGCGAACCTGGCGTCATTGCCACCGGCCAGGCCGATGACCATGTCCTGGATCAGCTTCTTCGGGTTCAGCGGCTGGCCGGCGGCGAAGGCCGGGCACATGGCTTCGCACTTGCCGCACTGCACGCAGGCGTCGAAGCCGAGCAGCTGGTTCCAGGTGAAATCGGTGGGCTTTTCCACGCCTAGCGGCGCTTTCGGGTCGTCCAGATCAAGGGCTTGCAGGCCGGTCGAGCGACCGCCGCCGAAGCGCTCGGCGCGGCGGTGCCAGGCCAGGTGCAGGGCACCGGCGAAGGCGTGCTTCATCGGCCCGCCCCAGGTCATGCCGAAGAACAGCTCGGACACGCCCCAGGCCACTCCGACGGCAAGAATCGCCGCCAGCACCCAGCCGCCGAACTCGGCGGGCAGAATCCCGGCGACCGGCAGCGTGGCGATGAAGAAGCTGCCGGCGAACATCAGCAGACTTTTCGGCAGACGCATCCACGGGCCTTTCGACAGGCGCGACGGCGGGTTCAGGCGGCGCTTGGCGACGAACAGGGCGCCGACGAACATCAGCGTCGTGGCCGCCAGCAGGGCGTAGCCGAGGATGCGGCTATGCAGGCCGAAACCGTGCACGACGATGGCCAGCACGGCCGCCAGGACGAAGCCTCCGGCGGTGGCAACGTGGGTCTTGGACATGTACCTGTCGCGCTCGACCACGTGGTGCAGATCGACCAGATAGCGGCGCGGCATCTGCAGCAGGCCGCCGATCCAGTCGACTTTCGACGGTCGGCCGCGACGCCACATGAAAAAGCGCCTGGCCGCGCCAATGACCGCAAGGGCCAGGGCGGCGAAGAGCAGGATGGGGAGAATGGTGTTCAACATCGGTTGGTCTCCTTGGCGGGACCGAGAGAGTTACGCCGAACCAGTTCCCTTTCCCCTGGGGGAGAGGGAGAGGGGAGTGGCCCGCTACCGTGTTGGCAGATCACCCTCTCCCCCCGTCCTCTCCCGCAAGCGGGAGAGGGGGCCGCTTAAAAGTCCTTGCACAGACGCAGGGCGTCGTAGATCGCCGCGTGAGTGTTGCGCTGGGCCACGCAGTCGCCGATGCGGAACAGCAGGTAGCCATCGCCCGGCTCGCTCAGGCAAGGCTGCGGCTTGATTGCAAACAGCGCCTCGACGTCGATCTGGCCCTTGTTGCGCGAACCCTGCTTGAGCGCGTAGTACAGCGACTCATCCGGACGCACGCCGTTCTCCACCACCACCTGATCGACCACGCGCTCTTCCTTGGCGCCGGTGTATTCGTTCTCCAGTACTGCCACCAGCTTGTCGCCTTCGCGGTAGACCTTTTCCAGCATCAGGTCGCCGGTCATGATGACTTCCTTGGGGTACAGGCTGCGGTAGTAGGTCGGGAAGCTGGTGCCGCCGATGGCCACGCCCGGCTTGATGTCGTCGGTGACGATTTCGACCTGCGCGCCCTTGTCGGCCAGGTAGTCGGCCACGGACATGCCGGTGAATTCACAGATGGTGTCGTACACCAGCACGTTCCTGCCCGGCGCCACCTTGCCCGAGAGCACGTCCCAGCTGCTCACCACCAGGCCTTCGGCCGCGCCCCAGTGTTCGTTCTGTTCGAGGAACGGATGACCGCCGTTGGCCAGCACCACGATGTCCGGGCGCAGATCGAGAATGGTGGCTTCATCGGCCGCGGTACCCAGGCGCAGGTCGATGCCCAGACGTGCCAGTTCCAGCTGGTACCAGCGGGTGATGCCGGCGATCTGGTCGCGCTGCGGGGCGCGGGCGGCGATGCTGATCTGTCCGCCCAGGCTGTCCTGCTTCTCGAACAGGGTCACGTCATGGCCACGTTCGGCGGCCACTCGGGCGGCCTCCATGCCGGCCGGGCCACCGCCAACGATTACCACCTTGCGTTTGACGCCGGTGGTCTTCTCGATGATATGCGGCACGCCCATGTATTCACGGCTGGTGGCGGCGTTCTGGATGCACAGCACGTCCAGGCCCTGGTACTGGCGGTCGATGCAGTAGTTGGCGCCGACGCACTGCTTGATCTGGTCGATCTGGCCCATCTTGATCTTGGCGATCAGGTGCGGGTCGGCGATATGCGCGCGGGTCATGCCGACCATGTCCACGTAGCCGCCTTCGAGGATGCGCGTGGCCTGGTTCGGGTCCTTGATGTTCTGCGCGTGCAGCACCGGGACCTTGACCACTTCCTTGATGCCGGCCGCCAGGTGCAGGAAGGGCTCCGGCGGGAAGCTCATGTTGGGGATGACGTTGGCCAGGGTGTTGTGGGTGTCGCAGCCCGAGCCGACTACACCGATGAAGTCGATCATGCCGGTGGCGTCGTAGTAGGCGGCGATCTGCTTCATGTCCTCATGGGACAGGCCATCGGGGTGGAACTCGTCACCGGTGATGCGCATGCCCACGCAAAAATCGTCGCCGACTTCGGCGCGCACGGCCTTGAGCACTTCCAGGCCGAACTTCATGCGGCCTTCGAAGGTGCCGCCCCATTCGTCGGTACGCTTGTTCACGCGCGGCGACCAGAACTGGTCGATCAGGTGTTGGTGCACGGCGGACAGCTCGACGCCATCCAGGCCGCCTTCCTTGGCCCGGCGTGCAGCCTGGGCGTAGTTGCCGATCACCCGCCAGATTTCCTCGACCTCGATGGTCTTGCAGGTGGCGCGGTGTACCGGCTCACGGATGCCGGACGGCGACATCAGGGTCGGCCAGTGGTAGCCGTCCCAGCGCGAGCGACGGCCCATGTGGGTAATCTGGATCATGATCTTGGCGCCGTGCTTGTGCATGGCGTCGGCCAGATTCTGGAAGTGCGGAATGATGCGGTCGGTGGACAGGTTCACCGAGCTCCACCACTGCTGCGGGCTGTCGATGGCGACCACGGACGAGCCGCCGCAGATGGCCAGGCCGATGCCGCCTTTGGCTTTCTCTTCGTAATACTTGACGTAGCGCTCGGTGGTCATGCCGCCATCGGTGGCGTAGACCTCGGCGTGCGCGGTGGAGAGCACGCGGTTGCGGATGGTCAGTTTGCCGATCTGAATCGGCTGGAACATTGCTTCAAAAGCCATTGCGGCACCCTCACGGAAAAAGCGGCCTGGGGTCTTGTGGTCGGGAGGTGCTTCAGTAGCCTGAAACCCTCCCGCCTATCTTTGTTGTTTAGAGCGGTTTGACGCGGAACAGGCCGTGGTCGTGGCCTTCCTGCGAGGCGCCATAGACCTGCTCGGCGACGGTACGCAGGCTGCTGCCCTGGGCCTGCAGAATCTGGTCCATGGCGCCGGCGAACCAGCCGGTGAACATGTAGTCGACCGGGCGTCCGCACTTGCCGTAGACGTAGACGAAGGCCGAGTGATCCAGGCGCACCTCGCAGGTACCGGTGTCGAGGTCGATCGACAGGATCTTGAACAGGCCCCAGCCGCGCTGCGACAGGCGCTTCATGTAGTGCTCGAATACCGCGACGCCGGACAGGCCATGGCACTCGGCCTCCTTCTCGCACCAGTGCCAGGCGGACTTGTAGCCGGCCTTGTAGAGAATCTCGGCATATTTCTCGGCGCCGAGTACTTCCTCGATGCCGATATGGTTGTTGACGAAGAAATGCCGTGGCACATACAGCATCGGCAGGGCATCGGTGGTCCAGACGCCGGTTTCGTCGTCGACCTGGATGGGCATCTCGGGGGCGTGGGTGGCCATGTGTGGAACTCCTGAATTGGAAGCGTAGGAGCGGCTTCAGCCACGAAGCTTCAAGGCGCGCCGCCCCTTCGGACGGATCGCGGCTGAAGCCGCTCCTACCAGAATTGGATTGGGTGAGGCTTACTCGCCCCAGACGTCCTTGAGGACGCGCACCCAGTTCTCGCCCATGATCTTGCGTACCACGCGCTCGGAATGGCCGCGTTTGATCAGGGTTTCGGTGAGGTTGGGGAACTCGCCGACGGTGCGGATGCCCAGCGGGTTGATGATCTTGCCGAAGTTGGTCAGGCGGCGGGCGTAGCCCTTGTCGTGGGTCAGGTACTCGAAGAATTCCTGGCCGTGACCCTGGGTGAAGTCGGTACCGATGCCGATGGCGTCTTCACCGACGATGTTCATCACGTACTCGATGGCTTCGGCGTAGTCGTCGATGGTCGAATCGATGCCCTTGGCCAGGAACGGCGCGAACATGGTCACGCCGACGAAACCGCCGTGGTCGGCGATGAACTTCAGTTCCTCGTCGGACTTGTTGCGCGGGTGCTCTTTCAGGCCCGATGGCAGGCAGTGGGAGTAGGTCACCGGCTTCTTCGATTCGAGGATGACTTCCTCGCTGGTCTTCGAGCCGACGTGCGACAGGTCGCACATGATGCCTACACGGTTCATCTCGGCGACGATCTCGCGGCCGAAGCCGGACAGCCCGCCGTCACGCTCGTAGCAGCCGGTGCCGATCAGGTTCTGGGTGTTGTAGCACATCTGCACGATGCCCACGCCGAGCTGCTTGAACACCTCGACATAGCCGATCTGGTCCTCGAACGCATGGGCGTTCTGGAAACCGTAGATGATGCCGGTCTTGCCCTGTTCCTTGGCCTTGCGGATATCGGCGGTGGTGCGCACCGGCATCACCAGGTCGCTGTTCTCGCGGATCAGCTTGCTGCTGGCGGCGATGCTGTTGACGGTGGCCTGGAACCCTTCCCATACCGACACGGTGCAGTTGGCGGCGGTCAGGCCACCCTTGCGCATGTCTTCGAAGAGTTCGCGGTTCCACTTGGCGATGATCAGACCGTCGATGACGATGCTGTCGGCGTGCAATTCGGCTGGGCTCATCTGGCTTGTCCCCTGGTACTGGTGCGCCGAGACGGCTGTCGGCGCTTTGGGGAGAGCTTATCCCCGGGGGGCTGGGCGACCCGGTACAAAAACGACTGGGGGTTTGCCGAAAGCGTCAAGCCGAGGTCGCGAATGGATACGAAGCCTCGCCTTCCCATCACCCGCAGGTACGGTCGGGCGGCATTGCGTTTTCAGCCGCGATTCGTCCCGAAGCGGCGTGCTACAGGAGATTCGTGGTTGAAGCCGCTCCGGCGTGGCCGTGCCGGCTGTCGATCAGTCCAGTCGCTCGCGGCGGTCCTGGCTGGGGCTGGCGGCGAAGCGCCTGCGGTAGCAGCGCGAGAAATACGACGCCGAATCGAAACCGCAGGCCAGGCTCACCTCCAGCACGCTGAGGTCGCTCTGGCGCAGCAACTGGCGCGCCTTGTCCAGGCGCAGCTCCAGGTAGAAGGCCGAGGGGGTGGTGTCCAGATGATGACGGAACAGACGCTCCAGCTGACGCACGCTGATGCCCACCTGAGCGGCCAGCACTTCGCTGGATAGCGGCTGCTCGCACTGGCGTTCCATCTCGCCGATCACCCGTACCAGTTTCTTGTTGTGCAGGTCGTAGCGGCTGGCGACCTGCATGCGCTGGTGATCCAGGCGCGTGCGGATACGGCTGACCACGAACTGCTCCGAGACCTTCACGGCCAGTGCTTCGCCGTGTTCCCGGCCGATCAGCCCCAGCATCAGATCCAGGCTGCTGGTGCCACCCGCGCTGGTGATGCGCTTGCCGTCGATCTCGAACAGCTCCTGTGTGACCAGTAGCGCCGGGTAGCGCTCACGGAAGGCATCGATGGCCTCCCAGTGCAGAGTCAGGCGCTGATGCTGGAACAGTCCGGCCTCGGCCAGCACGAAGCTGCCGGTATCGATGCCGCCAAGTACCGTCAGTTCCGCCTCGCGACGTTGCAGCCAGTGCGCCAGGTGATGATCGTAGTGGGCCAGTGGCTCGAAACCGGCGACAACGAACAGCGCCCGGGTATCGTCCGGCAGTTCCAGCGCGCCGTCGACGTTCAGCGACATGCCGTTGCTCGCCTGTACGGCGTTGCCGTCCCGGCTGAGCAGGCGCCAGCGATACAGCTCGCCGCGAAAGCGGTTGGCCACGCGCAGCGGTTCGATGGCCGACATCAGGCCCATCATGGAAAAGCCGGGCAGCAGCAGGAAGCAGAAGGTCTGGGGCATACAGGTCACGAGGCCGGAGCAGGGTGGCTGGTAGCCCGAGAGATTAATACGCCATCAGTGCATCTGTACCGAAAACTGGTCGCTGAAGGTCAATAAATGGTCGGCCAGATGCGATTTTTGCGTCAGGGCCGGGCGTAAGGTGTTTTCATCGGGAGGCGAGCAATCCCGAGCACGGTGGGGGCCACCCTGGCCTCTAGAAGAACGAAATAGAACCGCTGTGACACGATGAGGAGCACCCAGATGAAAGGTCTTACCGCACTGGCCGCGTGCTGCACCCTGAGCCTGTTCAGTACCTCCCTGCTGGCCGATGACGCCAGTTGCAAGAACGTTCGCATCGGCGCCGTCGGCTGGACCGACGTGGTCGCCACCACTGCCGTTGCCAGCGAGCTGCTGCAGGGGCTCGGCTACGAAACCAAGCAGACCCAGGCCTCGCAACAGATCATCTTCGCCGGTATCCAGAAGGGGCAGATCGACGCCTTTCTCGGCTACTGGAAGCCGATCATGGACGACAACATCAAGCCCTTCCTCGATGCCGGCGCGGTGAAGGTGGCCGCCGAACCGTCGCTGGATGATGCGGTGGCAGTGCTGGCGGTGCCCAGCTACACCGCCGACAAGGGCCTGAAAACCCTGGCCGATATCGCCAGGTTCAAGGACGAGCTGGACGGCAAGATCTACGGTATCGAGGCCGGCTCCGGGGCCAATACGGCGATCCAGAAGATGATCGATACCAACCAGTTCGGCCTCGGCGGCTTCAAGCTGGTCGAATCCAGCGAGGCCGGCATGCTCGCCGCAGTTGGGCGTGCCGTGCGCAACGAGAAACCGGTGGTGTTCTTCGGCTGGAAGCCGCATCCGATGCACCTGTCGATGCAGATCACCTATCTGACCGGCACCGAGGATGTGTTCGGCCCCTACGATGGCGCCGCCACGGTGTCCACCGTAACCGCGCCGGACTACGCCGAGCGCTGCCCCAACGCCAACCGTCTGCTGACCAGCCTGCGTTTCACCAGTGAGCAGGAAGCGGAGCTGATGCAGCCGATCATGGATCGCAAGCAGCCAGCGCAGGTGGCGCGTGACTGGATCAAGGCCAACCCGAAGGTGGTCGAGGCCTGGCTCGCAGGCGTCACCACCTTCGACGGCAAGCCCGCCAGCGCGGCGCTGATCGCCGGCAACTGATACGCGAGCGCCGGTCGAACCGGCGCTGATTTCCCTTTTTGCACAATGCCTGCGGCCCTGCCGTCGGCCCCCGTTCGCCCCTGGAAAGGACAGTTGAGCATGAACTACGAGGTTATCGTCACCTGTGCGGTGACCGGCGCCGGCGACACCGTCGGCAAGCACCCGGCGATCCCGGTTACGCCAAAGGAAATCGCGGCGGCCGCCATCGAGGCGGCCAAGGCGGGAGCCACTGTCGCTCACTGCCATGTGCGTGATCCGCAGACCGGCAAGCCGAGCCGTGATGTGGCGCTGTACCGCGAGGTAGTCGAACGCATCCGTGAAAGCGACACCGACGTGATCATCAATCTCACCGCCGGCATGGGCGGTGATCTGGAAATCGGCAAGGGTGAACAGCCGCTGGAGTTCGGTTCCGGCACCGACCTGGTCGGGCCGCTCACCCGCCTGGCGCATGTGGAGGAGCTGCTGCCGGAAATCTGCACCCTGGACTGCGGCACGCTGAATTTCGGCGACGGCGACTTCATCTACGTGTCCACTCCCGCGCAACTGCGCGCCGGTGCCAGGCGCATCACCGAGCTGGGGGTGAAGGCCGAGCTGGAAATCTTCGATACCGGCCACCTGTGGTTCGCCAAGCAGATGATCAGGGAAGGCCTGCTGGACGACCCGCTGATCCAGCTGTGCCTGGGCATCCCATGGGGCGCGCCGGCCGACACCACCACCATGAAGGCCATGGCCGACAACCTGCCGCCGGGTGTCACCTGGGCCGGCTTCGGCATCGGGCGCATGCAGATGCCGATGGTCGCCCAGGCCATGCTGCTCGGCGGCCATGTGCGCGTGGGCCTGGAGGACAACATCTGGCTGGACCGTGGCGTACATGCCAGCAACGGCCAACTGGTCGAGCGTGCCATCGAGATCATCGAGCGCCTCGGCGGCCGCGCCCTGACCCCGGCCGAAGGGCGGGAAAAGATGAAGCTCAAGCGTCGCTAGCACGGCTTTCCCCCCTCTCCCATTCATGGGAGAGGGGCCGGGGGAGAGGCTTGTGTGCATCTCCCGTAGCCCGGATGAAATCCGGGAAAACTTCACCTGCCATGCCCCGGATTGCATCCGGGCCACCGGAGTTCAACCATGACCTTCGTTACCGATATCAAGACATTCGCCGCCCTCGGCACCGGCGTGATCGGCGCCGGCTGGATCGCCCGCGCCCTGGCCCATGGCCTCGACGTGATCGCCTGGGATCCGGCCCCTGGCGCCGAAGCCGCGCTGCGCAGCCGTCTGGCCAATGCCTGGCCGGCGCTGGAGAAAAAGGGGCTAGCGCCCGGTGCTGCGCTTGAGCGCCTGCGCTTCGTGAGCAGCATCGAAGACTGCGTACGCGATGCCGATTTCATTCAGGAAAGCGCGCCCGAACGGCTCGAACTCAAGTGCGAACTGCACGCCAGGATCAGCGCCGCGGCGCGCCCGGACGTGCTGATCGGCTCCAGTACCTCGGGGCTGCTGCCCAGCGAGTTCTACGAAGGTGCCACGCACCCGGAGCGCTGCGTGGTCGGCCATCCGTTCAATCCGGTGTACCTGCTGCCACTGGTGGAGGTGGTGGGCGGGGCGAAGACTGCACCCGAGGCCGTACAGGCGGCGATCAGGGTGTACGAGTCGCTGGGCATGCGCCCCTTGCATGTGCGCAAGGAAGTACCGGGTTTTATCGCCGACCGTCTGCTCGAAGCGCTATGGCGCGAGGCGTTGCACCTGGTCAACGACGGCGTGGCGACTACCGGCGAGATCGACGACGCGATCCGCTTCGGCGCCGGCCTGCGCTGGTCGTTCATGGGCAGCTTCCTGACCTACACCCTGGCCGGCGGCCCGGCCGGCATGCGCCACTTCATGGCCCAGTTCGGCCCGGCGCTGAAACTGCCCTGGACCTACCTTGAGGCGCCCGAACTCACCGAGAACCTGATCGATGCAGTGGTCGAGGGAACGGCCGAACAGCAGGGCGAGCGCAGCCTGGATGCCCTAGAGCGCTACCGCGACGACTGCCTGCTGGCGGTGCTGGAAGCGATTCGTCAGACCAAGGCCAGGCACGGCTTCGCCTTCGCCGAATGAATCGAATCATGCCGGTGCGCATGCCGCACCCTGAAGACCGACGCCCATCCGGCTCCACTCTCCCGCTTGCGGAAGACGACCGCACCGATGCAGACGTCAGGGCGACGCAGGACGCCATAGTCGAGAGCTGAGGGCCTTATCGGAATACCAACATGAGTCTGCCAACCTATCGCACCACCATCTCCCCCGATTGGGTCGACTACAACGGGCACCTGCGAGATGCCTTCTACTTGCTGATATTCAGCCACGCCACCGATGCGCTGATGGACGTGCTGGGGCTGGACGAAGCCGGTCGCGCCCGTACCGGACACACGCTGTACACCCTGGAATGCCACCTCAACTTCCTGGCCGAGGTGAAGGAGGGCGAACCGGTGGAAGTGCGCACGCAGCTGTTGGCACATGACACCAAACGCCTGCATATCCATCACGCAATGTATCGACCCGGTGACGACGCCAGCCTGGCGGAAAGCGAGCAGATGCTGATGAACATCGACAGCGCCGCCGGCCGCGCGGCGCCGTTCGCCGATCAGGTTGCAGAAAGAGTCGCGCAACTGGCCAGCGAGCATCAGGGGTTTCCGCAGCCGGCCTGCGTTGGCCGGGTCATCGGCCTGCGCCGCTCTGCGTAGAGGGCGCCGTGTGAGCCTTACTTGGGCTTGTACGCGCAGTAACCCGGCCGCGGGCCGACCTTGGGGTGATGACGGCAGGTGTCCGGGCGCTTTTCGTAGACGGTGCACAGGCGCGTCTTGCGGTCGAGGAACAGGCAGTCGTTGTTGGACATGCGCGTCAGGGTGAAGATGCCCGACTTCTGGTTGAAGCGTTCGACGATGCCGTCCTTCTGCAGACGCCTGGCAATGTTCTTCGGCGGTTCGCTGCGCTCGAACTCGTCCACCAGCTCCAGGCGAATCAGGTCGTTAAGGCGCACTTCAACGGGCAGGGTGCAGCAGCTGGACGAGCAGCTGTGACACATGTCGGCCGTGTACTTGGCCCAGGTTTCCAGGCGGTCGATTTCTGCAGCGGCTATCAGGCGGGGCTTCATCATGGTTTGGCTATGGTGCGGTCTGCGCCGCTGCGGTCACGGGGCGGCGATGATAGCGGGCGCGTGGCATTTGTGAAGCACCGGCTGGCGGCTGATTGCCATGCGCTGTGCCTGTGAACGGTTTGGCAGTCGTCTCTCTGGGTGTTGGTCGATGCGACTCCTATACTGTGTGCCCGTCTCGAGGGGCCAGCAGGAACGCGAGGCGACCTCTTTCTCAGGATCGGGATATAACGCATGCAATGGATCTTCATGCTGGTCGGTTTGCTGCTCGGCGTGGGCGTCAGCGAATCGGCCACGGGCGCAATTCTTGGCGGACTGATGGGCCTTGCCCTGGGGCAGGCGCTGCGGTTGCAGAGTCTGGAGTCGCGCAATGCGCAGCTCAGCGCGCAGCTCAAGGATTTCGCCGAGCGCTTCGACCGCGGTACCCGCGCAATCCACGAACGCCTGTTGAAGGTGGAGCAGAGCGAACGCAGCGAGCCGGAGCCCGCTCCGGCGTCAGTGACTGCTGAACCGATCTCGCAGCCGGTGCCCGAGCAGGAACCAGAAGCGGTCGCTGCCGAAGAGCCCGCTGCTGAGGAGCTCGTTCTGGAGCTCGACTGGACGCTGCCGGAAGTGGACACGCCCCTGGCCGAACAGCCTGCTGCGATCGCTGCGAAGGTCGTTCCCGAGCCGCAGCCGGCTCCCCGGCAAAGCCCGTGGCGCGAGCAGGCGCCGCGCGAACCCAATCTGATCGAGCGTGGCCTTGCCGCCGCCAAGGCCTGGCTGTTTGGCGGCAACACCGTGCTGCGTGTCGGGGTGGTGCTGCTGTTCCTTGGCCTGGCCTTCCTCCTGCGTTACGCCACCGAAGGTGTCGAGGTGCCGGTGGAGCTGCGTTACATGGGCGTTGCCGCCAGTGCTCTGGCATTGCTGGGCCTCGGCTGGTGGCTGCGGCGGCGTAACCGCAACTATGCCCTGGTACTGCAGGGCACCGGTATCGCCGTGCTGTACCTGACCGTATTCGCCGCCATGCGCCTGCATCCGTTGCTCGACCCGGGCATGGCGCTGGGCTTGCTGGTAGCGGTGACGCTGTTCTCGGCCATTCTCTCGGTACAGCAGAATGCCCTTGGCCTGGCCGCCGCCGCTGCGCTGGGCGGTTTTGCCGCACCGATCCTCACATCCACCGGCAGCGGCAACCATGTCGCGCTGTTCTCCTATTTCGCCCTGCTCAATGCCGGCATCTTCGCCATCGCCTGGTTCAAGGCCTGGCGCCTGCTCAACCTGATCGGTTTCGTCGGCACCTTCGGCATCGGTTTCGCCTGGGGCCTGCGTTCCTACAAGCCTGAGCTGCTGTGGAGCACCGAGCCTTTCCTGATCCTGTTCTTCCTGATGTACGTGGCCATCGGTCTGCTGTTCGCCCGGCGTACCTTGCAGGAAGCGACTGAGGCACCCGCAGCGCGTGATGAATTGCTGCGCTGGTCGGCGCGGCGCGGTGACTACGTCGATGCCACCACCCTGTTCGGCCCGCCGCTGGTCGGCTTCGGCCTGCAGGTGGCGCTGGTACGCCACATCGAGTTCGCTGCAGCCTTCAGTGCCCTGGGCCTTGGCCTGTTCTATCTGTTGCTGGCGCGGGTACTCAAGGCGCGTGCCGGTGAGCGTGCGCTGTTGCTGGTGGAAACCTGCCTGGCGCTTGGCGTGGTGTTCGCCAGCCTGGCCATTCCGCTTGGCCTCGAGGCACGCTGGACGACGGCGGCCTGGGCCGTGGAAGGCGCCGGTATCTATTGGCTGGGCTTGCGTCAGGGCCGGCCGCTGGCGCGGGCGTTTGCCCTGCTGTTGCAGGTGGGGGCGGCACTGGTTTTCCTCGGTCGTCTGGATTTTGCTCACCACCGCCTGCTCGACGGTTCGCCGCTGGGCGCACTGATGCTCGGTGTGGCGCTGTTGTTCAGCTACTGGCAGCTGCGCCAGGCGCCGCAGGCCGCCAGTGCCTGGGAAAACCGCTTGCTGCCCTGGCTGGGGCTGGCCGGTTTGTCATTCCTCTATCTGATCGCGCCGCTGCTGTTCGCGGCGCCCGGCACGGCCATCGCCTGGGCGCTGGCCGGGCTGGCGACGCTGTTCGTCGGTCTGCGTATCGCGGCGCCGAGCTTCGTCTACAGCGCGTTCGCCATCCAGTTGCTCGGCGGTCTGCTGTTCCTCGGCCAGGCGGCGCTGGATTCGCTGTCCGGGCGCGGCGGCTTCAACAGCGGCTGGTTCGGTCTGCTGGCTGCGTCGGTCGTGGGATTCGGCCTGCTTGCCGGCATGCTGCTGGCGGCGCGTGATCCGCACATCCGCGAGAACCGCCGGCTGCTCGGCGCACTGTCGGCGATCATGCTGGTGGGTCTGGTATTCATCAATCTGGCCGTGCTGTTCGTCCTGCCCTGGGTAGCCGCCGCCGCGGTGTGGGGCGGCACGGGGCTGATGATTCTCTGGCTGGCGCTGTATCTGCAGCAGCGCGCAGCCTTCCTCTTCAGTCTGGTGCTGCAGGTGTTCGCCGGGCTGGTGTTCCTCGCCGAGGGGCCGCTGTTGCTGGCGGGAATCAGTGGTGAGGGGCTGTCACCGCTGGCGCATACCGGTTTCTGGACGCCCGCCGTGCTGGGGCTGGCCGCACAGGTCGGCGCCTGGCGCCTGCACAGCCTGGTGCGCAGTGGCCGAGAGACCGGCATCGACGGTGTCAGCCTGCAGCGCCTGGGCCAGTTGCTGCTGGCTTGGGGCGCCGGCTGGTGGGCGCTGGCGGTAAGCAGCGAAGTGCTGCGCTTCGTCGCGGCGGATCTGCAGAGCAGCGCGTTGCTGGTGCTGGCGGCATTGTCGGCGCTGATCTGGATGCTGCTGGCCCTGCGCACCCGCTGGTGCGAGATGGCGGTGTTGTGCAGCCTGCTGGCGCCGGTGGCCGGGTTGATCCTGATGCATGCCTGGCATCCGCTCTACCATCCAGCCGCCAGTTTCGGCTGGTTGGCCTGGTCTGCCGTGTTCGCGGTACATCTGCTGGCACTGCGACGTCTGAGCGATCTGCTGCCGGGGGCGGCGGCCAGCGCCGCCCATGTGCTCGGTTGCTGGCTGTTGATCGGCGTGCTGGCGCTGGAGTTGCGCTATCTGCTGCTGAGCCTGTCCGATCACTACAACGCCTGGCGCTGGCTGGGCTGGGCACTGCTGCCGACCGCCTATCTGTGGGCCATGGCTCAGTCGCGTCGTCTGCCCTGGCCGGTTTCTGGTTTCGAGCGTGAATACCGGCTGTGGGCAGCGGCGCCGCTGGCGGCATTGATGCTCGTCTGGTTCTGGCTGGCCAACGCCAACAGTGCCGGTGACAGTGACCCGCTGCCCTACCTGCCGCTGATCAATCCGCTGGAACTGGGCCTGCTGCTGTGCCTGGCTGCGCTGTTTGTCTGGGCGCGTGATGCATTGCCGCGTTTGGGGCTGGAGCCGACGCGTGCGCTGCAGCTGCTGCAGGGCGTCGCCGGGCTGTCACTGTTCGCTCTGCTGACGGTGGTGGTGATGCGCACGGCGCATCACTGGGGCGGCGTGCCCTGGAGCAGCCCGGCATTGTTCGAATCGATGCTGGTGCAGGCCGGCCTGTCCATCGTCTGGACGCTGATCGCCCTGGCACTGATGCTCGTCGGCCACCTGCGGGTGCGTCGCGAGCTGTGGCTGGTCGGCGCCGCGCTGATCGCTCTGGTGGTGGCCAAGCTGTTCTTCATCGAGCTGGGCAATCGTGGCGGTCTGGAGCGCATCGTGTCGTTCATCGGTGTCGGCGTGCTGCTCCTGGTTGTGGGTTATTTCGCCCCGCTGCCGCCGCGCAAGACCGATGAAAACCCAGGGAACAAGGAGTCGTTGTCGTGAAAATCTTCGCCACCGTTCTGGCCGTTGGCCTGTCACTGCTCAGCAGCGTGCAGGCAGAGGAGCGTCCGCAGGACTATCGCCAGTTGCTGCCCCTGACTCTGGAGGGAGAGGGGCCCTGGTATCGGCTGGAGCTGCCGATGGCCGTGCACTATGCGGCCCAGCATGCCGATCTGCGTGATCTGCGCATCTTCAACGGCGCAGGCCAGGCCCAGGCCTATGCGCTGCTGCCCGGTCAGAGCGAATCGCGTGATCAGGAGCAGGAGCATGGCGTGCGCTGGTTTCCGCTGTACGCCGATGCGCAGCAGGGCGATGTGCCGCGCCTGCGCGTGCAACGCAGCAGCGACGGCACCCTGATCGAATTGAGTGGCGAGGAACCAGCGCCCGCTGAACGTCAGCTGCGCGGCTGGCTGTTCGACGCCAGTGCCATCGATGCACCGCTGGTGCGCATGAGCCTGGGTTGGAATGGCGTTGAGGAGGGCTTTCAGCACTTCACCATCGAGGCCAGCGACGACCTGCAGCACTGGCGTGGCTGGGGCGAGGGGCAGGTTGCGCGCCTGAGTTTCGCCGGCGACAGGATCGACCAGCGCCAGGTGGAACTGCCCGCCCGCACGGCACGCTACATTCGTCTGCTCTGGAGCAGCCCGCGCCAGGCTCCGGAACTGGACGCGGTGACGCTGCGCAGTCGTCGCCAGGCGAGCAGCCCGGCGCCGCTGATCTGGTCCGAGCCGATGCCGGCGCAGGCCATGAGCGACGGGCATTACCAGTGGCAATTGCCGCAAGCCCTGGTGTTGCAACGCCTGCGCATCAATCTGGAAGAACCCAACACCCTGGCACCTGTGCGGTTCGAGGCGCGTGCGGCGGAAAAAGACCGCTGGCGGGCGCTTGCCAGCGGCGTGCTGTACCGGCTGCCGCAGGATGGCGGCGAAGCGCGACAGGACGAACTGCCCCTGCCGGCCTGGCCAGTGCGCCAGGTGCGCATGAAGGTCGACGCGCGTGGCGGTGGTCTGGGCCAGCAGACGCCGACCGCGAGCTTCGCGGTACGTGCCACTCAAGTGGTGTTTCTGGCGCGTGGCGAGCCGCCTTACCGACTGGCGACAGGCCGCGCCGCTGCGGCGTCGGCGGCGCTTCCCGTCGGCACGCTGATTCCCGGTTACTCGACAGAGCGTCTGGCCTCGCTGGCGCTGGCACGGGTCGACGTCAGTGCTGTCCCGTCCGAGGTGAATGCGCCGGCGAGCGTGGCGACGGACTGGAAGCGCTGGGGGCTCTGGGCCGTGTTGCTGCTTGGCGTGGTCTTGCTGGCCGCGATGGCGGCGAGCCTTCTGCGGCGGCCTGAAAAAGGCTGAGCCAGGCCAGAGCGCCCGTATCGGCGGCCTGCTGGCAGGTGGCATCGTCAGCCATCCATCCCGGCAGGCAGCATTGCGCAGCGACTCGGGTTAAACTGCGCGCGTTTTTTCCCTTTCCGGAGCCGTCCATGTCCCGCGTCACCCTGAGCCGCTACCTGATCGAGCAGACTCGCAGCCACAACACCCCGGCTGACCTGCGTTTCCTTATCGAAGTCGTGGCGCGTGCCTGCAAGGCGATCAGCCATCAGGTTTCCAAGGGCGCCCTCGGCGGCGTACTGGGCAGCCTGGACACCGAAAACGTGCAGGGCGAGGTGCAGAAGAAGCTCGACGTGATCTCCAACGAGATCCTCCTCGAAGCCAATGAGTGGGGCGGCCACCTGGCCGGTATGGCCTCCGAGGAAATGGACAACGCCTATCAGATCCCGGGCAAGTATCCGAAAGGCGCCTATCTGCTGGTGTTCGACCCGCTGGACGGCTCCAGCAACATCGACGTCAACGTTTCGGTCGGCACCATCTTCTCGGTGCTGCGTTGCCCCGACCGTCACGGCGAGACCGGCGACCTGGGCGAGGAAGCCTTCCTCCAGCCGGGTACCCAGCAGGTCGCTGCCGGCTACGCCATCTACGGCCCGCAGACCATGCTCATGCTGACCCTAGGTGACGGCGTCAAGGGCTTCACCCTGGACCGCGAGCTGGGCAGCTTCGTGCTCACCCACGACAGCATCAAGGTGCCGGAGGCGACCAAGGAATTCGCCATCAACATGTCCAACCAGCGTCACTGGGAAGCCCCGGTGCAGCGCTACGTCGACGAGCTGCTGGCCGGCGAGACCGGCCCGCTGGGCAAGAACTACAACATGCGCTGGATCGCCTCGATGGTGGCCGACGTGCACCGCATCCTCACCCGTGGCGGTGTGTTCATGTACCCGCGTGATGCCCGCGATCCTTCGATGCCAGGCAAGCTGCGCCTGATGTACGAGGCCAACCCGATGTCGATGATCATCGAGCAGGCCGGCGGTGCCGCCACCGACGGCAGCCAGCGCATCCTCGATATCCAGCCCACTTCCCTGCACCAGCGCGTGCCGGTATTCCTCGGTTCGAAGGAAGAAGTGCTGCGCATCACCGCCTACCACCGCAACTGATGCACGCCTGGCAGCCGCTTCTCGACTGGTGGTTCGGTGCCGATCCGGGCACGGCCACCGAGATCGAGGCGGCTCGCCATGGCTTGTGGTTCGGCAAGCGCGACAGCCAGGATCGTGAGGCCGAAGCGCGTTTCGGCGCGCAGGTCGAGCAGGCCCTCGCCGGTGGGCTGCGCGAGTGGGGTGATGATCCGCAGGGCTGGCTGGCGCTGCTGATCCTGCTCGATCAGCTGCCACGCATGATCTTTCGCGACACGCCGCGGGCCTTCGCTGGTGACAGCCTGGCCCGCCCGTTATTGCGCGACGGCCTGGACCGCGGCTGGGATCGCAGGCTTGCGCCGATCCAGCGGGTGTTTGCCTATCTGATCTTCGAGCACGCCGAAGACCTGCCCTTGCAGAACCGCGCCGTCGGGCTGTTTACCGATCTGCTGAACGAAGCCGCCGACGATGAACGTGCGGTATTCGCCGGCTACCTCGATTTTGCCGAGCGCCACCAGCGGATAATCGCGCGTTTCGGCCGCTTTCCCCATCGCAATGCGATCCTGGCCCGCTCCTCCACTGACGAAGAACAGGCTTTTCTGCGGGAACCCGGCTCGCGTTTCTGAACTCCAAACGGGCAAGTCGCCTTCGGCTATGCCAAGCTTGCTGGCATCTTCCCATCAGGAGCTTCACCCATGTCGATGCGTATCTTCGCGTTGCTCGCCTGCTGTCTACTTGCCGCCTGCAGCAAGATCAATCAGGAAAACTACTCCAAGCTCAAGGCGGGCATGAGCAAGACAGAGGTGGAAAGCCTGCTCGGTGCGCCGGGCGAATGTGCAGGTGCCTTGGGCATGACCAGCTGCACCTGGGGCGACGACAAGGCCTATATCAGTGTCCAGTACGCCGGAGACAAGGTCATGCTGTTCTCCGGCAAGGGACTCAAATAAACAGGAGCCTCCATGCGTTCGATCCTACTCGCCAGCGCCATTCTCGCCCTCGCCGGCTGTGCCAACTCCGGTACCGGTAACATTCACAAATCGCCGCCGCAGACCATGCAGGTCGACCTGCAGCGCTACCAGGGCACCTGGTACGAGCTGGCGCGGCTGCCGATGTTCTTCCAGCGCAAATGCGTGCAGTCGGAAGCGCATTACGGCCTGCGTGACGATGGCCGCATCGACGTGACCAACCGCTGCCGTGACAAGGATGGCGAGTGGATCGAGGCCAAGGGCGTCGCCGAGCCGCAGGTCGAAGGACAAACCGACAAGCTGTGGGTGCGCTTCGACAACTGGGCCAGCAAGCTGCTGCGCATCAAGGGCGACTACTGGGTGATCTATCACGACGAGGATTATCGCGTGGCCCTGGTCGGCCACCCGGAGCACAAGTATCTGTGGCTGCTGTCGCGTACCCCGGAAGTTGACCAGGAAACCCGCGACAAGCTGCTCAGCATCGCCCGTGAGCAGGGTTACGTCACTTCGGATCTGATCTGGCGCCAGGCCGACTGATCCGGCGGTCGTCCGCAGTCCGGAGTGCATCCGGGCTGCGGCGTCACTCCCATTCCAGACGCGCGAGTTTCCACTCGCCGCCGTCGAGCCACCATTCCAGCTTCACCGAATAGTGTCGCGCGCTGTCGGGGATCAGCCCCTCTGCACCGCTCAGGCCGACCTGCGCCTCGGTATAGCCCTTGCGGCTGATTGCCAAGTCGATCCAGCTGCGCTTGCCCAGCGCGAGCACCTTGATGTTCTTGTGGCGTAGAAACAGCAGGGTCATGGTGTGCCTGGCCCATTCGCGGTCCTGCTCCTGGCGGGCCAGGAAATCGCCATGCAGCTGCTCCATCACCGCGCCGGTGTTCTTGGCCTCGATATTGTCCTGCAGCAGCTGCACGGCGGCTTCCAGCGCAGCCTGCGGGTCGTCGCGGCCGCCGCAACCGGCGAGCAGAAGGGTGAGAGAGACAAGCAGCGACCAGGACAGGTGACGCATCGACATGCCGAACTTCCTTTTCATGGTTATGATGCCGGGCAGAGCGGACACGGCAGTTGTAGCCCATCGAACAGGAGCCGACCATGCAGACTTTGTATCCGGAGATCAAACCCTACGCACGCCATGAGCTGGCGGTCGAGCCACCGCATGTGCTGTACGTCGACGAGAGTGGCTCGGCGGACGGGTTGCCGGTGCTGTTCATTCATGGTGGTCCCGGCGCCGGCTGCGATTCCGCCAGTCGCCGTTACTTCGATCCTGCCCTGTATCGCATTGTCACCTTCGATCAGCGCGGCTGCGGTCGTTCCACCCCTCACGCGAGCCTGGAGCACAATACCACCCAGGCGCTGATCGCCGATATCGAGCGTATTCGTGAGCATCTGGGCATCGACAGATTCGTGCTGTTTGGCGGCTCCTGGGGCTCCACCCTGGCGCTAGCCTATGCGCAAGCGCATCCGCAGCGCGTGCAGGGTCTGATCCTGCGTGGCATCTTCCTGTGCCGCCCGCAGGAGTTCAGCTGGTTTTATCAGGAAGGCGCCAGCCGCCTGTTTCCCGATTATTGGGAAGACTATGTCGCACCAATTCCGCCAGAGGAGCGTGGCGACCTGATGCAGGCCTTCTACAAGCGCCTTACCGGCCCCGACCAGATCGCCCAGATGCATGCTGCCAGGGCCTGGTCGACCTGGGAGGGACGCACTGCCACCCTGCGCCCCAACCCCCAGGTGGTCGATCACTTCAGCGAGGCACATCGGGCACTGTCCATCGCCCGTATCGAGTGCCACTACTTTGTCAACAAGGCCTTCCTCGAACCCGATCAGCTGCTTCGCGACATGCCGAAGATCGCCCACCTGCCGGGCATCATCGTGCATGGCCGCTACGACGCCATCTGCCCGCTGGACAACGCCTGGGCACTGCATCAGGCCTGGCCCAACAGCGAGTTGCAGATCATCCGTGATGCCGGCCATTCGGCGGCGGAACCCGGTATCACCGATGCGCTGATTCGCGCCGCCGAACAGATGGCCCGCCGCCTGCTCGACCTGCCGCCGGAGGACGCATGAAGCTGCTGATCCAGCGCGTCAGCGCAGCAAGAGTTGAGGTCGACGGCGAGGTGGTGGGCAGCATCGATCAGGGGCTGCTGGCGCTGGTCGGCATCGAGCCGCAGGACGATCAGGCCAGTCTCGCTCGTGCCCTGCACAAGCTGCTCAACTACCGAGTGTTCAGCGATGACGCGGGCAAGATGAATCGCTCGCTGAAGGATGTGCAGGGCGGTCTGCTGCTGGTCTCGCAGTTCACTCTGGCAGCAGACACCAAAAGTGGCATGCGCCCCAGCTTCTCCAGCGCAGCGCCGCCTGCCCAGGGGGCTGCACTGTTCGATGCGCTGGTCGAGCAGGCGCGGGCGCAGCATCCCCAGGTGGCGACAGGACGCTTCGGCGCCAATATGCAGGTACACCTGGTCAACGACGGGCCGGTGACCTTTCTGCTGGAAGTCTGAGGCGCCGGAGCTATTGGCAGGCGTTCGCGCAGAGCGAAGCTAGAACAGTCGCGCCAGCAACACCGGCACGGCGGTTTCCACGCGCAGGATGCGTTCACCGAGCTGCACGGGCTGCAACCCTGCCGCCTGTTTCAGCAACTCCACTTCGTACGGAATCCAGCCGCCTTCCGGGCCGATGGCGAGGGTTACCGGCTCCTGCACGGCGCGGGGGCAGGCCGCGTAGTCGCCAGGGTGGCCGACCAGACCGAGCGTGCCTGCTGCCAGTGCCGGCAGGCGGTCCTCGACGAAGGGCTTGAAGCGTTTCTCGATGCTCACCTCGGGCAGCACGGTATCGCGTGCCTGCTCCAGGCCGAGGATCAGTTGTTCGCGAATCGCCTCTGTCTCGAGAAACGGTGTCTGCCAGAAACTCTTCTCCACGCGGTAGCTGTTGACCAGAACCAGACGTGGCACGCCCATCGCACTTACGGTCTGCAGTACGCGCTTGAGCATTTTGGGGCGAGGCAGGGCGAGGATCAGGGTCAGCGGCAGCTTGGCCGGTGGAGGTTGGTCGAGGCTGACCTGCAGCTCTGCCTGGCCGGCATCCAGCGCGAGCAGTCGACCTTCGCCCATCATCCCGCCAAGGCGGCCGACGCGCAGACGATCACCCGCTTCGGCGCGATGCACTTCATGTAGATGCTTCAGGCGCCTGCCAGTGAGGCGGACCCGATCGACGCCGACGAAGTCGGCGTCTTCCAGCAACAGAAGATTCACGACAGTGGTGCGGGTGGGTGGTCTTCGGGCTTGCTCTCGTCCTCGACCTGTTCCTCGTCGCGTTTGCGCTTGACTAGCGCGCCAGCCAGCAGACCGCTTTCGAACAGCAGCCACATCGGCACGGCCAGCAGCGTCTGCGAGAACACGTCCGGCGGTGTCAGCACCATGCCGACCACGAAGCAGCCGACGATCACATAGGGGCGGCTATTGCGCAGCGTGGCGACGTCGACCAGGCCGACCCAGATCACCAGGAAGGTGGCGATGGGGATCTCGAAGGCCACGCCGAAAGCAAAGAACAGGGTCAGGACGAAGTCCAGGTACTGGCCGATGTCGGTCATCATCGCAACCCCTTGCGGGGTCACGCTGGCAAAGAAGCCGAACATGATCGGGAACACCACGAAGTAGGCGAAGGCCATGCCGGCGTAGAACAGGAAAATGCTGGAGATCAGCAGCGGCACTGCGATGCGTCGCTCGTGGGTGTACAGCCCCGGTGCGATGAAGCCCCAGGCCTGGTGCAGGATCACCGGCATGCCGAGGAACAGCGCGCACATCAGGGTCAGCTTGAAGGGCGTGAGGAAGGGCGAGGCGACGCCCGTGGCGATCATCGTCGCGCCCTCCGGTAGGTAGGCGCGCAGCGGTGCCGCGACCAGGGCGTAGATGTCCTGCGCGAAGTAGAACAGCCCGGCGAAGATCAGCAGGATGATCACGACGCAGCGCAACAGGCGCGTACGTAGCTCGGTCAGGTGCGAGACCAGAGGCATTTCCTGGTCGGCGTCCGGCAGTTTGCTCATGGCTGGGGATTCTTGTCCTGGGCGGCGGGCTGCGTGGTTTCGGCGCTCTTGCTCGCCTCGCGACCCGGTTTGAGGTTTGCGGTGTCGAGGATGTCCTGCTTCATCGCCTTCATTTCCCGCTCCAGCTCAAGAATCCGCTCGTTGTGCAACTGGCGGCGGATCTCGTCGGCGCCGATTTCGCGCTCCACCTCGGCTTTGATCGAGTTGAAGCTACGCTTGATCCGGCCGACCCACAGGCCGGCCGTGCGTACGGCACCGGGCAGGCGCTCGGGGCCGAGCACCACCAGGGCCACCAGGCCGACCAGCAGCAGTTCGCTGAAACCGATGTCGAACATGGCTCAGTCTTTCTTCGCCGGCTCTTCGACCTTGCGTGCCTGGGCGTCGATGGTCTGCCCCTTGGGCTCTTCAACGGCAGGTTTGTCGGCTTCACCGTTGTCCATCGACTTGCGGAAGCCCTTGATCGCGTCGCCCAGGTCCGAGCCAAGGTTCTTCAGGCGCTTGGTGCCGAACAGCATGACCACGATGAGCAGGATGATCAGGAGTTGCCAGATGCTGATGCCGCCGAAACCCATGATGATTTCTCCGTTGTGAAAGTTATTCGGATTGCCGCGCGGCTTTTTCCGCGTGGCCGGACAGGCCGAAACGGCGATCCAGTTCATCCAGCACGGCCTGCGGGTGCTGGCCGAGTGCAGCGAGCATGACCAGGCTGTGGAACCACAGATCGGCGGTTTCGTAGATCAGGTCCTGGCAGTCACCGCTGGTGGCGGCGTCCTTGGCGGCGATGATGGTTTCCACCGACTCCTCACCGACCTTTTCCAGAATCTTGTTCAGGCCCTTGTGATACAGGCTGGCGACGTAGGAGCTGTCGGGCGCTGCGCCCTTGCGCGCTTCCAGTACTTCGGCCAGGCGGTTCAGGGTGTCACTCATGGCTGTGTCCTGCATAGATGGCGTGCGGATCTTTCAGCACGGCGTCGACGGTTTTCCAGCCGCCATTCTCGTATAAGCGGTAGAAGCAGCTTTCGCGCCCGGTGTGGCAGGCGATGCCGCCCAGTTGCTCGACCATCAGTACGATGACATCGGCGTCGCAGTCCAGACGCAGTTCGTGCAGCTTCTGCACGTGGCCGGATTCCTCTCCCTTGCGCCACAGCTTGCCGCGCGAGCGCGACCAGTAGATGGCGCGCTGTTCGCTGACGGTAAGGGCGAGGGATTCGCGGTTCATCCAGGCCATCATCAGGATGCGGCCGGTCTGGTAGTCCTGGGCGATGGCCGGCACCAGGCCGTCTTCGTTCCAGTGGATTTCGTCGAGCCAATCGTTCATCGGTGTTCCAATTCTGCCGGGGCTGCCGGACTTTCAATTCGCCAAGTGTGCCAGCGCTGTGGCTGGCTGGCTATCGGCGCAGCACCAGATAAAGTCCGCCTACGACCATCAGCCACGCCGGCCAGGCTGTCAGCAGCGGCGCCAGGCCTTGAACGGCACCGGCACCGATCAGTGCGGCGCCGAGCAGGCGTAGCGGCCATTGATCACGGGACGGGTGTTGTTCTTCCCGCTGCTGTGAACGCTGCAGGCGTTCCAGGGTGTCGCGGGCAATTTGCGACAGATGCGGCACCTGTTCGGCCTGCTGCTGCAGGTTGCGCAGCAGATGCAGCGGGCTGATGCGCTCGCGCATCCAGCGTTCGAGGTAGGGCTGGGCAGTACTCCACAGATCCAGATCCGGATACAGCTGACGGCCCAGGCCTTCGATATTGAGCAGGGTCTTCTGCAGCAGCACGAGCTGCGGCTGCACTTCCATGTTGAAGCGCCGTGCGGTCTGGAACAGGCGCAGCAACAGCTGGCCGAAAGAGATGTCCTTCAGCGGCTTCTCGAAGATCGGCTCGCACACGGTACGGATGGCGGCCTCGAACTCGTTGACCTTGGTTTCCGCCGGCACCCAGCCCGAGTCGATGTGCAACTGCGCCACCTTGCGGTAGTCACGTTTGAAGAAAGCCAGCAGGTTGCGCGCCAGGTAGTCCTGGTCCTCGTCGGTGAGGCTGCCGACGATGCCGCAATCGATGGCGATGTACTGCGGGCTCCAGGGCGTGCGGGTGCTGACGAAAATGTTGCCGGGGTGCATGTCGGCGTGGAAGAAGCTGTCGCGGAACACCTGGGTGAAGAAAATCTCCACGCCGCGCTCGGCCAGCAGTTTCATGTCGGTGCGCTGGTCGGCCAGGGTGGCCAGGTCGGTCACCGGAATGCCGTAGATGCGCTCCATCACCAATACCTGCGGACGGCACAGATCCCAGTAAACCTGCGGTACGTATAGCAGGGGCGAGCCTTCGAAGTTGCGCCGCAGCTGGCTGGCGTTGGCGGCCTCGCGCAGCAGGTCGAGCTCATCGAAGATGGTTTTCTCGTAGTCGCTGACCACTTCTACCGGATGCAGACGACGGGCATCGGCCGAAGCCTTTTCGGCGATGCGGGCGATCAGATACAGCCAGGCCAGATCCTGGCGGATCACCGGTTTCAGGCCCGGGCGCACCACCTTGACCACCACTTCCTCGCCGGTCTTGAGCTGCGCGGCGTGTACCTGTGCTACCGAGGCCGAGGCCAGCGGCTGGCTGTCGAAGCGGGCGAACAGCTCACTCACCGGAGCGCCGAGCTGGCGTTCGATCAGGGCGATGGCCTGATCTTCGGGGAATGGCGGAACACGGTCCTGCAGGTGCGCCAGCTCGTCGGCGATGTCCGGCGGCAGCAGGTCGCGTCGAGTGGAGAGCAACTGGCCGAACTTGATGAAGATCGGCCCCAGGTCCTCCAGCGCCAGACGCAGGCGCGCGCCGCGCGACAGCTCCAGTGGCTTGCGCGGCAGCCAGCGCCAGGGCAGCAGGCAGGACAAGCTGCGCAGCCAGAACGGCAGCGGCAGCTCGAAGAGCATCTCGTCCAGTTGATAGCGGATCACTACGCGCTGGATGCGCAGCAGACGGCGAACGGCAAGCAGCTTCATGCGTCGGGCTTATTGGCAGAAGTGAGGCGCTCGATGCGTGCTTCCAGGCGGTCGAGGGCGAGTTTGAGTTGGTCCAGTTCGGCGAAGCGCACATCGGCTTCGCGCTGGCCCACCAGAGTGCGTGACTCTTCGGCCAGATAATCGGCCAGATCCTGCCTGAGGCTGGCGGCGCCGTTGCTGGCCAGGTTCACCCGGCTGCGCAGATGCCCGGCGAGCAAGGTAGTGGCCAGCGGGCCGAGCCAGCGGGAGATTTCGTATTCCCAGTCCAGCTCCAGATCCTGCAGGATGTCGGCCAGTTGCAGCAGCACGGCGCTGTCTCCGTCGAGCGAGACTTCCGGGCGATGCAGGACAGCGGTTTTTTCGCGGCTCAGGGCCAGACGCGCCAGGCTGGCGGCGGGAGCAGTGAGCGTGCAGTCTGCCGGAGCGTGCCACTGGGAAGCCAATTGCAGACCGGAGCCGCTGGGCAGGATGAACAATTCCAGCACCGGGCTTTGGCAATGCACGGCGATCACCTTGCCGCTCAGCGCCTGCAGGCGCGGCAGAGCCGTGCCGTCGAGGCTGAGGACCCGGTTGAGGCCCGTTTCGACGCCTGCCAGCAGTCCCGTGATGAGCATTAAGGTTTGATGCCGCGGTGCAGGGCGACGATGCCGCCGGTCATGTTGTGGTAGGTCACGCGCTCGAAGCCGGCGTCGACCATCATCGCCTTGAGCGTTTCCTGATCCGGGTGCATGCGGATCGACTCGGCGAGGTAGCGGTAGCTGTCGGCATCGTTGGTGATCAGCTTGCCGGCAAGCGGCATGAAGCTGAACGAGTAGGTGTCATAGACCTTGGCCAGCAGCGGGTTGCCCGGCTTGGAGAACTCCAGCACCAGCAGGCGGCCGCCCGGCTTGAGCACGCGCAGCATGGAGCGCAGGGCGTCTTCCTTGTGGGTGACGTTGCGCAGGCCGAAGGCGATGGTGACCACGTCGAAGTGGTTGTCCGGGAAGGGCAGCTTTTCGGCGTCGGCCTGGACGAACGAAACGTTGCCGGCCACGCCCTTGTCCAGCAGACGGTCACGACCGACCTTGAGCATGGAGTCGTTGATGTCGGCCAGCACCACCTCGCCGGTCGGCCCGACCAGGCTGGAGAATTTGCGTGTCAGGTCACCAGTGCCGCCGGCGATATCCAGCACGCGATTGCCCGGGCGCACGCCTGACAACTCGATGGTGAAGCGCTTCCACAGGCGGTGCATGCCGCCGGACAGCACGTCGTTCATCAGGTCGTACTTGGCTGCCACCGAGTGGAAAACCTCGGCTACCTTCTCCGCCTTCTGGCTTTCCGGTACGTCCTGGAAACCGAAGTGGGTGGTGGGTTCCTGCTCGTGGGCCTTGCGTGGATCGCTCATGTCGCTCTCACCGGATGGAAAACCGCTCCATTCTAAAGCTGCATTGCAGTCTTTGTCTTGCCTGGGTGCCCGGTCGCGCGGTGGGCTGGTAGAGTGATGTGACCTCATGCCGCAGCCTTGCGGCACGCTGCCAGTTCAAGGAGTTGTCATGTCCCGCATTCGTGTCGAACGATCTCATTCCCTCGGTCGCGACGGCGCCCGCGAAAAGGCCGAGCGTCTGGCCGAGCGCCTGGCCAGCGAGTACGACGTGCGTTATCGCTGGAACGGCGACACACTGGAATTCAAGCGCAGCGGTGCCGGCGGCAGCATCGCTGTCGGTGAGGATACGGTGCGTGTCGAGCTCAAGCTCGGCCTGCTGCTGTCGCCCATGGGCGGCATGATCCAGCGCGAGATCGAACAGGTGCTGGACAAGTCGCTGGCCTGACAGTCGCGGGCCGGTAGACGGCGCAGTCTGCACGGCCTTCAGGCCAAGCATCGGTACTGGCGCATGCGCCTAGTATGCGATTTCTAATTTTTCTCCCTAGGGTGTACCCAAGCCTGCATTGCGTGGGCGTTTCCGCTAACTGTCAAAGCGCGTGAGGTGCACCATGTCGAAAGTTGCCGTGAAGAAAAAAGTCGAAGCCGTGGTCGAAGACAAGGCCGGTCTGTTCGACGACGTGAAGGGCTACGCCCGCAAGATCTACCTCGCCGGCCTGGGTGCTTACGCCAAGGCAGGTGTGGAGGGGGCCGAATACTTCAAGGAGCTGGTCAAGGCCGGTGAAAGCGTAGAGAGCAAAGGCAAGAAACTGGTCGACGAACAGGTAGAGGCCGCCAACAGCCAGATCGAATCGGTCAAGCAGTCGGTCAATTCCAATGTCACCAGAGTCAAAGGCAAGGTCGAAGTGCAGCTCGACAAGATCGAGAAGGCTTTCGACACTCGCGTGGCTGCCGCTCTGAACCGTATCGGCATTCCGTCCAAGCAGGATGTTGAAGCACTCTCTGCTAAGCTGGATGAGCTGAGCGCGTTGCTCGAGCATGTCGCGCGTACCAAATAAGGAGATCAGGATGGCTGTTAAGAAGAAAACCGAGAAACAGACCAGCTCCTGGATCGGCGAGGTCGAGAAATACTCGCGCCAGATCTGGTTGGCAGGCTTGGGCGCTTACTCCAAGGTCAGCAAGGACGGCACCAAGCTGTTCGATACCCTGGTCAAGGACGGCGAGAAGGCCGAGAAGCTGGCCAAGAGCGAAGTGGACGCGGTGAAGTCCAGTGTCGGCAGCAAGGTTGGCTCCGCCAAGTCCAAGGTCGATGAGGTCAAGGGCAAGGCGTTCGGCAAGTGGAACGAGCTGGAAGAGGCTTTCGACAAGCGTCTGAACAATGCCATCTCGCGCCTGGGCGTACCCAGCCGCAATGAAGTGAAGGCATTGAACGACAAGGTCGACAGCCTGACCAGGCAGCTGGAGAAAATCACCGGCGTGTCGGCCAAGCCTGCCGCCAAAGCCGCGCCTAAACCCGCTGCCAAGGCTGCCGCCAAGCCGGCTGCGAAAACGGCGGTCAAACCTGCTGCGAAGTCTGCCGCCAAGCCTGCTGCCAAAGCTGCAGCCAAACCGGCTGCTAAACCAGTCGCTGCCAAAGCCGCCGCCAAACCTGCGGCTGCAAAACCGGCCGCCAAATCTGCAGCCAAATCTGCAGCCAAGCCCGCAGCCAAACCGGCCGCCAAGGCCGCCGCGAAACCGGCTGCCAAGCCAGCTGCAGCCAAACCTGCGGCCGCCGCCAAGCCGGGAGCAAGTAAACCTGCCGCGAAACCGGCAGCGGCGAAGAAACCGGCCGCGAAAAAACCTGCAGCACCCAAGGCTGCTGCGCCGAAACCGGCCGCACCGGCTCCGGCTCCGGCCCCGGCCCCTGCCGCAGCTGCCACACCGGCCGCTGCACCTGCTCCGGCTGTCGCCCCGGCAACTCCAGCCACGTCATCCTGAGTGTCTCTGTAGCCCAAACGCCCGGCCTGATGCCGGGCGTTTTCATTTCGGCCCGCTGCGAGCGCCTCGCGCCTCGGCTGTGATGCGCGTCAGGCTTGCAGATAACGCTGCGCCAGATGCTCGACAGTGCCGCGTGATGGCTGGTTCAGGTGTGGCGCGACCAGCATCATGATCTGGTAGACCACCAGGCGTACTTCTCCGTCCTGACCGAGGATGCGCTGGTAGTCGAGGGAGAACAGCAGGGTCAGGGTGATCTGCTCGACCAGTTGGCCGAGCGCCTGGGTGTTGCTGTTCAGTTGGCCGTCCGCCATCAGGCGGGCGAGCAGGGCGGCCAGGGTGCGTTTCAGCGCGTTCAGCCAGTGGCGAATGCCGCGCGCCAGTTTCGGCAGGCGCCCGGCCAGGTTGGACATGTCCTGGAAGAGAAAGCGGTACTGAGACAGACGCTCGACGATCAGGTGCAGGAACAGCCAGTAGTCCTCCACATCCAGTTCGGCGTCTGCCGGCGGGTCGAGCAGTGGGGCCATCTCGCTCTGGAAGCGCTCGAACAGCTCCAGAACCAGTGGCTCCTTGCCGTGGAAGTGGTAGTAGAGATTGCCCGGGCTGATCTCCAGTTCGTTGGCAATTTCCA
This sequence comes from Pseudomonas sp. Z8(2022), assembly GCF_025837155.1. Classification (NCBI taxonomy): domain Bacteria; kingdom Pseudomonadati; phylum Pseudomonadota; class Gammaproteobacteria; order Pseudomonadales; family Pseudomonadaceae; genus Pseudomonas; species Pseudomonas sp. Z8(2022). Next base: position 3,936,564 of record NZ_CP107549.1, on the reverse strand, counting down.
GGGTCGAAACGTTGGGCTCACCCTGCTCGTTGAACAGCTGCAGGGCGGTTTGCAGAATGCGTTCGCGGGTTTTCATCCTTGGCTTCTTGTTCGACTGGGCGCGAAGGCTGACGATAACCGGCCGCTACGCTGCCGGCCATCGCTTTCAGCGGATATGCACGTAGGTGCCCGGTGCCGCCTCCATGGCCGGATAGGTCGGGTTGCCCAGTGCCATCAGCATTTCCCGTCGTTCGCCGGAGCGCGCCTGGATCCACTCCAGCCACTGCGGCCACCAACTGCCCTGCTGATGCTGGGCCTCGTGATACCAGGCGCGTGGGTCGGAGGTGAGCTTGGTGTTCTCGTAGTAGTTGGCCTTCGGGTTGCCCGGCGGATTGAGAATGCTCTGGATATGGCCGCTGTTGGACAGGATGAAGCGACGGTTGCCGCCGAGCAGCAGGGTCGAGCGATAGACCGCGTCCCAGGGCGTAATGTGATCGTTGATGCCGGCCACGCTGAAGCTGTCGACGTTGACCTTGGCCAGGTCCACCGGCGTGCCGCAGACCTCCAGCCCACCGGGGCGGCTGAGTGGGTTGTGCTTGAAGAAGTCGATCAGGTCGCCATGCAGGGCGGCGGGCAGGCGGGTGTTGTCGTTGTTCCAGTAGAGGATGTCGAACGCCGGTGGCTGCCTGCCGAGCAGGTAATTGTTGACCCAGTAACTCCAGATCAGGTCGTTGGGACGCATCCAGGCGAACACCCGGGCCATGTCGCGGCCATCCAGCACACCCTGCTGATAGGAGCGGCGCTTGGCCGACTCCAGGGTTTGCTCGTCGGCAAACAGCATCGCCGGGCTGTCGATCTGGCTGTCGAGCAGGCTGACCATGTAGGTGGCGCTGGCAATCTTGCGCAGTTGCCGGCGCGCCTGCAGGTGCCCCTGCAGAGCGGCGATGGTCAGGCCGCCAGCGCAGGCGCCGAGCAGGTTGACGTTCTTGCTGCCAGTGATGGCGCGGCAGGCGTCGACGGCTTCCTCGACCGCCTGCACGTAACTCGACAGGCCCCACTCGCGGTGTTGCGGGTCCGGATTGCGCCAGCTGATCATGAAGGTCTGCAAGTCGTTCTTCAGCGCGTACTGGACGAAGCTCTTTTCGTTGGACAGGTCGAATATGTAGTACTTGTTGATCTGCGGCGGAACGATCAGCAGTGGGCGCAGGTACTGCTTTTCGCTCATCGGCCTGTACTGGATCAGCTCCAGCAGTTCATTGCGAAACACCACGGCGCCCGGCGTGCAGGCCAGATTACGACCGACCTCGAAGGAGTGCTTGCTGACCTGGCTGGGCAGGCCGTCGTTGTGCAGCAGGTCGTCGAACAGATGACGCAGACCCTTCAGAGCGCTGCTGCCACCGGTGTTGAACAGTTCCTTGAGTGCCTGCGGATTGAGCGGGCTGTTGGACGGTGACAGCGCATCGCTCATCAGCGAGGCGAGAAAGCGGGCGCGGGCACGATCATCGGCCGACAGGTCGCTGTCGTCGATCCAGGCCGCCAGCTGTTTCTGCCAGGCCAGGTAGGCCTGCAGGCTGCGGCGATAGAAGGGGTTGAGGTGCCAGGTCGGATCGGCGAAACGGGCATCCTGCGGGTTGACCTTGTGCAGGGTGTCGCCGAGCAGCACGCGGCCAAGCTGGCCACCGAAGGCCAGCAGGTGGCGGCCGCTGCGTACCGGGTTCTTCAAGCCCTGGGCGGCCAGCAGGCGCACGGTCGATAGCAGGTCGCGACCACGTACGCCCACCACCGCGCTCTGGGCATTCATGAAGCTGGCAGGTGCCGGCAGTGAGGCCGGGTTCGACTTGTCTCGCATGGGGCAACACTCCGTCGTCAAACCTTCTAGAGACTTTCACGGCGCGGACTGCCTGGCGCGCACCTCGTACTTGTGCATGACGTGCAGCAAGCCCTGTACCAGGCGTGCGGAAAGGGCATTGCAGAGCACTGCGTCGAAAACCAGGGGGGCATCGTCGGCCCCGTTGTCGGGCATGTACGACGATGCGCACCAAGCGGGTGCGGTCAATGCTGACGCACTGGCGTTGGCTGCGGGTGCATCACCGCGCGCTGCCGCTCCTCTTCGAGAAACTTCATGATGATCGGGGCCACCGCCTCGGCGCGGGTCACTAGAAACAGGTGGCCGTCGTCGATGATGTGCAATTCCGCGTTGGGAATGCGCCAGGCCAGCAGGCGCATGTTGATCAGCGGAATCAGCGGATCGTCGTCACCGGCCATCACCAGGGTCGGCTGACGAATCTTGTGCAGCCAGTGGATGCTGGTCCAGCCGAGTCCGGCGAACAGTTGCCAGTAGTAGCCCATCTTGCCGCCCGAGCGCACCTTGCTCGCGTGCGCCATGGCCAGCTTGGGATCGCGGCGGAAGGCGCCGCCGTAGATGTCCGGGGCGATGCGCACGCCATAGGAAGGCTGCACATAGCGCCGTGGGCTGGCCATGCGCCAGAGCACCTTGGGTTTGCCCGGCACCATCACCGCACCGGCCGAGGTGGCGGCGAGGATCAGCTTCTTGCAGCGCTCCGGGTAGTCGTGGGCGAACTGCTGGGCCAGGGCGCCGCCCCAGGATACGCCGATGGCGTTGACCTGACCGTAGTCGAGGTAATCCAGCATGCGTGCCGCCAGCTTGGCCAGGCCCGGGAAGCGATAGGGTGTGGCCGGGGTCGATGAGCCGCCGACGCCGGGTACGTCGAAGGCGATGATTTCCAGCTCCGGATCGAGGGCGGCGACGAAGGGCATCACCAGCTCCAGGTTGGCACCGATGCCGTTGAAGATCAGCAGCGGCACCAGCTGGCTGTTGCCCGGCCGCACCGCGGTGCGGATGGTCTGCCCATCGAGATCGATGGTGCGGAATACGAATGGTTGCGGCATGGGCGCAGCCCCTGTGGAGTTGAGCGCTGGGGACGGCCGTCCGGGCCGGCTCCAGGATTACCAGGCTATGCCTGGTTCGCCGCGCCGGTAGTACCGGCGTGGCGTGCGGCACTTCCCGGTGCCGCTGCGGTTGAGGCTATCGATCAGCGCTCGTGTACATAGGTGCCCGGGGCGGCTTCGCCGGCCGGGAATTTCTTGTTGCCCAAGGCTCGGGGTGCGTTCTTGATTTCGCCCGAGCGCTCCGTCAGCCAGTTCTGCCAGTGCAGCCACCAGGAATCGGCGTGCTTGGTCGCCCCTTCGAGCCATTCGCGCGGCGAGGCCGGGCGTTCGCTGTTGGTGGAGAAGCGCGCCTTCGGGTTGCCCGGCGGGTTGAGGATGCTCTGGATGTGCCCACTGTTGGAGAGGATGAACTCGACGTTGCAGCCGCTGAACAGCAGCGACGACTTGTAGCAGGTCTCCCACGGGGTGATGTGGTCGGTGGTGCCGGCGACGCAGTAGATGTCGGTCTTGACCTGGCTCAGGTCGATCGGCGTGCCGCACACCTCCAGCGCGTTGGGGCGCAGCAGCGGGTTGTGCTTGAACATCTCCACCAGTTCACCGTGGAAGGCCGCGGGCAGGCGCGTGGTGTCGTTGTTCCAGTAGAGGATGTCGAACACTGGCGGCTCGTTGCCGAGCAGATAGTTGTTGACCCAGTAGTTCCAGATCAGGTCGTTGGGACGCATCCAGGCGAACACCTTGGCCATGTCCTTGCCTTCCAGCACGCCGGCCTGGTACGAGCGGCGCTTGGCCGCTTCCAGAGTCTTCTCGTCGGCGAACAGCGCGACCTGGGTGTCGAGGCTGAAGTCCAGCACGCTGACCACCTGCGACACCGCATTGATCTTCTGCGTGCCGAGGGCTGCGTAGTGGCCGAGCAGGGCGGCCACGGTGATGCCGCCGGAGCAGGCGCCAAGGGTGTTGACGTCCTTGCTGCCGGTGATCGCGCAGACCACGTCGATGGCCTCCTTGAGCGCCTCGATGTAGGTCGTCAGGCCCCACTCGCGGTTGGCCGGGGTCGGGTTGCGCCAGCTGACGATGAAGGTCTGGATGTGGTTGCGCAGCAGGAAGCGCGCCAGGCTCTTGTCCGGCGACAGGTCGAACACGTAGAACTTGTTGATCTGCGGCGGCACCACCAGCAGCGGGCGCTCATGCACGCTCTCGGTGATCGGCTTGTACTGGATCAGCTCCAGCACGTCGTTGCGAAACACTACCGCGCCTTCGGTGGTGGCCAGGTTCTTGCCGACTTCGAAAGCGTCCATGTTGACCTGGCTGGGCATGCCGCCGTTGTTCACCAGATCCTTGGCCAGGTGCGAGAGGCCGTCGAGCAGGCTCTTGCCGCCGGTTTCGAAAAAGCGTTTGACCGCTGCCGGGTTGGCCATGCTGTTGCTGGGAGCCATGGCTTCGGTCATCAGGTTGATCACGAAATGGCCGCGGCTGGCGTCCTGCTCGGACAGCGAGCTGTGCTCGATCCAGTCGTGCAGTTCCTTGCGCCAGGCCAGGTAGGTTTGCAGGTAGCGGCGATACAGCGGGTTCTGGCTCCACGCCGGGTCGGCAAAGCGGCGGTCGCCGTCCTCGGGCTTGAGTGCGGACTGGCCGAGCATGACGTTCTTCAGCTCGAGGCCGAAATGAGCGACGTGCTTGGCGCTGTGGAAGGGTTGCTTGAGCGCCTGGGCGAGCACCATGCGGGCGGAGGTCAGTAGGTCCTTGCCGCGGATGCCGATCACAGGGTTGAGTCCCAGGGTGTTTTCCGAGGCCTGGCGTTTCAGGTCTTCATTATTCTTGTCACTCATCTACGACGCTCCAATGTCCTGAGTCGCGCACCGGCCGTGCTCGCGGCGAAACAAGGGCCAGGTACTGCTCGGGTTGCCGGGGGCGGATCGAGTCCGCGTCATGCATTGCATCTGGCTGGACCAAATGCAGGGAACCTGCCAGTTCCTTGGTTACCCGAGTTTTTGCCGTTAGGCAAGCTGATCGATGGAGCAGGAGTATGCCGCGATAGTTTAGAAAAATCGTTCTAACTACCGGGTAATGAGCGGGATGAATGCGGGCGAGCGCTCTATATCGAGCGCTTGCGTCAGAGCTCAGAGCATCAGTCGGACGACGGACTCGTTGGGGTCGCGGGATTTGCCGGCGGCGCTGAGCTGCGCCAGGTAATCGGCCCACAGCTGGTCGTGCCGGGTCGCCAGTTCGTGCAGGTATTCCCAGGTGAACAAACCGCTGTCATGGCCGTCGTCGAAGCACAGTTTCAGTGCATAGTTGCCGGCCGGCTCGATGCGTTCGAGGCCGACATTGAGTTTGCCGGTCTGCAGGATCGGCTGGCCATGGCCCTGCACTTCGGCCGAGGGGGAATGCACGCGCAGGAACTCGGCGCTCAGCTGGTAGCTCTGGTCGCCATAACGCAGTTCCAGCGTTTTCGACGCCTTGTGCAGTTTGATCGCGCTGGGGATGGGCATGGCTGGTTTCCGTGATCGTTTCAGGCGTTAGGCTCAGGTGAGTGATTTGCGCCGTCCGCGAACTTCGCGGCTGAAGCGGAATGCCGCCCAGCCGCTCCTGCAGAATGACGCCGACCACCTGCGACAGGGTCGTACTCCCGGATTTACAGAATATAGCGCGACAGGTCTTCGTCCTGCGCCAGTTCGCCGAGGTGGCTGTTGACGTAGTCGGCGTCGATACGGATCGGTTCGCCATTCTGCTGACCGGCCAGATCGCCGGCGCTGAAGGAGACTTCCTCGAGCAGGCGTTCGAGCAGGGTGTGCAGGCGACGGGCACCGATGTTCTCGGTCTTCTCGTTGACCTGCCAGGCGATCTCGGCAAGGCGCTTGATGCCGTCTTCGGTGAACTCGATATCCAGCCCTTCGGTCTTCAGCAGCGCGCTGTACTGCTCGGTGAGCGAAGCGTGCGGCTCGCTGAGGATGCGTTCGAAATCCTGCGGGCTCAGTGCCTTGAGTTCGACGCGGATCGGCAGGCGGCCCTGCAGCTCGGGTACCAGATCGCTCGGCTTGCTCAGGTGGAAGGCGCCGGAGGCGATGAACAGGATATGGTCGGTCTTGACCATGCCCAGCTTGGTGTTGACCGTGCAGCCTTCGATCAGCGGCAGCAGGTCGCGCTGTACGCCTTCGCGCGAAACGTCTGCGCCGCCGGCATTGGCGCGTTTGGCCACCTTGTCGATCTCGTCGATGAAGACGATGCCGTGCTGCTCGACGGCTTCCAGCGCACGGGCCTTGAGCTCTTCCTCATTGACCAGGCGCGCCGCTTCTTCGTCGCGTACCAGTTTCAGGGCATCGGCGACCTTGAGCTTGCGGCTCTTTTTCTTGCCCTTGCCGAGGCCGGCGAACAGGCTTTGCAGCTGGTTGGTCATCTCCTCCATGCCAGGCGGAGTCATGATTTCCACGCCCATGGGCGAGTCGGCCACTTCGATGTCGATTTCCTTGTCGTCCAACTGGCCTTCGCGCAGGCGCTTGCGGAACAGCTGACGGGTATTGGAATCCTCGCTGCGCGCCGGCTCGTCGCCAAAGCCCTGGCGCGGGGGCGGTAGCAGCGCGTCGAGAATGCGCTCTTCGGCGGCATCCTCGGCTCGGTGGCGAACCTTGATCATTTCCTGTTCGCGCAGCATCTTCACCGCGGCATCGGCCAGGTCACGGATGATCGATTCGACGTCGCGACCGACGTAGCCGACCTCGGTGAACTTGGTGGCTTCCACTTTCAGAAAGGGCGCATTGGCCAGCTTGGCCAGGCGCCGGGCGATTTCGGTCTTGCCGACACCGGTCGGGCCGATCATCAGGATGTTCTTCGGCGTCACTTCCTGGCGCAGCTCAGCCGGCAGCTGCATGCGCCGCCAGCGGTTGCGCAGGGCGATGGCGACGGCGCGCTTGGCGTCGTCCTGGCCGATGATGTGGCGGTTGAGTTCGTGGACGATCTCGCGGGGCGTCATGGACATGGAATCGGGCTCGCAATAAACAGATAGCGGTGAGGCAGTGGACGCTACTCGGCAGCGTCCAGTTCCTCGATTGTCTGGTGGTGATTGGTGAATACGCAGATGTCGCCGGCGATGCCCAGCGCGGTTTCCGCCACTTCACGGGCCGACAGGTCGGTCTTCATCAGCAGGGCGCGCGCGGCGGCCTGGGCGAAGTTGCCACCGGAGCCCATGGCGATCAGGCCTTCCTCGGGCTCGACCACGTCGCCGTTGCCGGTAATGATCAGCGAGGCATCCTTGTTGGCCACGGCCAGCATGGCTTCCAGGCGGCTCAGGCTGCGGTCGGTCCGCCAGTCCTTGGCCAGCTCGACGGCGGCGCGCACCAAATGTCCCTGGTGTTTTTCCAGCTGGCCTTCGAAGCGCTCGAACAGGGTGAAGGCATCGGCGGTGGCGCCGGCGAAGCCGGCCAGCACCTGGCCGTGGTAGAGGCGGCGCACCTTCTTGGCGTTGCCCTTCATGACGGTGTTGCCCAGGGATACCTGGCCGTCGCCAGCCATCACGACCTTGCCGTGGCGGCGCACTGAAACGATGGTGGTCAAGGGTGAATCTCCACGCTGCGGGGCGAACTTGCCCGGATGGAAACTCAGATGGGGTGCCCGCCGCAGCTTTTCAACCTGCGGCGGATCAAACGGCGATCAGCGGACCTGGCGCTGCTGTAACAGCAGATTGCTGTAGCCGTTGCCAGCGAGGGTCTTCTGCGCGGCCGCGAGTTGCTCGCGACTGGCGAAGGGGCCGACCAGAACCCGGTGCCAGGTCTCGTCGCGCACCTTGCCAGTTTCCACGCGTACGTTCTGGCCGAGCAGGATGATCTGCGCGCGCACAGTGTCGGCATCGTCACGCTTGCGGAACGAGCCTGCCTGGAGGAAGAACTGCGTGGTGACTGGCGCGCTGGCCAGTACCGGCGGCGCAGGCGGCGGCACCTGGCCGTTGAGCGCAGCTTCGGCGCGAGCGGTGTCGATCTTCGCAGCCTCTTCCGGGGTGACCGGTTTCTGTTCGGGCACGGGGGGCGGCGTTTCTTCCAGGGCCTGCGGCAGGATCACTTCCGACTCCGGCAGCAGGGTGTAGAAATCGTACTTGGGCCTGGATGGCTCGGGTTGCGTCGGCTTCGGCTCAGGCTTGGTGCTGCGCACCTGTTCGCCCTTGTCGCGCTTGATCTCGTCACGGCCCGGTTCGAGGCTGAACAGGAACATGAAGAAACCGCCGACCACCAGGCCGCAAACCAGCCAGATCCAGCCGGGGACGGGCTTCTTCGCCGGGGCCTGATAGCGACTGGCGCCGCGTTTCGGCGCCGGCTTCTTGCGCGCTGCCATTTACATCCGCTCCAGGGTTTCCAGGCCGAGCAGCTCCAGGCCCTGCTTGAGAGTGCGGCCGGTGAGGGCGGCCAGACGCAGACGGCTGTCGCGCGTGGCTTCGTCCTCGGCACTCAGGATCGGGCAATTCTCATAGAAGCTGGAGAACAGGCCGGCGAGGTCATACAGGTAGGCACAAAGAATGTGCGGCGTGCCCTTGTCGGCGACGTTGCCGAGCAGCTCGTTGAATTGTGCCAGCTTGGCGGCCAGGGCTTGCTCCTGATCGGCAACCAGGGTGATTTGCCCGCCGATCTCGTCCACGCCCTTGCCCAGCTTGCGGAACACACCGGCCACGCGGGTATAGGCGTACAGCAGGTAGGGTGCGGTATTGCCCTCGAAGCTCAGCATCAGGTCGAAGTTGAAGCTGTAGTCGCTGGTGCGGTGCTTGGACAGATCGGCGTATTTCACCGAGGCGATGCCAACCACACGTGCAATTTTGCGCAGTTCCTCTTCGCCGAGGTCCGGGTTCTTGTCCTTGACCAGGCTGTAGGCGCGCTGTTCGGCTTCGTCGAGCAGTTGCACCAGCTTCACAGTACCGCCGTCGCGGGTCTTGAACGGGCGACCGTCCGGACCGTTCATGGTGCCGAAGCCCATGTGTTCCATTTCCATGCTGGCCGGGACGAAGCCTGCCAGGCGCGCGCAGGCGAAGACCATCTGGAAGTGCAGGGCCTGGCGCTGGTCGACGAAGTACAGCACGCGGTCGGCCTTGAGCGTGCCGGCGCGGTAGCGGGTGGCGGCCAGGTCGGTGGTGGCATACAGGTAGCCGCCGCCGGCCTTCTGCACGATCAGCGGTAGCGGGTTGCCTTCGGCATTCTTGAACTCGTCCATGAAGACGCACTGCGCGCCATTGTCTTCGGTCAGCAGGCCCTTGGCCTGGAGGTCGGCAATGACGTTGGGCAGGTCATCGTTGTAGGCGCTCTCGCCCCTGACGTCGGCCATCGTCAGCTTGACGCCGAGGCGGTCGTAGATGGCCTGGCAGTGGCTCAGGGATATGTCGTTGAAGCGGTTCCACAGGCGCAGGCATTCGGCATCGCCGGCCTGCAGCTGGACCACCAGCTCGCGGGCGCGGTCGGCGAATTCGGGAGACTCGTCGAAGCGTTTCTTGGCTGCGCGATAGAAGCCTTCCAGGTCGGACAGCTCGCTTTCGGCGGCCGCCGGGTTCTCCTGCATGTAGGCCAGCAGCATGCCGAACTGGGTGCCCCAGTCGCCGACGTGGTTCTGACGGATCACGGTGTCGCCGAGGAACTCCAGTACGCGCGCCACGCCGTCGCCGATGATGGTCGAGCGCAGATGGCCGACGTGCATTTCCTTGGCCAGGTTGGGCGCGGACATGTCGACCACCACGCGCTGCGCCGGACCGTTCTTGCGCACTCCGAGCCTGGCGTCGGCCAGTGCCGCTTCCAGACGCTGGGCCAGTACATCGCTGTTCTGGAAGAAGTTGAGAAAACCGGGGCCGGCGATTTCCACCTTGGTGATCTGCTCATCGGCCGGCAATGCCGCGATCAGCTTCTCGGCCAGGTCGCGCGGTTTCATGCCCGCCGGTTTGGCCAGCATCATGGCGATGTTGCTGGCGAAATCACCGTGGCTCTTGTCCTTGGTGTTCTCCACCTGGATGGCCGGCGTCAGGCCGGCGGGCAGCACGCCTTCGGCGGTCAGGCGGTCGAGGGCTTGCTGGATCAGGTGGCGAATGCTGTCTTTCATGTTCGGCTCGGGTTGCCTTGGGGCGTTGGTCGAAAACTGCGCATTATAAAAGCAGCGGCGAGCTGCAAGCCATAAGCAGGCGTCACCCGGTTACCGCGCGCAGGCTCAGAACAGGTCAATCGGGTCCACGTCCAGCGACCAGCGCACCGCACGGCCGCTGGGCATTTGTTCCAGTGCATGCAGCCAGCGGTTGAGCAGCCGGTGCAGCGGGGCGCGGGCATTGCCCTGCAGCAGCAACTGGGCACGGAAGCGGCCGGCGCGGCGTTCCATTGGCGCCGGCACCGGGCCGAGCAGCTCGATACCGGAGAGGCCCAGCTCAGCGAGCAGATGCTCGGCTTCGCTGCAGGCCTCGTCGAGGAAACCCTCCGCCTGGCCGGGTTTGTGCGCTTCGGCGCGCAACAGGGCCAGATGACAGAACGGAGGCAGGCCGGCGCTGCGGCGTTCGCTCAGCGCCTGCTCGGCGAAGGCGAAATAGCCCTGTTCGGTCAGTTGTACCAGCAGCGGATGATCGGCCAGGTGGCTCTGGATGATCACCTTGCCCGGTTCCTCGGCACGCCCGGCGCGCCCTGCAACCTGCACGATCAGCTGCGCCATGCGCTCGCTGGCGCGAAAGTCAGCGGAGAACAGGCCGCCGTCGGCATCGAGAATCGACACCAGCGTCACCCGCGGGAAGTGGTGGCCCTTGGCGAGCATCTGGGTGCCCACCAGGATGCACGGCTCGCCCTTGTTGATGGTGGCGAACAGGCGATCCATTGCGCCTTTGCGTGAGGTGCTGTCGCGGTCGATGCGCAGCACCGGGTAATCGGGGAACAACAGCGCCAGACGCTCTTCGGCACGCTCGGTGCCGGCGCCGACCGGGCGCAGGTCGACGTGCTGGCATTTTGGGCAGTTGCTCGGCTGTCGCTCGACATGGCCGCAGTGATGGCAGCGCAGCTCCTGATAACGCTGATGTACGGTCATGCGTGCATCGCAACGCGGACATTCCGACAGCCAGCCGCAGTCGTGGCAGAGCAGAGTCGGAGCGAAACCGCGGCGGTTGAGAAACACCAGTACCTGCTGGCCGGCTGCCAGGGTCTGGGCAATGGCCTGCTGCATCGGCCCGGAGATGCCGGAATCCAGTGGCCGGCTCTTCACATCCAGACGCAGGAAGCGCGGCTGGCTGGCGCCGCCGGCACGCTGGGTCAGCCTGAGCAGGGCGTAGCGGCCGGCATGGGCGTTATGCAGGCTTTCCAACGAAGGTGTGGCCGAGCCGAGCACGATCGGCACGTTCTCCTGGCGCGCGCGAACCAGCGCCAGATCGCGGGCGTGGTAGCGCAGGCCTTCCTGCTGTTTATAGGAGGCGTCGTGTTCTTCATCGACGATGATCAGTCCTGGGTTCTTCATCGGCGTGAACAGCGCCGAACGGGTGCCGATGATGATGTCGGCCTCGCCATCGCGCGCGGCCAGCCAGGCGTCCAGACGATCTCGATCGTTCACAGCCGAATGCAGCAGGGCGATGCGGGCGTTGAAGCGGCGGGCGAAACGGTCGAAGGTCTGTGGGCCGAGGTTGATCTCGGGGATCAGCACCAGCGCCTGCTTGCCGGCCTCCAGGCACTGATGGATCAGCTGCAGGTAGACTTCGGTCTTGCCACTGCCGGTGACGCCGGCGAGCAGAAAGGCATTGAACTGGTCCCAGCCTGAGGCCACGGCATTCACGGCGGCGCGCTGCTCGGCATTCAGCGGCAGCTCCGGCTGCGCCAGCCAGTGCGCCGGCTTGGCATGCGGCTGGGTGCGGCGCACCTCGACCCGTACCAACCCCTTCTCGTGCAGCAATTGCAGGCTGTCGCGGTTGAGTTGCAGCTGGCTGAGCAGGCTGTGGGCCACACCGTGCGGATGTTGCGCCAGGGCCTTGAGCGCGTCGCGCTGGCGCGGGGCGCGGGCCAGGCGTGGGTCGTCGACACTGGCGTCCTTGCTGGCCAGCCAGTAACGCTCCTGACGGTTTTCGGCCGGTTCGCCCTGGCGCAGCATCACCGGCAAGGCCCAGCTCAGGGTGTCGCCAAGGCTGTGCTGGTAGTACTGGGCCGTCCACAGGCACAGCTTGAACAGCGACGCCGGCAGCGGTGGGCGGGCGTCGAGCAGTTCCAGCGCGGGCTTGAGCTTGTCGAGAGGGACTTCGCTCTGGCTGTCGACCTCCACCAGCACACCGATCATCTCCCGCCTGCCGAAGGGCACGCGCAGGCGTACACCTGGCTGCAGGGCACTGCGCGACACGCCTGCAGGCGCGAGATAGTCGAACAGGCGGCGCAGCGGCGAGGGCAGGGCGAGGCGCAGGATCAGGTTGGGCAAGCCAGGAGCTCCTTTGACAGGCCGGCGATCTTAGCATGCGACGACTGGCGCCTTGTGCGGCTTGCATCGACTTAAGCGTCTGGTAATATGCGCGGCCTATTTCTGTGCGGTGCCTGACGTTGGTCGGGTGGCGGCACGACTACCCCGAGGAAAGCACCATGAAAGCCGATATCCATCCGAACTATGTCGAGATCGACGCCACCTGCTCCTGCGGCAACGTGATCAAGACCCGCTCCACCCTGGGCAAGAACCTGAGCCTGGACGTTTGCTCCGAGTGCCACCCGTTCTACACCGGTAAGCAGAAAGTGCTGGACACCGGCGGCCGTATCGATCGCTTCAAGCAGCGTTTCGGCGTATTCGGCGCCAAGTAAGCGACCAAACGAAAACGGAATCTGGCATGCGCCACTCCGTGATTCTGAAAAAGGCGTCCCTGGCGGGCGCCTTTTTCGTTTCTCTGCTTTGTGTGGACCAGGCTCAGGCCTTCTGTCCCCAGCGCCTCGATCTTGCCCAGATCGCCGTGCGTCAGGTGGTTGACGGCGATACCGTACGCCTGGTCGACGGACGCAGCATTCGCCTGATCGGCATCAACACGCCCGAACTGGGGCGAAAAGGGCGCAGTGATGAGCCCTATGCGGTGCAGGCCAGGCGCCGTCTGCAGGCGCTGGTGGATGCCAGCGATGGTCGTGTCGGTCTGCTCTACGGCAAGCAGCGCAAGGACCGCTACGGCCGCACACTGGCCCATCTCTACGACCGCCAGGGGCGCAATCTCGAAGCACAACTGCTCGGCGAAGGCCTCGGCTTCATGGTCGTCGTGGCGCCCAACAGTGCGCTGGTGAGCTGTCATGTACAGGCCGAACGGCAGGCGCGCAGCCAGCGCCTCGGCCTGTGGCGCTCCGCTCAGGTGAAGAGCGCCGGCCAACTGAGTGGTGGCGGCTTCGCCTTGCTCGGCGGGCGGATCACCGGCGTGCAGCGCAATCGCGGCGGCCTCTGGATCGACCTCGATGGCGGTCGGGTTCTGCGCGTGGCGCCAGAGATGCTCGACGAGTTCGATGTGCATGCCTTGCAGAAGCTCAAGGGCCGACGAGTGGAGGCACGTGGCTGGGTAATTGACCGCCAGAGTCGCGGTGGCTTGAAATCCGGGCAGGCACGCTGGATGCTGCCGCTTACCCATTCGGCGATGCTGGAGGTGTTGCCATGATACGTGCATTGATGCTGTGTCTGTGCTGCAGCTGGCTGGCCGGTTGTGCGGTCAACCCGGCGACCGGTCGCACCGACTTCGTGATGATGAGCGAGCGTCAGGAGCTGGACCTCGGCGCGCGTTACAACCAGGAAATCCTCAAGCAATACCCGCGCTACGAAGACGCCAAACTGCAGGCCTATATACAGCGCGTGGGCGAGCGGGTAGCGCGCAGCAGCCATCGCAACCAGCTCAACTACGTCTTTACCCTGGTCGACAGTCCGGACGTCAATGCCTTCGCGCTGCCGGGCGGCTACATCTATATCCATCGTGGCCTGCTTGCCTATCTCAACTCCGAGGCAGAGCTGGCCGCCGTCCTGGGGCATGAGGTCGGTCACGTGACGGCGCGTCACAGCGTGCGCCAGCAGAGTCAGTCCACTGCCTGGGGACTGCTCGGCCAGGCTGCCGCCATCGGAACCGGTGTCGGTGCAGTGGGTGATCTGACCAGTGTCATGGGCAATGCCTTCGTGCGCGGTTACGGTCGTGACATGGAGCTCGAGGCCGATGGCCTGGGCGCGCAATACCTGGCGCGCAGCGGCTATGACCCGCAGGCGATGATCGAAGTGGTCAAGGTGCTCAAGGCGCAGGAGGATTTTGCCCGCGAGCAGGCCGCCCGGCGCGGTGAGGCCCCGACTGCGGGTGGTTATCACGGTCTGTTCGACACCCATCCGGATAACGATCGTCGTCTGCAGGAGGTGATCGGTCCGGCGAGCGCGCTGGTCGGCAGCAACCAGGAGGTGGGGCGTGACAGTTTCCTGCAGATGCTCGATGGCCTGGTGTTTGGCGACTCCGCCGCCAGTGGCATCCGCCGGGGGCGGCATTTCTATCACGGCGAGCTGGATTTCACCCTGACCTTTCCGCAGGGTTGGCAACTGGTCAATCGCCCCGATGTGCTGATCGGTCACACCCCGGATGAGCAGGCCTTTATCGCCATGACTCTGGAGGCAGCGGACAAACAGCTGTCGCCTGCCGAGTTCCTGCGCAGGCGCGTTGGCAATCAGCGTCTGGTTGCCGGCGAGGATCTGCATCTGGGCACGCTGCAAGGCCATACGGCAGTGTTGCAGGGGCAATCGGCGCGTCGCGTGGCGGTGATCTACCGAGGCGACAGTGCCTACCTGTTCGTGGCGGCAGTGAAAGGGCGTGCTTCGCTGGAAACCGAAGATCAGCGTTTCCTCGATGTGATTCGCAGTTACCGGTCGCTGAAAACATCCGAACGCAAGCTGGCCGAGCCGGTGCGTCTGCATCTGGTACGGGCCAAGGCTGGGCAGAGTCTCTCGGTCCTGGCCAAGGATTCCCCCTTGCCGGTTGATGGCGAAGCGCAGTTGCGTCTGCTCAACGGCCTCTATCCGAATGGTGAGCCGCGCCCCGGCGAATGGCTGAAAACGCTGCGCTAGCGCGGTGCTTCAATCGCGACCGAACGGTCTTGTGCAGGTGTATACAACTTGCGTATCCTCGGCCGCCTGCCCGTTCAACAGCCAACAAAAGCGGAAATGCTACTATGACAGATCTAAAAACTGCCGCTCTCGAATATCATGCCCAGCCCCGCCCCGGTAAGCTGAGTGTCGAGTTGACCAAAGCCACTGCCACTGCCCGCGACCTTTCGCTGGCCTACAGCCCGGGTGTCGCCGAGCCGGTACGCGAAATCGCGCGTGACGCCGAGCTGGCCTACCGTTACACCGGTAAGGGCAACCTGGTAGCGGTCATTTCCGACGGTACCGCCATCCTCGGTCTGGGTAACCTCGGCCCGCTGGCCTCCAAGCCGGTGATGGAAGGTAAAGGCGTGCTGTTCAAGCGTTTTGCCGGTATCGATGTGTTCGATATCGAAGTCGATTCGGAGAGCCCGCAGGCCTTCATCGACACCGTAAAGCGCATCTCCATCACCTTCGGCGGCATCAACTTGGAAGATATCAAGGCCCCCGAGTGCTTCGAGATCGAGCGCGCACTGATCGAGCAGTGCGACATTCCGGTCTTCCACGATGACCAGCACGGCACCGCGATCGTGACTGCTGCCGGTATGCTCAACGCCCTGGAAATCGCCGGCAAGACTCTGGAAGAGGCGAAAATCGTCTGCCTGGGTGCCGGTGCAGCCGCCATCTCCTGCATGAAGCTGCTGGTGAGCATGGGCGCCAAGGTCGAGAACATCTTCATGATCGACCGCAAGGGCGTGATTCACGCTGGTCGTGATGACCTGAACCAGTACAAGGCCGTGTTCGCCACCGAGACCGACAAGCGCACGCTGTCCGATGCGCTCGAAGGCGCTGACGTGTTCGTCGGCCTGTCCGGCGCCAATCTGCTGAGCCCGGAAGACCTCAAGCGCATGGCGGCCAACCCGATCGTCTTCGCCTGCTCCAACCCGGATCCGGAAATCAAGCCGGAGCTGGCGCACGAGACCCGCAATGACGTGATCATGGCCACCGGTCGGTCCGACTACCCGAACCAGGTCAACAACGTGCTGGGCTTCCCCTTCATCTTCCGCGGTGCTCTGGATGTTCGCGCTACCCGCATCAACGAAGAGATGAAGATCGCCGCCGCGCTGGCGCTGCGTGACCTGGCCAAGCAGCCGGTGCCGAAGGAAGTCTGCGATGCCTACGGTGGCATCGAACTGTCGTTCGGCCGTGAGTACATCATTCCGAAGCCGATGGATCAGCGTCTGATCACCGTGGTTTGCGATGCCGTGGCCAAGGCTGCCATCGAATCCGGTGTGGCGACTCTGCCCTATCCGAAACACTATCCGCTGACTTCGGTGGATGACGTGTTCAAAGGCTAAGCCGACCGGAAGCAGCAAACAAGAAACCCGCCTAGGCGGGTTTTTTGTTGGGCTCGAACTGGCTGCAGGCGGCAGGCTTTTGCCTGCTGCTGGCAGCTGCCTTCAGAACAGGTCGATCGGCGCCATCTCGTCAGCCGGCAGCGGGCTGCCGGGAATACTCATGCCGGGCTCGAACTCACCCATTGGTGGTGGTGAGTCTTCGCTCTTGAAGAGTTCGAAATAGGCATCCGGGGTGCCTGGTGCGGCGGCGCGGCCGCTGACCGGGTCGACACGCAGGGTCAGCAGGCCCTTGGGTTCCTTCGGCAGATGGCTAGGGCGGTCCTTGAGTACCGGGCCCATGTAGTTCATCCATATCGGCAGGGCGACAGTGCCGCCATATTCGTTACGGCCGAGACTTTCCGGCTGGTCGAAACCTGCCCACACGGTAGTCACGTAGTCGCCGTTGTAGCCGGAGAACCAGCTGTCCTTCGATTCATTGGTGGTGCCGGTCTTGCCGGCCAGGTCGTTGCGGCCCAGGGCCAGGGCGCGGCGGCCCGTGCCGCGCTTGATTACGTCCTGCAGCATGCTGGTCATGATGTAGGCGGTACGCTCGTCGATGATCTGCTCGGCAACCTTGGGTTCTTCCAGAGGCAGTTCGTCGTTCGCATTCACTGCCAGGTTAGCGTTCTCTTCGGTTGGCTTGCTGCCGGGTACACGTGCCGGGTTGGCGCGGAACAACGGCTTGCCGTTGCGATCATCGATGCGTTCGATCAGATAGGGCTCGATCTTGTAGCCGCCGTTGGCGAAGGTGGCCCAGCCTTCGGCGATTTCCAGCGGTGTGAGACTGGCGGTACCGAGTGCCAGAGACAGGTTGCGTGGCAGGTCCTGTGGGTCGAAGCCGAAGCGTTCGATGTAGCGGAGGCTGCGGTCGATGCCCATGTCCTGCAGCAGGCGAATCGAGACCAGGTTGCGCGACCTGTACAGCGCCTCGCGCATGCGGATCGGGCCGAGGAAGGTGTTGTTGTCGTTCTTCGGTCGCCACTTCTGTGACAGGTAGTCGTCGGAGAGGATGATCGGCGCGTCGTTGACCAGAGTCGCCGCGGTATAGCCGCTGTCCAGTGCCGCACTGTAAATGAAGGGCTTGAAGCTGGAGCCAGGCTGGCGCTTGGCCTGCACGGCACGGTTGTAATTGCTCTGGTCGAAGGAGAAGCCACCGACCAGTGCCTGAATGGCGCCGCTGTATGGGTCGAGCGAGACTAGCGCACTTTGTGCCGCAGGGACCTGAGTAAAGCGCAGGCTGCCGTCCTCCTGGCGCTGGACGCGCACGATATCGCCGACCTGGGCGACGTCGCCTGGCTGCTGCGGACGTGGGCCAAGGCTATTGGTATTGAGGAAGGGGCGCGCCCATTTCATGCTGTCCCAGGCCACGGCCTGTTCTTCGCCGTTGCGGTTCATGACCAGGATGCCGCTCTTCTCGACTTGGGTAACCACCGCAGGTTCAAGGCCGCCGATGCTGCGGAACTTGCTCAGCTCGGTGAGCCAGGTTTCGCGTGTCAGTCCCGGCAGACGGCTCTCGGGACCGCGATAGCCGTGGCGCTGATCGTAGGCAATCAGCCCGTCGCGCAGCGCAATATTGGCCACTTCCTGCAGGTGGCTGGGGACGGTTGTGGTGACGTTGAAGCCTTCGGTGTAGGCCTCGCTGCCATAGCGGCCGACCATTTCCGCCCGTGCCATCTCGGCTATGTAAGGAGCGCTGAGTTCGGGGGTGGGGACGTGATAACGCGCGTCGACTTCCTCGGCCAGTGCTTCCTCATAGCTGGTTTGATCGATGCGGCCAAGGCGATACAGACGTCCGAGAATCCAGTCGCGACGTTCCTTGGCGCGGGTCGGGTTGACCAGCGGGTTATAGCGGGACGGCGCTTTCGGCAGGCCTGCGATCATGGCCATCTGCGCCAGGTTCAGGTCGCGGATCGACTTTCCGTAGTAGACCTGTGCGGCGGCTTCGATGCCGTAGGCGCGATGACCGAGATAGATCTTGTTGACGTAAAGCTCGAGGATCTCGTCCTTGCTCAGCTCGCGCTCGATCTGCAGGGCCAGGAGTATCTCGGTGGCCTTGCGCGAGAAGCTGCGTTCGCTGGTGAGGAAAAAGTTCTTCGCCACCTGCATGGTGATGGTGCTGCCGCCACTCTGAATCTGACCGCTTTTCAATAATTGCGTGGCAGCGCGCATCAGGCTGGTCACATCGACGCCATAATGATTGGCGAAATTGTCGTCTTCTGCTGCCAGCAGGGCGCTGATGAAATCCTTGGGGATCTCGTCGAAGCGAATGGGGGAGCGGCGCATTTCGCCAAACTCGGCGATCAGCTTGGCGTCGCTGCTGTAGACGCGCAGGGGGATCTGCAGCTGAACCTGGCGCAGCGATTCGACGGACGGAAGGGTCGGACTAAGGTAAAGAAACGCACCGCTGAAACTGAGCAACAGCCCACAAAAAACGGCAACGCAAGACCACCAGATAAACTTCAGCAGGCGTATCAAAATGTTCGGAATTCCAAGTAAAAGAATGAGTTAAGCAGGAGTCGAGGCAAAAAGGGAAAAGCTGATCACATTATAAGCGTTTTTTTTCCCGGGGAGCCATTTGCGCTTCTGTCAAGACTGATATTTAATGTGGAAAAACATAAATAGTCCGTAAGTCGCGGATGCCAATAGGAAAACGGTCGTGCTAGGGCTCTTCACTAAGAAAGCGAATACGCTGCTGGGGATCGATATCAGCTCGACTTCGGTCAAGCTCCTCGAATTGAGTCGCTCGGGAAGCCGCTACAAGGTAGAGGCTTACGCTGTCGAGCCGCTTCCTCCAAATGCTGTGGTTGAAAAGAACATTGCCGAGCTGGAGGGGGTCGGTCAGGCGCTTTCCCGCGTTTTGGCCAAGGCCAAGAGTGGCGTCAAGGCAGCGGCTGTCGCCGTTGCCGGTTCGGCTGTCATCACCAAGACCATCGAGATGGAAGCCGGGCTTTCCGAGGATGATCTGGAAAATCAGCTGAAGATCGAGGCTGACCAGTACATTCCCTATCCGCTGGAAGAAGTCGCCATCGATTTTGAAGTTCAGGGTCCGGCTCCGCGCAACCCCGAGCGCGTCGAGGTGCTTCTGGCCGCATGCCGCAAGGAGAACGTCGAAGTCCGTGAGGCTGCGCTGGCGCTCGCCGGCCTGACCGCCAAAGTGGTGGACGTCGAGGCGTACGCTCTGGAGCGTGCCTACAGTCTGGTGGAGGCGCAGCTGGGCGGAGCGCATGATGAGTTGACGGTCGCAGTGGTCGATATCGGCGCCACCATGACCACGCTCAGTGTTCTGCACAATGGTCGCACCATCTATACCCGTGAACAGCTCTTCGGTGGCAAGCAGCTGACTGAGGAAATTCAGCGGCGCTATGGACTGTCTGTCGAGGAAGCTGGCCTTGCCAAGAAGCAAGGTGGTCTTCCAGATGACTACGACAGCGAGGTGTTGCAACCGTTCAAAGAGGCTGTCGTTCAACAGGTTTCCCGTTCGCTGCAGTTCTTCTTCGCCGCCGGGCAGTTCAACGATGTCGACTACATCCTTCTGGCTGGCGGTACTGCGTCCATTCCCGATCTCGACCGGCTGATTCAGCAGAAGATCGGTACGCAGACGCTGGTGGCCAATCCCTTTGCCGATATGGCGCTCAGCAGCAAGGTCAACGCCGGGGCGCTGGCCAGTGATGCGCCGGCACTGATGATTGCCTGTGGTCTGGCGATGAGGAGTTTCGACTGATGGCGCGGATTAACTTACTTCCCTGGCGCGAGCAGTTGCGTGAAGAGCGCAAGCAGCGCTTTCTGGTCAGTCTGGTGGGTGTTTTCATCGTCGCTGCCGGGTTGGTCTTTCTCGGTGATCAATTTCTTAACGCCGCGATCAGCAATCAGAACGCTCGCAATGACTTCATCAAGAAGGAAATCGCTGTTCTGGATGCGCGCATCAAGGAAATCAGTGAGCTGAAAACGCGTCGTCAGCAACTGCTGGAGCGTATGAAGATCATTCAGGACCTGCAGGGTAACCGCCCGATTATTGGTCGTGTGTTCGATCAGTTGGTCAGAACCTTGCCTGATGGTGTGTACTTCACCAGTGTCAAGATGACCGGTAAAAGCATCGCGATTGTCGGTGCTGCCGAGTCCAACAATCGAGTTTCAAACCTCATGCGTAACCTGGATGGTTCTGATTGGTTGACCGCCCCCAACCTGACTGAGGTGAAAGCTGTTACGGCAGGCGCTTTGGATCAGGCAAACGTGTTCCAGCTAACGGTTCAGCAGACTCAGCCTGATCAGGAACAAACGGAGGCGGCGCGATGAGTATTAAAAGTTCTCTTGAGAGTCTGCGCAGCGTCGACCTCAATGATCTGGATATGAACAATGTCGGCTCCTGGCCGGCGGCAGTTAAGTTCATAGCGGGCGTGCTGCTGCTTCTGGTGGTGCTTGGGCTGGGGTACAACTTTCACTTGAAAGATCTTCAGAGTCTTCTGGAACAACGCCAGAGCGAAGAAGAGACGCTCAAGCAGCAGTTTTCTACCAAGGCTTTTCAGGCAGCGAATCTGGAAGCATACAAGGAGCAAATGCAGGAAATGGAAGTTTCGTTCGGCGCGCTATTGCGGCAGCTGCCGAGTGATACCGAGGTTCCAGGGCTCTTGGAGGATATTACCCGTACGGGCTTGGGCAGTGGTCTGGAGTTCGAAGAGATCAAGTTGCTGCCCGAAGTTGCTCAGCAGTTCTATATAGAACTACCCATTCAGATAAAGGTAAGTGGCGGTTATCACGATCTTGCAACCTTTGTCAGTGGTGTAGCCAGTTTGCCTCGTATTGTGACGTTGCATGATTTCCAGTTGGCGCCGGCTAGTGCCGATAGTTCCAGCCGCCTGAGCATGCAGATAATGGCAAAGACCTACCGCTATAACGATAAGGGGGCTCAATGATGAGTTTCTATCGTGTGCTTCTGGTGGTGAGTTTGTCCGCTCTCGCTGGCTGTGGTTCCAGTGGTGATTTTGCTGACCTGCGTAACTACATGGATGAAGTTCGTGCCAAGCCGAAGGGGGCGATCGAGCCGCTGCCAACATTCCAGCCGTATGAGAGTTTTACCTATCGAGCGGCGTCGTTGCGTAGCCCGTTCCAGCCACCAGTAAAGATAGACGTGGTGGCCAGGCAGAAAGGCTCTCAGGAAATCAAACCTGATGAGTCTCGGGTCAAGCAGTTTCTCGAAGGTTTCAATATCGAGACCTTTGAAATGGTTGGGACACTCAGGAACGATCGAGAGCTTTTTGCTCTGGTTAATGGAGCCGGTGGCGTTCATCGCGTCAAAGTGGGCGATTATTTGGGGCGTAATCACGGCAAGGTGCTTGTGATCGACGAATCCAAAATCGACGTTATGGAAATTGTGCCGGATGGCGAAGGTGGCTGGCTTGAGCGACCACGCAGCCTTTCCTTGAAGGAGCGCTCCTGACGGAGTGATTTAACGAATGAATATAAATAATCTGTCTGCCAAACGGGATACGAAAATGAATGGCTCTCTTTCGCGTCTTAGCGTCGCCCTGATGGCGGCACTGCTGTCGCCCTCCATATTGGCGGCCAATCTACAAGGTCTTGATGTGGCCAGCCTGCCCGGCGACAGGGTTGAGCTGAAGCTTTCCTTCGATGAGCCGGTGACTGCTCCGCGAGGCTATACGATCGAGCAGCCTGCCCGAATCGCTCTGGATCTGCCGGGGGTGGCCAACAAGCTTGGGTCGAAAAACCGGGAGCTTGGCGTAGGCAACGCGCGCAGCGTTACCATCGTCGAGGCCAAGGACCGTACTCGCCTGATTGTCAATCTGAATAATCTGGCACCTTATAGCACTCGAGTTGAAGGCAGTGACCTGTTCGTTCTGGTTGGTGAGTCGTCTGCTGCAAGTGCTCGTCCAAATGCTGCGGCCACGACTGCCGTTGCCCAGCCGGCGCCCAAGAAATCCTATGGCTTGCAACCGAAGTCCATCAGCAATATAGACTTTCAGCGTGGCGAGCAGGGCGAGGGCAATGTTGTCATCACGCTTTCTGATGCGTCTGTAAGCCCGGACATCCAAGAGCAGGGCGGTAAAATCCGGCTTGATTTCGCCAAGACCGAACTGCCCGAGTCTCTGCGGGTTCGCCTTGATGTGAAGGACTTCGCGACTCCGGTTCAGTTTGTAAGCGCAACAGGCGGTGCGGACAAGACCAGCATCCTGATTGAACCGGTCGGTATATATGATTACCTGGCATATCAGACTGAAAACAAGCTTACTCTGAGTGTGAAGCCGCTGAGTCAGGACGATGTTGAGCGTCGTAATGCTGAGCGTTTTGCATATACCGGGGAGAAGCTGTCGCTGAACTTCCAGGATATCGATGTACGATCCGTTCTGCAGTTGATTGCTGATTTTACCGATCTGAATCTGGTAGCCAGTGATACTGTCGCGGGCAACATCACACTGCGTCTGCAGAATGTGCCTTGGGATCAGGCGCTGGACCTGGTGCTGAAGACCAAAGGGCTCGATAAGCGCCAGGTTGGTAATGTTCTCTTGGTGGCGCCAGCGGACGAAATTGCTGCTCGCGAGCGTCAGGAGTTGGAATCGCAGAAGCAGATTGCCGAGCTCGCTCCCCTGCGTCGTGAGTTGATTCAGGTGAATTATGCGAAGGCTGCTGATATGGCGAAGCTGTTTCAGTCGGTCACAAGTGCTGATGGTGCATCATCAGATGTCCGTGGTTCTGTAACGGTTGATGAGCGTACCAACAGCATCATTGCTTACCAGACGCAAGATCGTCTGGATGAGCTGCGGCGTATCATTGCCCAGCTTGACATTCCTGTGCGTCAGGTAATGATCGAGGCGCGTATCGTCGAGGCCAACGTGGATTATGACAAGGCCTTGGGCGTGCGTTGGGGCGGGGCAACTCGTCGCGGAAACTGGAGCGTTTACGGCAAGGACGGCGCGACATCCTTCGATAATGATAGCGGGCAGGTCTATTTGCCGGGCACCGATACGGTAGGCAACGTTTCGCTGCAGGATGGTGTGGCTCCTGTGCCCTTCGTCGATATGGGGGTTCTCGGCAGTACTTCGGGTATAGGCATCGGCTTCCTTACCGACAATGTGACGCTGGATCTACAGCTGTCGGCCATGGAGAAGACCGGTAATGGCGAGATTGTCTCCCAGCCCAAGGTTGTTACTTCGGACAAAGAGACGGCGAAAATCTTGAAGGGGCAGGAAGTTCCCTATCAGGAAGCCAGCTCTAGTGGCGCGACCAGTACATCCTTCAAAGAGGCGGCTCTCTCCCTGGAGGTTACTCCTCAGATCACTCCGGATAATCGCATCATCATGGAGGTGAAGGTAACCAAGGATGCGCCAGATTTCGCCCGGGCCCTGAACGGGGTGCCGCCGATCAACAAGAACGAAGTCAATGCCAAGGTACTGGTCAATGATGGCGAGACCATTGTGATCGGCGGGGTGTTCTCCAACACCCAGACCAAGGGTGTAGAGAAAGTCCCATTCCTTGGTGACCTGCCATTCCTGGGCCGAGTATTCCGTCGTGACATCGTCAGCGACAACAAGGCCGAGTTGCTGGTTTTCATCACTCCGCGCATCATGAACAACCAAGCCATTGCCGTGAATCGATGACCTAAGTGCGGAATGTAATCCTCGTTGGCCCGATGGGAGCTGGAAAGAGCACCATCGGGCGTTTGCTTGCCAAAGAACTGCGCTTGCCTTTCAAGGACTCCGACAAGGAGATCGAGCAGCGTACGGGTGCCGATATTCCCTGGATCTTCGATGTCGAGGGCGAGCAGGGTTTTCGTGAGCGGGAGCAGGCGGTAATCGCCGAACTCTCTCGTCAGGATGGCCTGGTCCTGGCAACTGGCGGCGGTGCAGTGATGAGGCCCGAGAATCGCCAGGCGCTGCATGCGGGGGGGCGAGTCGTTTACCTGCATACCTCTGTGGAACAGCAGATCGACCGGACGTCGCGTGACCGCAATCGTCCGCTTTTGCGCACAGCCAATCCGGCCCAGGTGCTCAGGGATCTGATGGCTGTTCGTGACCCTCTCTACCGGGAGGTTGCCGACATCATCATCGAGACGGACGAGCGTCCGCCGCGCATGGTGGTTCAGGAAATTCTCGCGCGTCTGGAAGACTTGTCGCCCCGTTAAAGCACGGGGCGAACTGCGCTATCCTAGGGGCCTTTCTATTCTGGGGGCCTCATGCAGACTCTTCACGTTGAACTCGGCGAGCGCAGTTATCCCATTTATATCGGCGATGGCCTGCTGGCGCGATCCGAGTTGTTCGCGCGTCATATCGCCGGGCGGCAGGTGGCGGTGGTCACCAATGAGACCATTGCTCCTCTTTATCTCGATGCGCTGCAGCGTTCTCTGGACGGCTTCAAGGTTGACTCGGTCGTGTTGCCTGATGGTGAGTCATTCAAAAACTGGGAAACCCTGCAGCTGATTTTCGATGGGTTGCTGAAGGCTCGGCATGATCGGCGTACGACCGTTATCGCCTTGGGCGGCGGTGTGATCGGTGACATGGCGGGCTTCGCGGCTGCCTGTTACCAGCGGGGTGTGGATTTCATTCAGGTGCCGACGACGCTGCTGTCCCAGGTGGACTCTTCGGTAGGAGGCAAGACCGGGATCAACCATCCGCTGGGCAAGAACATGGTCGGGGCCTTCTATCAGCCGAAGGCTGTGCTGATCGATACCGCCAGCCTGCACACCTTGCCGGTGCGTGAGCTTTCCGCTGGTCTGGCTGAGGTGATCAAGTATGGCCTGATTTGTGATGAGCCTTTCCTGACTTGGCTCGAGGAAAACATGGCTGCCCTGCGCACTCTGGACGGAGCTGCGCTGACCTATGCGATCGAGCGCTCCTGTGCGGCCAAGGCGCGAGTGGTGGGCGCCGATGAGCGAGAGTCGGGGGTGCGGGCCACTCTGAATCTAGGGCACACCTTCGGTCATGCCATCGAGACCGAGCAGGGCTATGGTGTTTGGTTGCACGGTGAAGCGGTTGCTGCCGGAACGGTGATGGCGCTGGAGATGTCCCATCGTCTCGGCTGGTTGTCGGAGGCGGATCGGAATCGCGGCGTGCGCCTGTTGCAGGCTGCCGGGTTGCCGGTGGTGCCGCCTCAAGATATGACGCCCGAGCGCTTTCTGGAGCATATGGCGGTGGACAAGAAGGTGCTTGATGGCCAGTTGCGCCTCGTATTGCTCAAGCGTCTGGGGGAGGCAGTGGTGACTGCGGATTACCCGCGCGAAATTCTCGACGCCACGCTGCGTAGCGACTACGTTGCGCTGGCCCAGTCGTCCAACTCTTGAAGAGTGATTCATGACCAGTTTGCATGCTGACGAAGCTTTCCTGGCCCATTACCAGTTCAGCCACGACCCTTTTGCGCCACGCGTGCCCGGCTTCAAGTTCTTTCCGGCGCAACGCAAGCCGGTGCTGGGGCAATTGCATCATCTTGCGCGCTACAGCCAGCTTCTGCTGGCGGTAGTCGGCCCGGAGGGCAGCGGCAAGACGCTGCTGCGTCAGGCGCTGGTCGCCAGTACCAACAAGCAGGCGGTGCAAAGCATCGTCATTGCGCAGGGTGCCGCCAGTAGCGAGGCTTTGCTGCGACAAGTCGCGCAAGGTTTGTCCATCGCTCAGGCCGACGTGCGCTCGATTCTGGCGCAGGTTGGGCAGTTGGCGCTGACGGGACAGGAGGTATACCTGCTGGTCGATGATGCGCAGCAG
This sequence comes from Pseudomonas sp. Z8(2022), assembly GCF_025837155.1. NCBI lineage: Bacteria > Pseudomonadati > Pseudomonadota > Gammaproteobacteria > Pseudomonadales > Pseudomonadaceae > Pseudomonas > Pseudomonas sp. Z8(2022). The sequence goes on along the minus strand of NZ_CP107549.1, from coordinate 3,910,544 downwards.
CTGGATGATGTCGCGCTGAAGAATCTACTGGTGCTCGCCGCGGGGGGCAGCGAAGGGCGGCCACATGTTTTTCTGTTCGCAGAGCATGAGCTGTTGGCTCGACTGGAGGCTCTGGCGAATGGTGAGGAGTGCTACCACGCGATCGAGCTGCAGCCCTATAGCGAGGATGAAACGCGCGATTATCTCGCTCAGCGGCTGGAAGGGGCCGGTCAGGACATCGAGTTGTTGAGCGATGAGCAGATCGAGGAAATTCATGTGCGCTCTCAGGGGTGGCCGGGAGCGATCAATCACGAAGCGCGTGAGTTGCTGGTCGAGCAGATGCTTGCACAGCGCGCGGCGGGCCGTGGTGCCGCAGGCGGCGGTTTCGCGTTGCCTAGGAAGCATCTGCTGGCACTGGCGGTCGTCCTGATCGGCGTCGCAGCTGCCTGGTTCATGCAGGGGCGCGAGTCCTCCACGCATGCGCCGGTAGCCAGCAATACATCGCTACCTTTGCAGTCCTCCAGTTCGGCGGTCGAGGCTGAGGAGCCGGCTCAGGCTTCTGTATCCGAGAGTCGTACGCCGGCCATCGAGTTTGCGGGTGGCAGCCAGCCGCTGCCTTTGCCGCTGGTGGGGGAATCGCAGACAGTGATTCGCCAGCCATTGGCCGAGGCCGCAGGTGAAGAGCTGAATAACTTTGAGCCGCCAGCGTCGCTCGAACCCTCGACAGTGACACTGCCATCGGCTCCAATCGCTGCTGCACCTGCACCTGCACCTGCACCTGCACCTGCACCTGCACCTGCACCTGCAAAGCAGCCTGAGCCCGTGGTGGCCAAACCTGCAGCCCCGGCCCCGAGCCCTGTGTCTGCTCCCAAACCCGCCGCAGCGCCGGTCGTGGCCTCAAGCGGTGCGGCAGGAAGCTGGTATGCCCAGCAGCCGGCGTCCCGTTACGCCCTGCAGGTGGTCGGTTCGCGTTCGGAGGCCAACATTCAGGCGTTGGTGCGTGAGGGGGGCAGCGAATATCGCTACTTCAAGAAGACGCATCAGGGCCAGCCGCTGTATGTACTGACCTACGGTAGCTTCGCCAGTCGCGATGCTGCCCAGGCCGCAGTGAAAACCTTGCCTGCCAAGCTGCAGGCAGGCAAACCCTGGCCTCGTACATTGGGCAGTATCCAGCAGGAAATGAGCCGCTAAACGCTCTGCGTCAAGATGACTGCAAGGTCGTTAGCATGACCTTGCAGTCTTATCCTTCGTTTTTGCGACATAAATTTTCACCCCCTCGTCACGAAAGTTTGTGGCGTCATGGGTGGATATGTACAATGACCTCCCTTTTGCCCTGTGCAAAGCTGGCCCGTGCCCGCTTTTTGGGTTTAAGTAATTGAATTAGAAAGTAATTTGCCTGAAGTCTAGGCAGACTGGTGAGAGTTTCCCCTATGAAAGCAGGTTTGTACCGTCCTGATGAGTTCAAGGATAACTGCGGCTTCGGCTTGATTGCCCACATGCAAGGTGAGGCTAGCCATCACCTGCTCAAGACCGCTATTGAAGCCCTCACCTGCATGACTCACCGCGGCGGTATCAACGCCGACGGCAAGACCGGTGATGGCTGTGGCCTGCTGATCCAGAAGCCCGATCAATTTCTGCGCGCTGTCGCCCAGGAGCAGTTCGGCGTCGAACTGCCCGGGCAGTACGCCGTGGGCATGGTGTTCTTCAATCAGGATTCGGCCAAGGCCGAGGCTGCGCGCGAGAACATGAACCGCGAAATCCTTGCGGCTGGCCTGCAACTGGTGGGCTGGCGCAAGGTGCCGATCGACACCAGCGTACTCGGTCAGCTGGCGCTGGAGCGCCTGCCGCAGATCGAACAGGTGTTCATCGGTGGTGATGGGCTGTCCGATCAGGAATTCTCCATCAAGCTGTTCAGCGCCCGTCGTCGTTCCTCGGTGGCCAACGCCGACGACACCGATCACTACATCTGCAGCTTCTCGCACAAGACCATCATCTATAAAGGCCTGATGATGCCGGCGGACCTGCAGCAGTTCTACCCGGATCTGGGGGATGAGCGCCTGAAGACCGCCATCGCGGTTTTCCACCAGCGCTTCTCCACCAATACCCTGCCGAAGTGGCCGCTGGCTCAGCCCTTCCGCTTCCTCGCGCACAACGGCGAGATCAACACCATTACCGGCAACCGCAACTGGGCGCAGGCCCGTCGCACCAAGTTCGCCAACGAGTTGATCCCCGATCTCGACGAGCTGGGCCCGCTGGTCAACCGCGTCGGCTCCGACTCTTCGAGCATGGACAACATGCTTGAGCTGATGGTCACCGGCGGCATCGACCTGTTCCGCGGCCTGCGCATGATCATTCCGCCGGCATGGCAGAACGTCGAGACCATGGACGCCGATCTGCGCGCGTTCTACGAATACAACTCCATGCACATGGAGCCCTGGGATGGCCCGGCCGGCGTGGTGCTGACCGATGGTCGTCACGCCGTGTGCCTGCTCGATCGTAACGGTCTGCGTCCGGCGCGCTGGGTCACCACCAAGAACGGCTACATCACCCTGGCGTCGGAAATCGGCGTGTGGGACTACCAGCCCGAAGACGTCATCGCCAAAGGTCGTGTCGGTCCGGGGCAGATCCTCGCCGTCGACACCGAAACCGGCCAGGTGCTGGATACCGAGTCCATCGACAGCCGCCTGAAGTCGCGCCACCCGTACAAGCTGTGGCTGCGCAAGCATGCCCAGCGCATCAAGGCGACGCTGGAAGACCGCGACCATGGTTCGGCCTTCTACGACCCGGATCAGCTCAAGCAGTACATGAAGATGTTCCAGGTCACCTTCGAGGAGCGTGACCAGGTGCTGCGCCCGCTCGGCGAGCAGGGCCAGGAAGCGGTTGGTTCCATGGGTGACGACACGCCGATGGCGGTGCTCAGCCAGCGCGTGCGTTCGCCTTACGATTACTTCCGCCAGCAGTTCGCGCAGGTTACCAACCCGCCGATCGACCCGCTGCGCGAAGCGATCGTCATGTCCCTGGAAATCTGCCTGGGTGCCGAGCGCAACATCTTCAGCGAGTCGCCGGAGCACGCCACCCGCGTGATCCTCAGCAGTCCGGTGATCTCGCCAGCCAAGTGGCGTGCGCTGATGAGCCTGGACCGCCCGGGCTTCGACCGTCATGTCATCGACATGAACTACGACGAGTCGCTGGGCCTGGAGGCCGCCGTGCGCAACATGGCCGACCAGGCCGAGGAAGCCGTGCGCGCCGGCAAGGTACTGCTGGTACTGACCGATCGTCACATCGCCCCGGGCAAGCTGCCGGCGCATGCTGCGCTGGTTACCGGCGCTGTGCACCACCGTCTGGTGGAGCAGGGCCTGCGCTGCGACTGCAACATTCTGGTGGAGACCGCCACCGCGCGTGACCCGCACCACTATGCCGTGCTGCTGGGCTTCGGCGCCTCGGCGGTCTATCCGTTCCTGGCCTACGAAGTGCTGGGCGATCTGATCCGCACCGGCGAAGTGCTGGGCGATCTGTACGAAGTGTTCAAGTACTACCGCAAGGGCATCTCCAAGGGCCTGCTGAAGATCCTGTCGAAGATGGGCATCTCCACCATCGCCTCCTATCGTGGTGCGCAGCTGTTCGAGGCCGTCGGCCTGTCCGACGAAGTCACCGAGCTGTGCTTCCGCGGCGTGGCCAGCCGCATTCAGGGCGCGCGTTTCGTCGATATCGAGAACGAGCAGAAGCTGCTGTCCTTCGAGGCCTGGAACAACCGCAAGCCGATCCAGCAGGGCGGTCTGCTCAAGTTCGTCTACGGTGGCGAATACCACGCCTACAACCCGGATGTGGTGCGCACGCTGCAGGAAGCCGTGCAGCAGGGCAACTACGAGAAGTACAAGGAATACTCGACGCTGGTCGACACGCGTCCGGTGTCGATGATCCGCGACCTGCTCAAGGTCAAGGAGTCCGCCACGCCGATCAGCATCGACGAAGTCGAGCCACTGCAGTCGATCTTCAAGCGCTTCGATGCCGCCGGCATCTCCCTCGGCGCGCTGTCGCCCGAGGCGCACGAGGCGCTGGCCGAGGCGATGAACCGCCTGGGTGGCCGTTCCAACTCCGGTGAGGGCGGTGAAGATCCGGCCCGCTATGGCACCATCAAGAGCTCGAAGATCAAGCAGGTGGCCACCGGTCGCTTCGGTGTAACCCCGGAATACCTGGTCAACGCCGAAGTGCTGCAGATCAAGGTGGCCCAGGGCGCCAAGCCTGGTGAGGGCGGCCAACTGCCCGGCGGCAAGGTCAACGGCCTGATCGCCAAGCTGCGCTACGCGGTACCGGGGGTGACCCTGATCTCGCCGCCGCCGCATCACGACATCTACTCGATCGAAGACCTGGCGCAGCTGATCTATGACCTCAAGCAGGTCAACCCGAAGGCGCTGGTGTCGGTCAAGCTGGTGGCGGAAGCCGGTGTAGGCACCATCGCTGCCGGTGTGGCCAAGGCCTACGCCGACCTGATCACCATTTCCGGCTACGACGGTGGTACCGGCGCATCGCCGCTGACCTCCATCCGCTATGCCGGCGCACCGTGGGAGCTGGGCCTGGCCGAAACTCACCAGACCCTGCGTGGCAACGACCTGCGCGGCAAGGTGCGGGTGCAGACCGACGGTGGTCTGAAGACCGGTCTGGACGTGATCAAGGCCGCCATCCTCGGCGCCGAAAGCTTCGGCTTCGGCACCGCGCCGATGGTGGCACTGGGCTGCAAATACCTGCGCATCTGTCACCTGAACAACTGCGCCACCGGCGTGGCCACGCAGAACGACAAGCTGCGCAATCACTTCATCGGTACCGTCGAGATGGTGATGAACTTCTTCACCTACGTCGCCGAGGAAACCCGCGAGTGGCTGGCCAGGCTGGGCGTACGCAGCCTGGAGGAGCTGATCGGTCGTACCGATCTGCTCGAAGTGCTGCCGGGCGAAACCGCCAAGCAGGGCAACCTGGATCTGTCGCCGCTGCTGGCCAGCGCGCATATCCCGGCTGACAAGCCGCAGTTCTGCCAGGTGGCGAAGAACCCGCCGTTCGACGAAGGCCGTCTGGCCGAGAAGATGGTCGAGATGGCCAAGGACGCCATCGCCGGCAAGACCGGTGGTGAGTTCGAGCTGAGCATCGGCAACTGCGACCGTTCCATTGGTGCACGCATTTCCGGCGAGATCGCCCGCGTGCATGGCAACCAGGGCATGAGCGACGCGCCGATCACCTTCCGCTTCACCGGCACTGCCGGTCAGAGCTTCGGCGTGTGGAACGCTGGCGGCCTGCATCTGCGCCTGGAAGGCGATGCCAACGATTACGTGGGCAAGGGCATGACTGGCGGCAAGATCGTCATCACCCCGCCTGCCGGCAGCCCGTTCGCCACCGAAGACAGCGCCATCATCGGCAACACCTGCCTGTACGGTGCCACCGGCGGCAAGCTGTTCGCCACCGGTACCGCAGGTGAGCGTTTCGCCGTGCGCAACTCCGGCGCTCACGCCGTAGTGGAAGGCACTGGTGATCACTGCTGCGAGTACATGACCGGCGGTTTCGTCTGCGTACTGGGCAAGACCGGCTACAACTTCGGCTCGGGCATGACCGGCGGTTTCGCCTATGTGCTCGACCTGGACAACGGCTTCTACGATCGCGTCAACCACGAACTGGTAGAAATCCAGCGCATCAACAACGAAGCGATGGAAGCCTACCGCAGCCACCTCGAGAGCGTGCTCGCCGAGTACGTTGAAGAGACCGGCAGCGAGTGGGGCCAGAACCTGCTGGAGAACCTGGACGATTACCTGCGCAAGTTCTGGCTGGTGAAACCGAAAGCGGCCAGCCTGAAGTCGCTGCTGTCCAGCACCCGTGCCAACCCGCAATAAGAATGCGCCTGAAGTGGTTTGATGAGGTAATGCAATGACTGAACGTCTGAACAACGACTTCCAGTTCATCGAAGTCGGGCGCAAAGACCCGAAGAAGAAACTGCTGCGTCAGCGCAAGAAGGAATTCGTCGAGATCTACGACAACTTCAAGCCGGCGCAAGCTGCAGACCAGGCGCATCGCTGCCTGGGCTGCGGCAACCCGTATTGCGAGTGGAAGTGCCCGGTACACAACTTCATTCCGAACTGGCTGAAGCTGGTCTCGGAAGGCAACATCCTGGCTGCCGCCGAGCTCTCGCACCAGACCAACACCCTGCCGGAAGTCTGCGGCCGCGTGTGCCCGCAGGATCGCCTCTGCGAAGGTGCCTGCACCCTCAATGACGGCTTCGGCGCGGTGACCATCGGTTCGGTGGAGAAGTACATCACCGACACCGCCTTCGCCATGGGCTGGCGCCCGGACATGTCCAAGGTCAAGCCGACCGGCAAGCGTGTCGCGGTGATCGGCGCCGGCCCGGCCGGCCTCGGTTGCGCCGACGTGCTGGTGCGTAACGGTGTGACCCCGGTGGTGTTCGACAAGAACCCGGAAATCGGTGGCCTGCTGACCTTCGGCATCCCCGAGTTCAAGCTGGAAAAGACCGTGCTCAGCCGCCGCCGTGAAGTCTTCACCGGCATGGGTATCGAGTTCCGCCTGAACACCGAGATCGGCAAGGACGTGACCATGCAGCAGCTGCTGGATGAATACGATGCCGTGTTCATGGGAATGGGTACCTACACCTACATGAAGGGCGGCTTCCCCGGCGAGGACCTGCCGGGTGTCTACGACGCGCTGGACTTCCTCATCGCCAACGTCAACCGCAACCTTGGTTTCGAGAAGTCGCCGGAAGACTTCATCGACATGAAGGGCAAGCGCGTGGTGGTACTGGGCGGTGGCGACACCGCGATGGACTGCAACCGCACCTCGATCCGTCAGGGCGCCAAGGCCGTGACCTGTGCCTATCGCCGTGACGAAGAGAACATGCCGGGCTCGCGCAAGGAAGTGAAGAATGCCAAGGAAGAGGGCGTGAAGTTCCTCTTCAACCGCCAGCCCATCGCCATCGTCGGCGAAGGCAAGGTGGAAGGCATCAAGGTGGTCGAGACCCGTCTCGGCGAGCCGGACGCCCGTGGCCGTCGCAGCCCCGAGCCGATCCCGGGTTCCGAGGAGGTCATCCCGGCCGAGGCCGTGCTGATCGCCTTCGGTTTCCGTCCGAGCCCGGCACCCTGGTTCGAACAGTTCGATATCCAGACCGACAGCCAGGGCCGCGTCGTGGCGCCGGAGAAGAACACCTTCAAGCACCAGACCAGCAACCCGAAGATCTTTGCCGGTGGCGACATGGTGCGTGGTTCCGACCTGGTGGTGACGGCGATCTTCGAGGGTAGGAACGCCGCCGAAGGCATCCTCGACTATCTGGGCGTCTAAGCTACTGCGCTCGGCCATGCTGCGTTGAAAGCAGGCTCGGAATGCTCATGTACAGCTCGTACACTCCGCTTCCTCGCCCGCTTTCGCCTTGCCTGACCTTCGCTCGTTACGCTTAGCATTAGGCATTTGCCCGCGACAAATTGACCCGATGGACAAAAGGCACGGCACCCGCCGTGCCTTTTGTTTTCTGGTCTGCGAAAATGCCCGCACTTTTTTCTAGGACTCTGCCATGACCGCCCTGAAGAACGACCGTTTCCTTCGTGCCCTGCTCAAGCAACCCGTAGATGTCACGCCGATCTGGATGATGCGCCAGGCCGGCCGCTATCTGCCGGAATACCGCGCGACTCGGGCCAAGGCCGGCGACTTCGTGAGCCTGATGAAGAACCCGGAGCTGGCTTGCGAGGTCACCATCCAGCCGCTGGACCGCTACCCGCAACTGGATGCGGCGATTCTGTTCTCCGACATCCTCACCATCCCCGATGCCATGGGCCAGGGCCTGTACTTCGAGACCGGCGAAGGCCCGCGCTTCAGGAAAGTGGTCAGCAGCCTGGCTGATGTCGAGGCGCTGCCGGTGACGGATGCCGAGAAGGACCTGGGCTATGTGATGGACGCCGTGCGTACCATCCGCCGCGAGCTGGGTGGCCGTGTGCCGCTGATCGGCTTCTCCGGCAGCCCCTGGACGCTGGCCACCTACATGGTCGAAGGCGGCTCGTCGAAGGACTTCCGCAAGACCAAGGCGATGCTCTACGACAATCCGCAAGCCTTGCACGCGCTGTTGGACAAGCTGGCGCAGTCGGTCACTGCCTACCTCAACGGGCAGATCCTGGCCGGTGCGCAGGCAGTGCAGATCTTCGATTCCTGGGGCGGCGCGCTGTCGGCGGCGGCTTACCAGGAATTCTCCCTGGCCTACATGAAGAAGATCGTCGATGGCCTGATCCGCGAGCATGAAGGTCGTCGTGTGCCGGTGATCCTGTTCACCAAGGGCGGCGGTCTGTGGCTCGAATCCATGGCTGACAGCGGCGCTGAAGCGCTGGGTCTGGACTGGACCTGCGACATCGGTAGCGCCCGCGCCCGTGTCGGTGCCAAGGTTGCCCTGCAGGGCAACATGGACCCGGCGGTGCTCTATGCCAAGCCTGCGGCGATTCGCGCCGAGGTGGCGCGCGTCCTCGCGGCCTATGGCGCCGGCAGCGGCCACGTGTTCAACCTCGGCCATGGCATCACCCCGGAAGTCGATCCGGCTCACGCTGGAGCCTTCTTCGAGGCCGTCCACGAGTTGTCGGCGCAGTACCACCAGTGACGCATAAAAAAGCCCGGCAATGCCGGGCTTTTTCTTGGAAGTCGCTGTGTGCACTGACGCTGCATTGCATATCCTTGGTGTGCATGTTGCCCTTGTGCGCGTTTGGCGCGGGCACAACCTGTGATGCCGGATGGCACCAGGCCGTGATTGCCTTCGGTGTTCACCGGCTGTCATGGGCTTTGCATGGAATCGGAAACCTTCGAATCCGGGAGCGTGACGATGCGACGTGTGGTGTTCAACCAGAAGGGTGGCGTAGGCAAGTCCAGCATCGCGTGCAATCTCGCGGCGGTGAGTGCGGCGCAGGGGTATCGCACGCTGCTGATCGACCTCGACGCCCAGGCCAACTCGACCCACTACCTCACCGGGCTGACCGGCGAGGATATCCCCATGGGCATCGCCGATTTCTTCAAGCAGAGCCTTTCTTCCGGCCCGTTTGGCAGAAAGGGCAAGGTCGACATCTACGAGACACCGTTCGACAACCTGCATGTGGTCACCGCTACTGCCGAGCTCGCCGAGTTGCAGCCCAAGCTGGAGCAGAAGCACAAGATCAACAAGCTGCGCAAACTGCTCGACGAGTTGGCGCAAGACTATGACTACATCTACCTCGACACCCCGCCGGCGCTGAACTTCTATACGGTTTCCGCGTTGATAGCAGCCGATCGCGTGTTGATTCCCTTCGATTGCGACAGCTTCTCGCGCAATGCCCTCTACGGCCTGCTGGCCGAGATCGAGGAACTCAAGGATGATTACAACGAGGCGCTGGAAGTGGAGGGCATCGTGGTCAATCAGTTTCAGCCTCGCGCCACCCTGCCGCAGCAGTTGCTGGATGAACTGATCGAAGAAGGGCTGCCGGTGCTGCCGGTGAACCTGATGAGCTCGGTGAAGATGCGAGAATCGCACCAGGTTTGCACACCGCTGATCCATCTGGATGCACGGCACAAGCTGACCCTGCAGTTCGTCGAGCTGCATGACCTGCTCAACGCCAGCTGAATGATAAAGGCGCCTGAAGGTGCCTTTTTGCGTGGGTTGCTGTTGCTAGCGAACCACGAACACGTCGCAGGGCGCCTTGTGCAAAAAGTGCTGCGCCAGGCTGCCCAGCAGCGCCTGGGAAAAGGCGCTGCGGCCATGACTGCCGAGCACCAGCAGTTCTGCGCGACGGGTCTTGATCTGCTCCTGCAGGCTTCGCAGGATGCCGCCCTGGAGCACTTCGTGGCTCAGCCTCGGGCCGCCTACCGGCAATTTCTGCGCTTCGTCATGCAGCAACTGATCGATCAGCCCCTGCTGGGTCTGTAGCTGTTGTTCCACCTGCTGCGGCGTGCCCTTGTCCGGCTCGAACACGTGCAGGGCATGCAGTTCGGCCTCGCCAGGCAGCAGGAGATAGGCCTGCTCCAGGGCGCTGCAGGCGCACAGGGAAAAGTCGATGGCGGCCAGGGCGCGCTGATAGGGCTGGAAGTCGTTACGCGCTACCAGCAGTAGCGGCACGGTGCAGCGACGGGCAATGCGATCGAGGCTGGTGCCGGAGAAGAAATCGTGGCGTGTATGGTGTCCACCCAGTACCAGCAGATCGCAGCCGCTGTCCTGCACCTGCTGCAATACCACTTCCCAGGGTTTGCCGCTGAGCATGTGCAGTTCGGTGCCGGGCGGGGCGTACTGGGTCAGGCTGCGATCCAGTGCCTGGCGTGCCTTTTCCTGTTGCTCGCTGTTATGGCCCGGCTCCAGCACATGCAGGATGGTCAGGCGGGCACCGTGCTGACGGGCCAGCTGGGTGGCGCGGCACAGCGCCATGTCGGCGGTGTCGCGCAGGTCATGAGCGATGAGGATGTGCTTGAACATGGTGACGGCTCCCCTGCCGATACCCGTCGGCAATTTTATTCTGCCTGTTCAGATAGCCGCTCTTTTGACCTGTGGCAAGGTCAGGGACTGTTAAGCGGCGCCTTCAGCGTAAACGCAATTGATAGCAGCCGCGACTTTCCGCGACCATTTCGCCGCTGCCGTCGGTCAGTTGCAGGTCCAGCTGATACTCGGCCTTGCCCTGCTGGCTCGCCTGCTCTTCGAGGCGGGCGATCTCCTCTGCCGAGAGACGCGCTTCCACCTGGATATCGCCCAGGGCCGGGCGGCGAAAGCGCAGGTTCATCTCCTTGATGACGGGATAGAAGCGCTGGGCGTCGAAGCTGGTCAGGAACAGCGCGCCACCGGGGATTTCCGCGAGGGTGAACAATGCGCCTGCGTACATGCTGCCGATATGGTTCTGATTGCCCTGTAGCGGCATGCGCAGGCGCACGAACCCAGGCTCGAGGACTTCGGCCCTGAGGCCGCTGCGTTTGACGAAGGCGATCTGTTTCTCGGTGAGTTGGCGGGCGATTTCCACGGGCAGCGGCATGGCGAAACTCCTTGATGGGCGTTTGGCCAGACTAAGGGGCGGGCGGCGCGCTGCAATTGACCGCAGCGCCCGTGGTGACTGACCGAAGCGCTCAGATGCCCTGCTGGCGCAACCATTCCTGCAGTTGTGGCAGCGGCATGGCGCCGCTCTGGCGGGCGACTTCGACGCCGCCCTTGAACAGAATCAGGCTGGGAATGGAGCGGATGCCCATTTGCCCGGCCAGATTGGGGTTGGCTTCGCTATCGAGCTTGCCCAGGCGGCAGCGGCCTTGCAGTTGCGTAGCAGCCTGCTGGAAGATCGGCGCGAAGGCCTGGCAGGGGCCGCACCAACTGGCCCAGACATCCACCAGCAGCGGCAGGTCGCCCTTCAACTGGCTGGCAAAGTTGGCTTGCGTCAGGGTGAATGGTGTGGCGGGCAGTACTTCGCTCTTGCAGCGGCCGCAGCGCGGCGTGTCGCCCAGACGCTCGGCAGGAATGCGGTTGAGCCCGTTGCAATGCGGGCAGGGTATCAGCAGGGGATCGCTCATGGTTCGGCTCCAGCGGCAATGACATCTATCTGGAGCCGACACCATGGCTTTTCAAGCGATCAGCCGCGCGATGCCTCGAGCGCCTGGCTCAGGTCGGCAAGGATGTCGTCGATATGCTCGATGCCGATGGACAGGCGCACCATGTCGCGTGGTACGCCGGCCTTCTGCAGTTCCTCGTCGCTGAGCTGGCGATGGGTGGTGGACGCCGGGTGGCAGGCCAGCGACTTGGCATCGCCGATATTGACCAGGCGTACTACCAGTTGCAGCGCGTCGATGAAGCGCGCGCCGGCCTCCTGCCCGCCCTGAATGCCGAACGAGAGGATCGCCGCCGGCTTGCCGCCGAAGTAGCGCTGCGCCAGATCGTGTTCGGGGTGATCGGCCAGGCCGGCGTATTTCACCCAGGCCACTTGCGGGTGACTTTGCAGGTACTGCGCCACTTTCAGCGCGTTCTCGGTGTGCCGCTCCATTCGCAGGGCCAGGGTTTCCAGGCCCTGCAGGATGAGGAAGGCGTTGAACGGCGACAGCGCCGCGCCGGTGTTGCGCAGCGGTACCACGCGGCAGCGGCCGATGAAGGCGGCGGGGCCGAAGGCTTCGGTGTAGGTCACGCCGTGGTAGGACGGGTCCGGGGTGTTGAGCAGCGGGAAGCGCGCCTTGTTGTCGACCCAGGGGAACTTGCCGGAGTCGACGATGATGCCGCCGATGCTGGTGCCGTGGCCGCCGATGTACTTGGTCAGCGAGTGCACGACGATGTCCGCGCCATGCTCGAAGGGGCGGCAGAGAATCGGCGTGGCCACGGTGTTGTCGACGATCAGCGGCACACCATGGCGGTGCGCGGCGTCGGCCAGCGCCTTGAGGTCGACGATGTTGCCGGCCGGGTTGCCGATGGACTCGCAGAATACGGCCTTGGTGCGTTCGTCGATAAGCGCTTCCAGCGCGGCGATGTCATCGTGGGCGGCGAAGCGGGTCTCGATGCCGAAACGCGGCAGGGTGTGGGCCAGCAGGTTGTAGGTGCCGCCGTAGAGCTTGGCCACCGAGACGATGTTGTCGCCGGCCTCGGCCACGGTCTGGATGGCATAGGTGATGGCGGCCATGCCCGAGGCCACGGCCAGCGCTCCGACACCACCTTCCAGCGCCGCCACACGCTCTTCGAGCACGGCGTTGGTCGGGTTCATGATGCGTGAATAGATGTTGCCGGCGACCTTCAGGTCGAACAGGTCGGCACCGTGCTGGGTGTCGTCGAAGGCGAAGGAGCTGGTCTGGTAGATCGGCACCGCCACCGCCTTGGTGGTCGGATCGGGGCTGTAGCCGGCGTGAATGGCCAGGGTTTCCAGTTTCATGCGCACGTTCCTTGAGGGCAGCTTGAAAGGATCGCAGCATGGAGAAAGCAACAAGGCCCAGTCAATGCGCTGGAGCAATGAAACGGGCCTTGATTTAGAACTTTGTATTCGCGGCTTATGCCTTACACCGGCGTCAGCGGGAAGAACCAGGGGATGAACAGCGTAGCGACGCCCCACAGCAGCAGGTTCAGCGGGATACCGATTTTCATGAAGTCGGTGAAGCGATAGCCGCCGGCGTTGTAGACGAAGGTGTTGGTCTGGTAGCCGATCGGGGTGGCGAAGCTGGCGCTGGCGGCGAACATCACTGCGACCACGAAGGCGCGTGGATCGACGCCCAGGTGCTGAGCCATGCCGATGGCGATGGGCGTTACCAGTACGGCCACCGCGTTGTTCGACAGCATCTCGGTAAGGATAGAGGTGAACAGGTAGATGAAGCTCAGCATCAGCAGAGGGCCTGCCCACGGCAGCCAGCCCATGATGTTCTCCACCAGCAGCTTGACCAGGCCCACCTTGTCCATGGCGACGCTGATGGCCAGCATGCCGAAGATCAGGCTGAGAATCTTCCAGTCCACGGCCTTGTAGGCATCTTCCACGTCCAGGCAGCGGGTGGCCAGTACGGTCACGGCGCCAATGATCGCCAATCCCTCGATGGGCATCACGTCACAGGCGGCCAACAGCATCACGGCCAGGGTCGCGAGAATGGCGATGGGCGCCTTGTCGCGGCGGAAGGCCCGTTCCTGCACGGCGTTGAGGCTGATCAGCTCGCCGTTGTCGGCGAAACGCCTGATCTGCGCCGGCGTGCCTTCGACCAGCATGACGTCGCCGAACTGCAGCTCGAACTCGTCGAGGTTGCCCTGCACGTTCTCGTCCTGGCGGTGCACGGCGAGCACGGCGATGCCGTAACGCGCGGTGAGGTCGAGGTCGCGCATCGGTCGGTGGCTGTAACGCGAGTTACGCCCGACGATGGCTTCAGCGAGGATCACGTCGTGGCTGCTGATGGTCTCGAAGGCATCACCACGGTTGAAACTCAGGTGGCCGCTTTCGCGCAGTTCCACGACATCCTTGACCTGGCCGTGCAGCACCAGGCGGTCGCCGCTGGCGAGCAGGGTCTCGGCGCTCGGCTCGGTCAGCTCGCGTTCGTCACGAAACAACTTGAGCACCTGCAGGCCGCTACCACCGTTGAGGTGGGCCTCGTGCAGGGTCTTGCCGATCATCGGCGAGTCGTGCGGCACCAGCAGTTCGGTCATGAAGGTACGGGACAGATCCGGACGCAGCTGGCGTGACAGGGTTTCCCGTTCCGGCAGCAGGCGATAGCCGATGGTCAGCAGATAGAGCATGCCGAAGGCCGCCATCACCAGACCGACGCCGGTGATCTCGAAGATGCCGAACGGCGCCATGCCGGCCTTGCGTGCCACGCCGTCGACCAGAATGTTGGTCGAGGTTCCGATCATGGTCAGGGTGCCACCGAGGATGGTGGCGTAGGACAGCGGGATCAGTAGCTTGGACGGCAGGGTGCCGGCGCGGCGTGCCAGGGCGATGGCCACTGGTGTGAGGATGGCCACCACCGGTGTGTTGTTCAGGCAGGCGGATGCCACCAGGGCGGTGACGGTCAGGCCGGTGAGTACGCGGATCGGGCTGGTGCCGACCAGTTCACCCAGCCAGTTGCCGAGTGCATCGATGCAGCCGGTACGTTCCAGTGCGGCGGAGATCACGAACATGCAGGCGATGGTTACCGGCGCGGAGTTCGACAGTACGCTGAGCACCTCGCCCGGCGTCAGCAACTGGGTGACCAGCAGGGCCGCTACGGCGATGGCCGCGACGATGTCCGGGCTCCATTTCTCGCGGACGAAGGCATAGAGCACCCAGATCAGCAGGGCGCCGACGAACAGAAGGGGCAGGGAATCCCAGAGCATGAAAATCCTTGGAACCGGCCTCTGCTCCGCAAGCTGCCCCGGCCTTTCAGGCGGCAGGATTCAGTGGGCTGGAGCTGGGCAGATTCTTTGCGTCGAATCTCGTGTGAGGTATCGGGCGCGCACTGGGCGGCCTGGCTGGGCGCCAAGATAGAGGGCTTCTTATAGATAGTCTAAGAATGTTTGGGCAGATTGATATGCCATTTCGATTTAACAGGTCGGCTGCCTTGATGGTGTTGCTGCGCTGATCCAGGGCCTTACGAGGAGCAACTGATTTCCAGGTGCTTGCCCCACTCCGGTGGACGTTCGGCGTAGCGCTCCTGACCCGGCTGTTCGTCGAACGGACGTGACAGCACCGCGTGCAGTTCGCGTACCGGAGCGTAGTCGCCGGCCTCGGCGGCTTCGATGACCTGCTGCGCCAGGTAGTTGCGCAGGATGTACTTCGGGTTGACCGCATGCATGCGCGCCCGGCGTTCGTTCTGTTCGCCGCCTTCCCGTTCGCAACGCGCCAGGTAGTCCTGGCCCCAGGCATCGAAGCCGGCCAGGTCGACGAAATCGTTGCGCACCACCTGCAGCGCCCCGGCAGGTGCCTGTTCGCCAAGGTGGCGGAAGAACAGCGTGTAGTCGGTGGCCTTGCCCTGCTGCATCAGCTGCAGCAGACGCTGGATCAGCGCTTCGTCGCCGTCCTCGGCGCTGACGAAGCCCAGACGCTTGCGCATCAGGTCCAGGTAGTGCGCCTGATACAGCGGCAGGAACAGTTCCAGCGCCTCGCGCAGCTTCTCCACGGCGGCGAAGGGCGTCAGCGCCTGGGCCAGGGCGGCGAGGTTCCAGTGGGCAATGGGCACCTGATTGCTGAAGCTGTAGCGGCCGCTGTCGTCGGAGTGGTTGCAGATGTGGTTGGTGTCGAAGTCGTCGAGGAAGGCGTAGGGGCCGTAGTCGAAGGTGATGCCGAGAATCGACATGTTGTCGGTGTTCATCACGCCGTGGCAGAACCCGTAGGCTTGCCAGTGGGCGATCATCGCGGCGGTGCGCTCGATTACCTCACTCAGCAGCGCCAGCCAGGGTTCGTCCTGCTCCAGGCAGGCCGGGAAATGACAGGCCATGACGTGCTCGCCGAGGGTCTTCAGGTGTTCGTGCTGGCGCGTGTAGTAGAAGTATTCGAAGTGGCCGAAGCGCACGTGGCTTTGCGCCAGGCGCAGCACCATCGCCGCGCTTTCCTTTTTCTCGCGCCACACCGGTGTTGTCGAGCCGGTGACGCACAGCGCGCGCGAGCTGGGGATGCCGAGTGCGTGCAGATGTTCGCTGGCAAGAAACTCGCGAATCGAGCTGCGCAGCACCGCGCGGCCGTCGCCCATGCGCGAGTAGGGCGTCATGCCGGCGCCTTTGAGGTGCAGATCCCAGTGTTCGCCAGCGTCGTTGACCACTTCGCCGAGCAGCAGGCCGCGACCGTCGCCCAGGCGCGGAGTGTAGCCACCGAACTGGTGGCCGGAGTAGACCATGGCGCGCGGTTCGGC
Source organism: Pseudomonas sp. Z8(2022) (assembly GCF_025837155.1). Taxonomy (NCBI): domain Bacteria; kingdom Pseudomonadati; phylum Pseudomonadota; class Gammaproteobacteria; order Pseudomonadales; family Pseudomonadaceae; genus Pseudomonas; species Pseudomonas sp. Z8(2022). The sequence goes on along the minus strand of NZ_CP107549.1, from coordinate 3,894,272 downwards.
CTGTTCCCACAGCTTGTGTCCGGCGAACAGTTCGGCGAACTCGCTGCGCTGGGCTTGGTCGGGCGCCAGATCGAGCAGGGTCATGGCCGCTTCGCTTGCCACCACCAGGCGTGGCTGCTCGATGGGCTCGGGCAGCACTTCGGTGGAGAAGACGTCACCGAGGCGGGCGAAGCGGTTGTCGAAGGTCAGTGCGTCTAGCGTTTTCATGGGCGGTCTGTGCGGGCTCAGGTGGTGGCTGGCGGCGACGATTTACGCGACAGGGAAGCGGCCGCGCCGGCAGCCGCTGCGGTTTGCAGGGCCTGCTTGTTCTCGAGCAGGTGTTCGTCATGCTGGAAGTTCTTGACGTGAACCTCGACCTGGCGGAAGGCGATGCTGATGCCATGCTTGGCAAATTCACGGTCGATGAACCGGTTGATTTCGTCGGTCGCCGGATTGCGGTCGCCGAGGTCGCGTACATGGACGCGCAGTTCGTGTTCCAGGCTGCTGTCAGCGAACTTGAGGAAGTACACGATCGGCTCGGGCTCCTTGAGAACGCGAGAGTTTTCCTTCGCAGCCTCAAGCAGCAGGTTGCGCACCAGGTCCAGATCCGAGCCGTAGCCTACGCCGACCTTGACGGTCACGCGGGTCACGGTATCGCTCAGCGACCAGTTGATCAGTTGGCCGGTGATGAAGGTCTTGTTCGGAACGATGATTTCCTTGTGGTCGAAGTCGGTAATGGTGGTGGCCCGGATGCGAATCCGACTCACCGTGCCGGACAGATTGCCGATGGTCACCACGTCGCCGATGCGCACCGGGCGCTCGAACAGGATGATCAGGCCGGAGATGAAGTTGGCAAAGATTTCCTGCAGGCCGAAACCGAGGCCCACCGACAGCGCTGCCACCAGCCACTGCAATTTGTCCCAGCTCACGCCGAGCGTTGAGAGCGTACTGACGATACCAATACCGACCAGCACATAGGACAGCAGGGTGGTGGTGGCATAGGCGCTGCCTTGTGCCAGGCGCATGCGCGACAGTACCAGTACCTCCAGCAGGCCTGGCAGGTTGCGCGCCAGGGCGAAGGTAATGGCGATGATGAGCAGGGCGCCCAGCACATCCATCAGGCTGATGGGGACCATGGTCGCTGCATCGCCAGTGCCGCTGCTGTACTCGTAAAGGCTGATGGTCTCGAGGTAGGTGAAGACGCTGATGAGTTCGGACCAGACCCAGTAGAGGCAGAGCAGAAAACCGCTGAACAAGGCCAGGCGGATGATGCGCAACGACTGCTGATTGATCTGTTCGATGTCCAGCGTCGGCTCGTCGATGGTCGAGTCGTGGTCGCTGTCATGCGCCTGACGCTGGGCCAGGGCGCGTTGATAGGCCAGGCGCCGCGCGGCGACGCTGAGGCCGCGAACGAAGGCGGCTTCCAGAATCAGCCAGAAGACCAGCAGGTAGAGCGTGTCGATCAGGCGGTCGGTGAGCTTCAGGGCGGTGTAGTAGTAGCCCAGCCCGACGGCGCCCATCAGTACGAACGGCAGCAGACAGAACAGCAGGCCAGCGGTGGAGCGCAGGGGCGAGGTATTCTCCCGTTGCGGCGTGCCGAGCAATACACGGAACAGTTGCCAGGCCATCAGGACGTAGCAGCTCAGCACCACGGCGATGCCTATGACATCGTTGGCCAGGCTGGCAGGCTGGTGCTCGGCAATGCTGGTGACCGCCACCAGAGCCAGGACCACGAAGCCCAGGTTGCGAATATGGCGGCGAATGAAGCTGACGCTGGCGGGCGGCCAGTGGAAGTGCAGCACCGCCACGCCGTTGGGCGAGAGGATGCGATACAGCGTGTAGAGCACCAGCCAGGCTTGCGCCATCTCGTACAGCGCTGTGCCGAGATAGAGGCTTTGCCCACGCGGATCCATCATCAGCGCATAGCCGCACAGACTGAGGAACAGCGCGCCGGGTAGGGCCAGTACGAGGTTCAGGCCGATGGCGAGCGGCGTGTGCAACTGGCTGTCGCGTTTGTAGTGGCCAATATCCTGATGCAGGCTGTCGAGTTTGCGGAACAGATACTGGCGTCGCCAGACGATCAGGGCACAGAGCAGCAATAACGGCAGAAAGACCAGTGGCCGCTCCAGCAGCACCATACGCAGATCCGTGGCGACTTCGCTCCAGGGCAGGTGCTCAAGTTGCAGCATCAGACGCCGTGGTGCGTTTCTGAGCCAGTCGAGGTCCAGCGGCTTGTTGCTGGGAATCCAGAACATCTGCTCGTCTATGGTGGCCCGCAGGCTGCTGGCCGTGCTGGACAGCTCCTTCTGATTGAGCTGCAGGGTGATCGACTCGTTGAGCAGGGCGTTGAGCTCGCGGTTGAGGCGTTCGAGCAGTTCGCGGCGGGTGTTCAGCTGATCGCGCAGGGTGTTGCGCAACTCGCCCGTGACTTCCTCGGCGGGCTGGTTGGACAGCAGCCGATCGATATAGGCCTCGGGGTTGCTGATCTGCTCGCGCTGTTTGCCCAGGTCGAACTGGTACAGGCGGATGTCGGCAATTTCGTCCGCCAGCTTGCTGTCTTCCAGCTTCAGGTTGGGCAGCGCCTGTTTCTGCTGGTAGAGAATCCGTGACAGCAGCAGGCTGCCCTGCAGGACGCCGATCTGCTCATCCAGCGCCTGGTCGGCCTGCACCAGATTGTCCAGCTGCTGGCGCGTCTTGAGGTTTTCCTGGGTCAGTTGATTGAGGCGCTCGGTGGCACGCAACAGATAGTCGGAGAGCTTGAGGTTGAGGTTGCTTTCGCCTGCCAGCAGCTTGTCCGAACCGGCCCGCTCGGCCTCTCGCGACTGTTCGGCGACGGTCTGTTCGGATTCGGCGCGGCGGCGTTCATTGATCAGGTTCTGCAGGTCCAGGCGCTCCTGCTCGGCCCGGCGTATGCGCTCCTCGAGCAGCGCCCGCTTGGCGTTGCCCAGATCCTGCAGCAGGCTGTTGCCGGCCAGCTCCTGGCGGCGAAGCTGGGTCAGCGAAACAAGTAGCGCCTGCTCGGCGTTGAGCTGATCCCGACGTTCGGGCGTGAGCGTCTTGCCGCTGTCGCGACCGCTTTTCAGACTGTTGCTGATCTGCTGGCTGCGGGCCTGGTTCTGGCTGATTTCCGCCTGCGCGCGCTCTGGACGGGTTTGCGCGGTAATCACCAGGCTGTTGGCTTCGATGATCGCCTTGTTCCACTCGCTGAGTTGGCTGGAGCGGTCCGCGAGCAACTGTTCCAGCTGGGGCAGGCTGGTGCGCAGGTGGCGTTCGGCGACCGGCACTTCCGGGCTGGTTTTCAGCTTTTCCAGTTCTCGCTGGGCTTCACTGATCAGACGCGGTGCATTGTCCAGTTGTGTGCGCAGATCCTTGAGACGCTGCTCGGCATTCTGCCGATCCTGAAGCATGCGCAACGTCTGCTCGAATGTCTGCTTGAGCGCCTGCTGTTCGGCCTCCGGCAGCTTGCGCTCGGCCAGGCCGTCCAGGCTTTGCTGGACGCTTTCGATCTTCGGTGGCTCCTCGGCAAAAACCTGCGAGCTGCCGAGGCAAAAGGCGAACAGGACGGCTGCGAGAGAGCGGCGCGACAATGGCATGGCGATTGGTCTGTTTAGTGGACGGTTGCGATCTGGTGGCCGCAGCACAACGAACACGCGGGCCTGATGGCCCGCGCACGATGCTGATGCTAGCAGAGTCCCTGTCGGGAGTTTTTAATCGCCTGCTAGAAGTGCAGCGCAGGGCCCGGGCGTGCGCCCTCGGGGAATTTGACGCCAACCTTGCGTATCTTGTTCCCTTCCATCTGCGCCACCGTCCAGGTCAGACCTTGCCACTCGGTCTGGTCGCCGACGATAGGCTCGCCGCCAATCTCGTGGGCGATGAAACGTCCCAGAGGCTGATTGCTCTCCACTCCATCCAACTTCAGGCCGTACAGCGCTGCGACGGCAGCCAGCTCGGCGTCACCTTCGAGTACGAAATCGCCGAAGAAGCGCAAATCCTGGCCACGTTTCGGGGCCTGGCTGAAGAGTTTGCCCAGCGCTGGCAAGTCCTCGTCGTGGCCGATCACGCAGAGAATGTCGCCTTCCTGCAGGGTAGTACTACCTGATGGGTGGAGCAGCTCGCGCCCCCGGAACAGCGCAGCGATACGCGTGCCTTGCGGCATGTTCAGCGCCCGCAGCGGCGCTCCGATACACCATTTTTCGGCACCAAGACGATAGACGAACAGCTCCCACTGGCTGGTCAGGTGGACTTCCAGGCCGGCACGCGATATCGGCGAGGGCACTGGCGGCACCTCCACCCGGGCCTTGCGCGCTGCCCAACCCAGCGTGGTGCCCTGCAGCAGCAGGGAAACCAGCACGATGAAGAAGGCGACGTTGAAGAACAGTTGTGCATTCTCCAGGCCGGCCATCAGTGGGAACACCGCGAGGATCACCGGCACTGCGCCGCGCAGGCCAATCCAGGAGATGAACACGCGTTCGCGCAGGTTGAAACTCTTGAAGGGCAGCAGGCCGATGAATACCGACAATGGCCGTGCGAAGAAAATCATCCACAACGACAGCAGCAGCGCCGGCACGGCGATCGGCAGCAGATTGCTCGGGGTCAGCAGCAGGCCGAGTACCAGGAACATGCCGATCTGGCTGAGCCAGGCCAGACCATCGAACATATGAAGAATGCCGTGACGGTTGCGGATCGGCCGGTTGCCCAGCAGCAGGCCGCAGACATAGACGGCGAGGATGCCGCTGCCGCCGATGATGCCGGAAATCGCGTAAATCATGATGCCGCCGCTGACGGCAAGCAGTGGGTACAGGCCGTCAGCCACCGACAGGCGGTTGATCAGCTGCAGGAGCAGCCAGCCGCCCAGCGCGCCCAGGGCGATGCCCAGAGCGAACTGCTGAACCAGGCTGCTGAGAATGCCCCAGCTAAAGCTGTTCTGCCCGGAGGCGATCATGCTGATCAGGGTGACAGTGAGGAACATGGCCATCGGGTCGTTACTGCCCGACTCGATTTCCAGTGTCGGGCCAACACGCTCGTTGAGGCCCTTGCCGTTGAGCAGGTTGAACACCACGGCGGCATCGGTGGAACCGACGATGGCGCCGATCAGCAGGCCTTCGATCAGACTCAGGTTGAACAGCCAGGCGGCCGCCACACCGGTCAAGCCGGCAGTGATGGCCACGCCCAGCGTGGCCAGTGACATGGACGGCCACAGCGCCACGCGGAAGGTCGAGGCGCGCGTACGCATGCCACCGTCGAGAAGAATGACAGCCAGCGCCAGGTTACTGACCAGGTAGGCCAGGGAGTAGTCGTTGAAGACGATGCCACCAATGCCGTCGACGCCGGCGAGCATGCCGACACCGAGGAAGATGACCAGAATCGGGATGCCCACGCGGGTGGACACCGAGCTGACCATGATGCTGAAGGCAACCAACAGGGCACCGATCAAGAACAGCTGATTGATGGTGCCTGCGTCCAATGTCTAACTCCTTGCGATGGTTATATATGCATTCAGCGTGCCAGCGATTCTAACCTGACGCGTGCCACGACTGTCAAAAAATCCATCCTCCCTTGTTTCAGCGCGTAACAGAAGGCATCAGAACTCAGAACCAGGTGTCCTGCATGCCCAGGCATGTGTCGTCACGGGCTTCCAGAATGCTCAGATCGTGGTGGCAGCCGGGGACCTCCCAGGTCAGGAAGTAGCGCGCGGCTTGCAGCTTGCCGCGATAGAAGGCCTGCTCGTCGGCATTGGCGGTGTTCGCCAGGCCCTGTTCGGCGCGGATCGCCTGCTCCAGCCAGCGCCAGCCGATCACCGTGTGGCCGAACACCTTCAGGTACAGCGCCGAATTGGCCAGGCCCTGGTTGACCTTGCCGTTCATCAGGTCGCCGAGCAGCGCCAGGGTCACTGCCTGCAGGCGTGCCAGCAGTTGTTCCAGCGGCTGGCGCAGGGCGTTGAGCGATTCGGACGCGCTGGCGCGCTGGCAGCAATCGTTGATCAGCTTGAGCAACTGCTTGAGCGCGGCGCCACCGTTCTGTGAAACCTTGCGCCCGAGCAGGTCCAGCGACTGGATGCCGTGGGTGCCCTCGTGAATCGGGTTGAGGCGGTTGTCGCGGTAGTACTGTTCCACCGGATACTCGCGGGTATAGCCGTGGCCACCGAGGACCTGGATCGCCAGATCGTTGGCCTTGAGGCAGAACTCCGATGGCCAGGATTTGACGATCGGGGTGAGCAGGTCTAGCAGCTCCAGCGCGCGGGTGCGGTCTTCGGCGGTTTCCAGTGTATGGGTGTCGTCGAACAGGCGTGCGGCGTACAGGCCGAGGTCGAAGGCGCCTTCGACGTAGGCTTTCTGCGTCAGCAGCATGCGGCGTACGTCGGCGTGCTCGACGATGGAAATCTGCGGGCTGCTCGGATCCTTGCCGTCCGGCTGGCGACCCTGCGGACGGTTGCGCGCATAGTCCAGCGAATAGAGGTAGCCGGCGTAGCCGAGCATGATCGCACCCATGCCGACGCCGATACGCGCCTCGTTCATCATCTGGAACATGTAGGAAAGGCCGTGATGCGGCTTGCCCACCAGGTAACCGACGCATTCGCCGTTGTCGCCGAAGTTCAGCGCCGTGGACGTGGTGCCGCGCCAGCCCATCTTGTGGAACAGCCCGGCCAGGGTCACATCGTTGCGTGCGCCCAGCGACCCGTCATCGTTGACGTGGAACTTGGGCACCAGGAACAGGCTGATGCCCTTCACCCCGGGCGGTGCGTCCGGCAGCTTGGCCAGAACCATGTGCACGATGTTTTCGGAGATCGGCTGGTCACCGCCGGAGATGAAGATCTTGTTGCCCTTGATCCGATAGCTGCCATCGGCGTGCGGCTCGGCGCGGGTTCTGATGTCCGACAGCGACGAGCCGGCGTGCGGCTCGGTCAAGGCCATGGTGCCGAAGAAGCGGCCGTCGATGATCGGCTGCAGGTAGCGGGACTTCTGCTCCTCGCTGCCGAAGGCCTCGATCAGGTTGGCCACACCCATGGTCAGCATCGAGTAGGAGCTGGTGGCGATGTTGGCGGCCTGGAAGTGCGCGAAACAGGCCTGCGACAGCAGGTTGGGCAGCTGCATGCCGCCCTGCTCGAAATCGCGGGTGGCGTTGAGAAAGCCCGCTTCATGGAAGGCGCGCAGCGCCGGCTCGACTTCTGGAATCAGCACCGCGCCACCGTCGACGTATTGCGGCTCGTGCTCGTCGTTCTTGCGGTTGTGCGGGGCGAACAGCTCCTCGGCGATACCGCGTGCGGTGCTGATCGCCGCATCGAAGGTCTCGCGGTTGTGATCGGCGAAGCGCGGGCGCTGGGTCAGAGCTTCGGCGTCGAGCACTTCGTAGAGTTCGAACGCCAGGTTGCGGGAGCTGAGCAGTGTCTCGGTCATGGATCGGGCCTCCAGATGATCCACCGAGTCTAGGCAGCCGGTTGCCTGGCTGCCCAGCATCATCATCGGCCGTGATAAAGCGCTACATCAGCCGTGGAGCCGTTGGGCAGTACTTCGTTTCAGCCTCGATGCGATTCAAGACCCCTTGCCAGCTCGCGGGTCAGCTCGGCCGCCGGCATCGGATGGCAGTTGGCGATATTCTGCCCGGCCCACAGCGGCGAGAAATCCCCGCTGCCCTGCGCTTCGGCCGCGGCACGCAACGGTGCGATGGCGGCGGTGGCCAGCGGGAAGGCCGGCGCCTGCGTACTGAGCGGTCCCAGCTCGCGCATCAGGCGGTTGACGATGCCGCGTGCCGGGCGCCCGCTGAACAGGTTGGTCAGCGCCGTATGGCGCGCTGCCGGGCTTTGCAGGGCTGCCCGGTGCAGGGCAGTAGTATTGGTTTCCGGGCACAGCAGGTAGGCGCTGCCGACCTGCACGCCTGCCGCACCCAGCGCCATGGCTGCTGCCACGCCGCGTGCGTCGCTGATGCCGCCGGCAGCGATCACCGGCACCGAGAGGGCATCGACCAGCTGCGGCAGCAGGGCGAAGGTGCCGAGCTGACGACTCAGGTCCTGATCGAGAAAGTGTCCGCGATGGCCGCCGGCTTCAAGCCCTTGGGCGATCACCGCATCGACGCCGCGTTCCTGCAGCCACAGCGCTTCGTCCAGCGTGGTGGCGCTGGACAGGATTTTCGCGCCGCTGCGCCGTACGCGCTGCAGAAGAGCTTCCTCCGGCAGACCGAAATGGAAACTGACCACCGCCGGGCGGAACTCTTCCACCAGGGCTGCTGCTTCGTCGTTGAATGGCAGGCGCCCCGGCCCGCTGGCAATGTTCGCCGGGTCCACACCCAGCTCGGCGTAGTAGGGCGCAAGGGCCTTGCGCCAGGCTGAGTCGCGAGCCGTATCCGCTTGCGGCGGTACATGGCTGAAGAAGTTGAGATTGAACGGGCGCTCGGTCAGAGCACGCATGGCCTGCAGTTCCTGGCGCAGGGCGGCGGGGGTGAGCATCGCGCAGGGAATGGAGCCAAGACCGCCGGCCTCACATACGGCGGCGGCCAGACGGTGATCCTGCGAGCCGGCCATCGGTGCCTGGACCAGGGGCAGTTCGCTGCCGAGCAATCGTTGCAGAGACATGGCGGTTCTCGCTGTCCTTGAGGAATGTGCAGCCTAGGCCTTGCAGGCACTGTCGAGCAAGCGGGCGCCGCCCTGTTAAACTGCGCGCCTGATTCGAGGACTCCCGAATGAACTACCGCCACGCCTTCCATGCCGGCAATCACGCCGATGTGCTCAAGCACTTGGTGCTGACCCGCCTGCTCGCCCTGCTGTCGAAGAAGGAGGCGCCTTTCGCCTACCTCGACAGCCATGCCGGACTCGGCCTCTACGATCTGCTGGGCGACCAGGCCAGCCGCACCGGCGAATACCTGGAGGGTATCGGTCGCCTGTGGCAGGCCACGCAATTGCCGGATGCGGTGGAAGCCTACCTGGAGGTGGTGCGGGCAATGAACCCCGATGGCGAGTTGCGCTACTACCCAGGCTCGCCGGAGCTGGCGCGCCTGCTCAGCCGCGAGCAGGATCGCCTGCAGCTCAACGAAAAACATCCCGAGGACGGTCGCCTGCTCAAGGACAACATGCGTGGCGACCGCCGCGTCGCCGTGCACCTGGGCGAGGGCTGGCACGTACCGCGAGCGCTGATGCCGACTCGTGAGAAGCGCGTGCTGCTGCTGATCGACCCGCCGTTCGAGAAGACGGACGAGCTGCAGCGTTGTGTCGAAGCGCTGAATGAAGCGCACGGCCGCATGCGTCAGGCCATCGTGGCGATCTGGTATCCGATCAAGGACGAGCGCCAGCTGGCGCGCTTCTATCGCGATCTGCAAAAGAGTGCCGCGCCCAAGCTGCTGCGTGCCGAACTCTACGTGCATGCCCCCGACGATGCGATGCGCCTGACCGGCTCGGGTCTGGTGATCAGCAATCCGCCATGGGGGCTGGAGGATGAGCTCAGGCAGCTGCTGCCCTGGCTGGCCGATGCCCTGGGGCAGAGCCTGGGTGGCTGGCGTCTGGACTGGCTGATCGAGGAAAAACCGGCGGGTTGAGTCACCTTCAGGCTCTGTGCTGGCACAGTCTGGCGGCCAGGGGCGGGATGCGAGGGCAGCCCCTCAGGCCATCACATCGACATGGTTGCCCAGATGTGGCGGGTTGCTCGGGGCGCTGACCGGTGCAGCAGACTGTACCAGCCCGCTGATGCTGGCGGCCTGCAGCTCCAGTGTCTTGCGCAGCAGCAGGAGCGACATCTGCGCCGCGATCTGCGTCGATGCCTGGCTCGATACCTGACTGGAGATGCTGCTCAGCTCCATGACCATCTGCCTCTCAGCGTTGAGGGGGTAGACATACGCCTGTTCCGCCGAGGCCGCAATAGCCTTCGGGGTTCTTCGCCAGGTATTGCTGGTGATAGGTCTCGGCGTAGTAGAAGGTCGGCGCCTCGATGATCTCGGTGGTGATGGAACCCAGATCTGCCTTGTCCAGCTCGGCCTGGAAACGTGCCTGACTGTCCTTGGCTGCCTTCAGTTGGGCCTCGTCCTGGCAGTAGATCACCGACCGGTACTGTGTGCCCTGATCGTTGCCCTGACGCATGCCCTGGGTCGGATTGTGCACTTCCCAGAACACCTTGAGCAGCGCTTCGAAGCTGGTCTGCTGCGGGTCGAACACCACCAGCACGACTTCGGCGTGCCCGGTCAGGCCGGAGCACACTTCCTCGTAGGTGGGGTTGGGAGTGAAGCCGCCGGCATAGCCGACCGCCGTGCTGAGCACGCCTGGCTGTTGCCAGAAGCGGCGTTCGGCGCCCCAGAAACAGCCCAGGCCGAACACCGCCTGCTGCAGGCCGGCGGGGAAGGGCGCCTTGATCGGGTTGCCGTTGACATAGTGGGTGTCGGCCACCGGCAGTGGCTCGGCACGTCCGGGCAGGGCCTGCTCGGCAGTCGGCAGGGTGTGTTTGTTGACGAGGATCTGGGAACGCAGAACCATGGTGATTTCCTGAAAAGTGACTGAAGAATGGACTACGCGTTGTGCCGCGTATTACGTCCGTTGGTCGGCCTGTGGCCGGCAGGGATAGCGGCGCAGGCTGTCGATCAGCTCTCGGCCGGGAATCGGTCTGTCGAACAGGTAACCCTGGCCGACGTCGCATTGCTGGCGGCGCAGGAACGCAAGTTGTGAGCCGGTTTCGACGCCTTCGGCGACAACCTTGAGCTTGAGGTTATGGGCCATGGCGATCACCGCAGAGGTGATTTCCATGTCGTCCTGATTGTCCGGGATGTCCTTGATGAAACTGCGGTCGATCTTGATCACGTCGATGGGGAATTTCTTCAGGTAGCTGAGCGAAGAATAACCGGTGCCGAAGTCGTCCATGGCCAGGGTCAGGCCCAGGCTCTTGAGGCGGCCGAGCTGATGGCGGGTGTCGTCGGTGGCTTCCAGCAGCAGGCTTTCGGTCAGCTCCAGCTCCAGCAGCTGTGGGTCAAGCTGTTCTTCGTGCAGGATGGCCGCGATGGAGCCGACCAGATCGGGATCGGAGAACTGCTTGGGCGACAGGTTGATGGCCACCTGCAGCTCGCCCATGCCGATGGCGGAGATCTGCTTGCTCATGCGGCAGGCCTGGCGGATCACCCACTTGCCGATGGGGATGATCAGGCCGGTTTCCTCGGCAACGCCGATGAACTGGTCGGGGCGGATCATGCCCTTCTCAGGATGGTGCCAGCGCAGCAGCGCTTCCATGCCAATCAACTGGCCGCTCTTCAGGCACAACTTGGGCTGGTAGAAGACTTCCAGCTCGTTCTGGGTCAGGGCGCGGCGCAGGTTGTTCTCGACGAACAGCTTGTAGTTCGCCTCGGCATTCAGCGCTTCGGTGAACAGCTGCACCTGGTGCTTGCCGTTGGCCTTGGCCTTGTGCAAGGCAAGACCGGCGTGCTTCATCAGAGTCTGCGGGTCGTTGCCGTGCTCCGGGGCAATGGCCAGACCCACCGAGCCGGTGATGCTGATCAGCTGGTTGTCGACGAACAGGGGTTTGTCCAGCGTCTGCAGCACCTGGTGCGCGACTTCCAGACCGCTGCCCTGGTCGCAGCCGTCCAGCAGGATGGCAAATTCGTTGCTGGCGAAACGTGCCAGCGTGCCCCTGGTACCGAGGCTGTTGCGCAGGCGCCGGGCCAGCGACGACAGCAGCTTGTCACCGGTCTGGTGGCCGAGGCTGTCGTTGATGCGCTTGAAGTTGTCGATATCCACCAGCAGCAGGCCCTGCGCCTGCTGGGCATTGCGCGCGAAGCGCTCTTCCAGGCTGCGGATGAACGAGGGACGGTTGCCCAGGTTGGTCAGATTGTCGGTATAGGCCAGGCGCTCGATGCGTTGCTGCGCCAGCTTGGATTCGGTGATGTCTTCGTAGATGCCGATGTAATGGGTCAGCTCGCCATTGTCGCCATACACCTTGGAGATCGACAGGTGGCCCCAGTACGGCTCCTGATTCTTGCGTCGGCTGCGAAACTCGCCCTGCCAGCTGCTGTGTTCGGCCAGGCTGGAGTCGGTATCGAACAGCAGGTCGCTGAGGTTGGCCAGAGCCGGCAGCTCCGACAGTCGATGGCCGCAGACCTCGTCGCTGCTGTACAGGGTAATGGCGGTGAAGCTGGGATTGACGTACTCCACCCGGCCGTCGCGGTCGACCAGCAGGAAGGCGCTGGCACTCTGTTCGACGGCGCGCTGGAAGAGGTACAGCGCATGGGAGACCGTGCGCTTCTCCTGGTTGATCAGTACCTGGGCGAACTGATCGGCCAGCTCGCCGGCGAAGGCGATCTCGTCGGCCTGCCAGGTACGTTGGGGTCCGATGTGCTCGAGGCAGAGAATACCGACCACTTCGCCTTCGATGCGGATGCTGGCATCGAGCTTCGAGGTGATCCCCAGCGGCTGCAGATAACCGGATGCCAGTTCGCGCGTGCGCGGATCGTTCTGGGCATCATGGGCATCGATCGCCCGGCCGCTGTGCAGGGCTTCCAGATAATGCGGGAAATTGCGGTTATCGACCGGTGGCAGTTGCTCGTGTCGGTCCAGGTCGCGCCGGTACAGCGATATGGACTCGAGGCTGTGGCTGCTCAATTGCCAGATCCCGGCACGGGCTACGCCGTAGACCTCGCAGGCTGCCCGGGTAATCAGCTCGGCGGCTTCCTGGCGCGGAGAGTCGGAGACATAGCGCTGGCGCGCCAGGCGTACGATCAGCTGTTGCTGGGTGTGCGAGCGGGCCAGATGCTGCAGGTGGTTGTCCTGGGTGCGCTGGTACTGCTGCAGGGACGTGCGCAGCTTCTGGTTCTGGATTTGCAAATCCAGCTCGCCAGGGGCGAAGGCATCGAAGCTGTCATCGGCGATCAGCAGATAGCCACGTAGCAGGTGGCGGTTGCGCTGCTTGAAGTGTTCGCCGATCTCCAGCAGGTTCAGCGCGCCCATTGGCGTGTGCAGGGTATAGCGCACCAGATAATGCGCATTCTGCTGCAGTTGCTGCTGGATGGCATCGTGCAGACGACAGCGTGCTTCCGGCTCCATCAGGCTGGCATAGGGTGCGTCCACCAGGGCGCAAAGATCGGCGGCGCTGATGCCGAGTTTACGTTCGCAGGCCGGGTCGAGAAAAAGCAGGGCCCAGCTTGGCTCGTTCAAGCGCTCGAAACGCAACATGCCGAGCCGCGAGGGCACTGGCAACTGCGTCACAACCTCGGCTGCCGGACGGATGCCGGCATCGGGATGGCTTTTCATTGGGCGTCGGGCTTCCAGTATGCTGACCGGCGAGGCTTCCGTTTCCGCTGCTGCCAGGGCACAGCGACACGGACGGTGGCCGAGGCTCAGGCCTACTTCACTATAGCGTTCGGCAAGGGTGCATCATGCAAGCAAGACTGACAAGGAAACTGATGGCGGTGTTTTTGGGGGCAGCGCTTTCTGCTGCCGTACCCGTCCTGGCCGCTGCCGATGACAAGGGCGCACTGCAGGGCGCCGAGCAGGCGGCTTATCTGGAAGAACTCAAGCGTCTCTATCTGACCGGCAACGAGCGTCAGGCACTGCTGACACACACCAATGCCCTGCTGGAAACGTACGCGCTGCGGGCCGGTTATCAGGTTGGCCAGGCGCAGCGGCAGGACCTGCTGTACCGCTTCGAAGTCGGCAATGCCGGTGACCTCATCCTGCGCGAAGAGAGCCGTGGCCAGCAGGGCACCGCCATCTCTGTGCGCAATCAGCGTGTTTCGGTATTCGGCATCGATCCGTTCATCCGCTACGAATGTCCGACCGGTGGTATCCGCTGTGTGCTGCTCAATCCGGTCGATGGCAGCCAGCTACTGAGCATCGTGCGTGATCACCAGGGCGCAGGTGAGCTGGCCAAGGCCCTGAGCTTCCTGATTCGCAACGTGCAGAAAGGCTGATCGCGGAGTTACAGACTCACCAGGAACATGGCCTTGGCCAGGAACACAATGGCCAGCATCTGCAGCAGTACACTCAGGTGGATACGCCGCGAGCGCGCCGCAGTCATGCGGCCGCTGCGCATCAGGAAAACCACCAGCAGAAAATGTCCGAGGATGCTCAAGGCCAGAGTGATTTTCAGGCTGAGCAGGATGCCGAAGCTGCTGGCCAGCGGCGCCTGCAATGCCGCGCGGTAGTGCCAGGCCAGACCCAGGCCGGCCGCGTAGAGCGTAAGGATCACCCAGTGCATGACCTGTCGGGCGCGTCGTCCTAGTGCGCGAGAAAAGCCGGCCCTGGCCTCCTCCGGAAGCTCGCGCGTGGCGCGGCTGAGGATCATCACTTCGAAGAATACGCCGCCGATGAAGAAGGCAGCGGCAGACAGGTGGGCGAACTTGAGCAGCAGATAGGACATGTGCAATACGCCGGGTCGCATCGATGGTTCGATCATGGCGGTTGCTGCGGTTCATGCCATGACCGGGATCAAGTCCGTTATGGCCAGGCAAAAAAAACCCCACCCAAATGGGCGGGGTTGAGGATGCGAGCGTGGCGTGCTCGAAACGATTTACAGCAGGATGGTGCGGATGTCGGCCAGCAGCTGAGACAGGCGCTGAGTGAAGCGTGCGGCGGCCGCGCCATTGATCACACGGTGATCGTAGGACAGCGACAGCGGCAGCATCAGCTTGGGCTGGAAGGCCTTGCCGTCCCAGACCGGCTGCATGGTCGCCTTGCTCACGCCGAGGATCGCCACTTCCGGCGCGTTGACGATCGGCGTGAAGCCGGTGCCGCCAATGTGGCCGAGGCTGGAAATGGTGAAGCAGGCACCCTGCATGTCGTCAGCCGAAAGCTTCTTCTTGCGGGCCTTGTCGGCCAGCTCGGCCGCTTCGCCAGCCAGTTGCAGCAGGCTCTTCTGATCGACGTTCTTGATCACCGGTACCAGCAGGCCGTCCGGGGTATCGACGGCGAAACCGATGTGCACGTACTTCTTGCGGATGATCGCCTTGCCGCTCGGGGCCAGCGAACTGTTGAAGTCCGGCAGTTCCTTGAGCAGGTGGGCGCAGGCCTTGAGCAGCAGCGGCAGCACGGTCAGCTTGACGCCGGCCTTTTCGGCCACGGCCTTCTGCGCGACGCGGAAGGCTTCCAGGTCGGTGATGTCGGCCGAGTCGAACTGGGTCACGTGCGGCACGTTGAGCCAGCTGCGGTGCAGGTTGGCAGCGCCGACCTGCATCAGGCGGGTCATCGCCACTTCTTCGACTTCACCGAACTTGCTGAAGTCCACGGCCGGGATCGGCGGGATGCCGGCCCCGCCAGTGGCAGCGGCCGCTTCTGGCGCTGCCTTGGCCTTGTGCATCATCGCCTTGACGTAAACCTGCACGTCTTCCTTGAGGATGCGGCCCTTCGGGCCGGTGCCGGCGATATCTGCCAGCTCCACGCCGAAATCGCGCGCCAGCTGGCGCACGGCCGGACCGGCATGCACGCGCGAGCCGTCGCGCTTGGGCGCGGCGGCAGCCGCGGCTGCAGCGGCCGACAGCGAGGCAATGGCGCGCACTTCTGCGGCCACTTCCGGCGCTGCACCTTCCGGTACACGGTGCACTTCCTGGCTGGCTTGCGCAGGGGCGGCAGCAGGGGCTGCGCCAGCTACCTTGAGCTTGAGGATCAGGTCGCCGGTGCCGATCTCGTCATCCAGCTTGACCAGCACTTCTTCCACCACACCGGCAGCCGGCGAGGGGATTTCCATGGAGGCCTTGTCCGATTCCAGGGTCAGCAGGCTCTGATCGGCTTCGATGCTGTCGCCGGCCTTGACCATGATCTCGATGACCTTGCCCTTGGCGCTGGAGCCGATGTCCGGCACATGCACGTCCTGCACGCTGCTGCCGCTTGCTGCGGCGGCCGGTGCCGGTGCAGCTGCCGGAGCGGCCGCAGGCGCGGGGGCAGCAGCCGGAGCCTGAGCAGAGGCTGCAGGAGCAGCCCCTTCGACTTTCAGCTTGAGAATCAGATCACCGGTGCCGATTTCGTCATCCAGCTTGACCAGCACTTCTTCCACCACGCCGGCAGCCGGCGCGGGGATTTCCATGGAGGCCTTGTCGGATTCGAGGGTCAGCAGGCTCTGGTCGGCTTCGATACGGTCGCCGGCCTTGACCATGATTTCGATGACCTTGCCCTTGGCGCTGGAACCGATATCCGGCACATGCACGTCCTGCACGCTGCTGGTGGCAGCTGCGGCGGGCGCGGCTGCCGGAGCGGCCGCTTTCGGTGCTTCGGCTGGTGCAGCTTCGGCTTTCGGCGCAGGCGCCGCTTCGGCGGCTCCTTCGACTTCCAGCACCAGCAGCTCGTCGCCTTCCTTCAGGCGGTCGCCGATCTTGACCTTCAGCTCCTTGATCACGCCGGCCTTGGGCGAGGGCACTTCCATGGAAGCCTTGTCGGACTCCAGGGTCAGTACGCTCTGGTCGGCTTCGATGCGGTCGCCGACCTTGACCAGCAGTTCAATGACCTCGCCTTCGCCGCCGAGGTCGGGTACGCGAATCAATTCACTCATCGCTACGCTCCTTAGCAGTCCAGGGGGTTGGCTTTATCGGCATTGATGCCGAACTTGGTGATGGCGTCGGCCAGCACCTTGGCTTCGATTTCGCCACGGTCTACCAGGGCTTCCAAGGCGGCGAGCACGACCCAGTTGCGATCCACTTCGAAGAAGTGGCGCAGCTGCTTGCGGCTGTCGCTGCGGCCGAAGCCGTCGGTGCCGAGGACCTTGTATTCCTTGCTCGGAACCCACTGACGAACCTGTTCGGCGAACAGCTTCATGTAGTCGGTGGAGGCGATGACCGGACCCTTGCGACCGCTCAGGCACTGCTCGATGTAGGTCTGTTTCGGCTTCTGGCCCGGGTGCAGGCGGTTGCTGCGTTCCACGGCCAGGCCGTCGCGGCGCAGTTCGTTGAAGCTGGTGACGCTCCAGACATCGGCGCCGATGTTGAACTCGTCGCGCAGGATCTTCGCCGCTTCGCGGACTTCGCGCAGGATGGTGCCGCTGCCCAGCAGCTGCACGTGGTGCGCGGCTTCCTTCTTGTCTTCCTCGAGCAGGTACATGCCCTTGATGATGCCGTCTTCCACGCCTTCCGGCATGGCCGGCTGCTGGTACGACTCGTTCATCACGGTGATGTAGTAGAAGATGTCCTGTTGCTCTTCGACCATCTGGCGGATGCCTTCGCGGATGATCACCGCCAGTTCGTAGCCGTAGGTCGGGTCGTAGGTACGGCAGTTGGGAATGGTCGAGGCCAGGATGTGGCTGTGACCGTCCTCATGCTGCAGGCCTTCGCCGTTGAGCGTGGTACGTCCGGCGGTACCGCCGACCAGGAAGCCGCGGGTGCGGCTGTCGCCAGCGGCCCAGGCCAGGTCACCGATCCGCTGCAGGCCGAACATCGAGTAGAAGATGTAGAACGGCAGCATCGGCTGGTTGTGGGTGGAGTAGGAGGTGCCGGCGGCGATGAAGGAGCTCATGGCCCCCGCCTCGTTGATGCCTTCCTCGAGGATCTGACCTTTCTTGTCCTCTTTGTAGAACATCACCTGGTCTTTATCGACCGGCTCGTACAGCTGGCCGACCGAGGAGTAGATGCCGAGCTGACGAAACATGCCTTCCATACCGAAGGTACGGGCTTCGTCCGGAATGATCGGGACGATGCGCTGGCCGAGTTCCTTGTCCTTGACCAGTTGCGCGAGGATGCGCACGAAGGCCATGGTGGTGGAAATTTCACGATCGCCCGAGCCGTCGAGGATGGCCTTGAGGGTATCCAGCGGCGGAGTGGGGATGCTGAAGCTCTTCTGCCGGCGCTGCGGTACGAAGCCGCCGAGGGCCGCGCGGCGCTCGTGCAGGTACTTGTACTCGGGGCTGCCCGGTTCCGGGCGCACGAACGGCAGGTTCTCCAGGTCCTCGTCCTTGACCGGGATGTCGAAGCGGTCGCGGAACTGACGCAGGCTCTCCACGTCCACCTTCTTGGTGTTGTGCGCGGTGTTTTTCGCTTCACCGGCGCCGGTACCGTAGCCCTTGATGGTCTTGGCCAGGATCACGGTCGGCTGGCCTTCGTGGTTCACGGCCTGGTGGTAGGCAGCATAGACCTTGTACGGGTCGTGGCCGCCACGGTTGAGCTTCCAGATCTCCTCGTCGGAGAGGTCCTTGACCATCTCCTTGAGTTCCGGGGTGTTGAAGAAGTTTTCGCGAACGTAGGCGCCGTCTTTGGCCTTGTAGTTCTGGTATTCACCGTCGACCACTTCGTCCATGCGGCGCTGCAGGGCACCGTCCTTGTCCTTGGCGAACAGCGGATCCCAGAAACGACCCCAGACGACCTTGTTGACGTTCCACTGGGCGCCGCGGAACACGCCTTCGAGTTCCTGAATGATCTTGCCGTTGCCGCGAACCGGGCCGTCGAGGCGCTGCAGGTTGCAGTTGATGACGAAGATCAGGTTGTCCAGCTTCTCGCGGCCGGCCAGGGAGATGGCACCGAGGGATTCCGGCTCGTCGCACTCGCCGTCGCCCATGAAGCACCAGACCTTCTGCTTGCCGGCCGGGATGAAGCCGCGCGCTTCCAGGTACTTCATGAAGCGGGCCTGGTAGATGGCCTGGATCGGGCCGAGGCCCATGGATACGGTGGGGAACTGCCAGAAGTCCGGCATCAGCCAGGGGTGCGGGTAGGAGGACAGGCCCTTGCCATCCACTTCGCGGCGGAAGTTCTGCATCTGGTCTTCGCTGATGCGGCCTTCCATGAAGGCGCGGGCGTAGACGCCAGGGCTTGCGTGGCCCTGATAGAACACCAGGTCGCCGCCGTGCTCTTCGGTCGGGGCCTGGAAGAAGTAGTTGAAGCCGATGTCATACAGCGTCGCCGAGGAGGCGAAGCTGGAAATGTGGCCGCCCAGATCCGGGTCGTCCAGGTTGGTGCGCATCACCATGGCCAGGGCGTTCCAGCGCACCAGCGAACGGATGCGGCGCTCCATGAACAGGTCGCCGGGCATGCGCGCTTCGTGGGTTACCGGGATGGTGTTGCGGTAGGGAGTGGTGATCGCGTAGGGCAGTTGCGCACCGCTGCGGGTGGCCAGCTCGCCCAGACGGGTCATCAGGTAATGGGCACGGTCTTCACCCTCACGGTCGAGGACGGATTCAAGGGCGTCCAGCCATTCCTGGGTTTCGATCGGATCGAGGTCTTGCATGGCTTGCTCCAGGGCGGAAAGGCTTCCAGAATCGGAGGCCAGTTGGGTCTCGCCGGCTTTGTGGGCGGGCGAGTTGAAATTCTTGGATTTACCGGGGGTAGGACCGGCCACATGTAGTTTTACTACATTTCGATGGCGGATTCAGCCCTCTGGATACAATTCTTTCGTAGTAAAACTACAATCCGCGGCACTGCCGGCCGCACGTGCCCCGCAGGAGTGGGGTTCCGGGTGCTTGCGCCGTGCGTCGGCAGTCCGCCAAAAGGATAGACCATGAGCCTGCCGTTGCTGGTCGAGTTGCCCTCTTCCCTGATCTCCCTGGCCGAGCGAGCCGAACAGTCACTGCAGGCTGCCCTGGCCGAGCATGATGCGCTGGCCGGGCGCGTTGCCGCCTGGCCGCAGGAGCGGCGCGATGCCTGGCGGCAGGTGTCGGCCCTGAGCGACTTCGTCGCCGAACAGGCGCGGCGCGACCCGCAGATGTTCGTCGCACTGGCCGAATCCGGCGAGCTGGAACGCAGCCTGGCGCCTGGCGAACTGCGTCAGCAACTGGAAGTGCAGGTGGCCGACTGCGCCGATGAAGATGCGCTGGGACGCTGCCTGCGGCGTTTTCGCAATCGTCAGCAACTGCGCATCATCTGGCGCGACTTCAGCCGACAGGCGGCGCTGGCGGAGACCTGTCGCGACCTCTCCGATCTTGCCGATGCCTGTATCGATCTGGCCTACCACTGGCTCTATCCGCGCCATTGCGCGCAGTTCGGCACGCCGGTGGGGCGACGCAGCGGGCAGCCGCAGCACATGGTCATCCTCGGCATGGGCAAGCTCGGCGCGCATGAGCTCAATCTGTCTTCGGATATCGATCTGATCTTCGGCTACCCGGAAGGGGGCGAGACCGAGGGCGTCAAGCGCCCGCTGGACAACCAGGAGTTCTTCATCCGCCTGGGGCAGAAGCTGATCAAGGCGCTGGATGCGATCACCGTCGACGGCTTCGTGTTCCGCACCGACATGCGCCTGCGCCCCTATGGTTCGTCCGGCGCGCTGGTGTTCAGCTTCAATGCGCTGGAGCAGTACTACCAGGACCAGGGGCGCGACTGGGAACGTTACGCGATGATCAAGGCGCGTGTGGTGGGGGGTGATCAGGTTGCGGGCGCCGAACTGCTGGAAATGCTTCGGCCCTTCGTCTATCGCCGCTATCTGGACTTCTCCGCCATCGAGGCGCTGCGTGCGATGAAGCTGCTGATCCAGCAGGAAGTGCGGCGCAAGGGCATGAGCGAGAACATCAAGCTCGGCGCCGGCGGTATCCGCGAGATCGAGTTCATCGCCCAGGCGTTCCAGCTGATCCACGGTGGGCGTGACCTGAGTCTGCAGCAACGGCCGCTGCTCAAGGTGCTGGGCACGTTGGAAGGACAGGGCTATCTGCCGCCCGCGGTGGTCGCCGAGATGAAGGAAGGCTACGAGTTCCTGCGCTATACCGAGCACGCCCTGCAAGGCATCGGTGACCGGCAGACGCAGATGTTGCCGGCCGATGCGCAGGACCAGGTGCGGGTGGCTGCGATCATGGGCTTTGCCGACTGGGCGAGCTTTCATGAGCGTTTGACGCACTGGCGCGGTCGCATCGAGTGGCATTTCCAGCAGGTGATTGCCGATCCCGACGAGGATGAGGCGCAGGCCGGCGAAACCGCGGTCGGCGCCGAGTGGCTGCCTCTATGGCAAGGGGCGCTGGACGAGGAGGCGGCCGTACAGCAGCTGCAGGAGGCCGGCTTTGCCGAGGCCTCCACGGCCAGTCGGCGTCTCGGCGATCTGCGCAGCGGGCCGCAGGTGCGCGCCATGCAGCGACTAGGACGCGAGCGCCTGGACGCCTTCATTCCGCGTCTGCTGGCACAGACGGTAGAGCATGCGGCGCCGGATCTGGTGCTCGAACGGGTATTGCCATTGGTGGAGAAGGTCGCCCGGCGCTCGGCCTATCTGGTGCTGTTGAGCGAAAATCCGGGTGCGCTGGAGCGCCTGATCGCGCTGTGCGCTGCCAGCCCCTGGATCGCCGAGCAGATCGCCCGTTATCCGCTGTTGCTCGACGAGCTGCTCAATGAGGGGCGGCTGTACTCCCCGCCGCTGGCCCCGGAGCTGGCAGCCGAATTGCGCGAGCGGCTGGTGCGTATTCCGGAGGAGGATCTGGAGCAGCAGATGGAGGCGCTGCGTCACTTCAAGCTGGCTCACAGTCTGCGTGTGGCTGCTTCGGAAATCGCCGGCACGCTGCCCTTGATGAAAGTCTCGGATTACCTGACCTGGCTGGCCGAGGCGATTCTCGATCAGGTGCTGGCGCTGGCCTGGCAGCACACCGTGCAACGCCATGGCCGGCCGTTTCGCGTCGATGGCACACCGTGCGATCCGGACTTCATCATCGTCGGCTACGGCAAGGTCGGTGGCCTGGAATTCGGCCACGGTTCGGATCTGGATCTGGTGTTCATCCATGACGGCGACCCGCAGGCCGAGACCGATGGCGCCAAGCCCATCGACGGTGCGCAGTTCTTCACTCGCCTGGGCCAGCGCATCATTCATCTGCTGACCACCCAGACCACGTCCGGCGCGCTGTATGAGGTGGACATGCGTCTGCGACCATCCGGCGCAGCCGGGCTCCTGGTCAGCTCGCTCGGTGCGTTCCAGCGTTATCAGGAAAACGAGGCCTGGACCTGGGAACACCAGGCGCTGGTGCGCGCACGGGTCCTTGTCGGCTGCCCGAGGCTGGCTGGCGAATTCGCCCGCGTGCGCGCCGAGGTGCTTGGCCGCCAGCGCGACATCGAGGCACTGCGGGTCGAGGTGAGCGAGATGCGCGCGAAGATGCGCGACAACCTGGGCACTCGCAGCACTGCGGCGGGAACGGCGGCGAATGCCTTCGAGGCCACGTCCTCCTTCGATCTGAAGCAGGACGCCGGTGGTATCGTCGATATCGAATTTATGGTGCAATACGCGGCTCTGGCCTGGTCGTGGCAACACCCGCAGTTACTCGAGTTCACCGACAACATCCGCATTCTGGAAGGTCTGGAACGGGTCGGCCTGATGGCGAGCGAGGATGCTGCGTTGCTGCGAGAGGTCTACAAGATCTATCGCTCGGCCGCCCATCGTCAGGCATTGCAGAAGCAGCCTGGTGTGGTGCCGGGGGATCAGTTCCAGGACGAGCGCCGCGCCGTGATGCGCCTGTGGCGCGAGCTGGGGCTGAAATGATTGGCGGGGCCGTGGCCCCATCTTATTTGTTCGAACCGTGAAGCGAATTTGAGGAGCAGGCAAGATGTCGATGTCCGACCGTGATGGCGTGATCTGGTACGACGGCAAACTGGTGCCGTGGCGCGAAGCCAACACCCATGTGCTGACCCACACCCTGCACTACGGCATGGGCGTGTTCGAAGGTGTGCGTGCCTACAACACCCCGGACGGCACTGCGATCTTCCGCCTGCAGGCGCACACCGACCGTCTGTTCGACTCCGCGCACATCTTCAACATGCAGATTCCTTTCACCAAGGAAGAAATCAACGACGCGCAGCGCGCCGCCGTGCGTGAGAATGGCCTGGAAAGTGCCTACCTGCGCCCGATGGTGTTCTTCGGTAGCGAGGGCATGGGCCTGCGCGCCGCCGGCCTGAAGGTTCACGTGATTGTCGCCGCCTGGCACTGGGGCGCCTACATGGGCGAAGAAGCGCTGGAAGCCGGCATCAAGGTGCGCACCAGCTCCTACACCCGTCACCACGTCAACATCGCCATGACCCGCGCCAAGGCCAACGGCAACTACATCAACTCGATGCTGGCCCTGCAGGAAGCCATTTCCGGTGGTGCCGACGAGGCCATGCTGCTGGATCCGGAAGGCTACGTGGCCGAGGGTTCGGGCGAGAACATCTTCCTGGTCAAGGACGGTGTGGTGTACACCCCGGAAGTGACCTCCTGCCTCAATGGCATCACCCGCAGCACCATCCTGACCCTGGCCGAAGAAAA
Source organism: Pseudomonas sp. Z8(2022) (assembly GCF_025837155.1). Taxonomy (NCBI): domain Bacteria; kingdom Pseudomonadati; phylum Pseudomonadota; class Gammaproteobacteria; order Pseudomonadales; family Pseudomonadaceae; genus Pseudomonas; species Pseudomonas sp. Z8(2022). The sequence continues at coordinate 3,871,228 of NZ_CP107549.1, read as the reverse complement.
CGGCATCAAGGTGGTCGAGAAGCGCATCACCCGTGACGAGGTGTACATCGCCGACGAAGCGTTCTTCACCGGCACCGCTGCCGAAGTCACGCCGATCCGTGAGGTCGATGGCCGCAAGATCGGCATCGGTCGCCGTGGTCCGGTCACCGAGAAACTGCAGAAGGCCTACTTCGACCTGGTCACCGGCAAGACCAGCGGCCACGCCGAATGGCGTACGCTGGTCAAGTAAGCGATTCCTCGAAGGCTCGACGGGGAGGCGAAAGCCTCCCTGGTCGTTTCTGGAAAAGACATGAAGATATTGATCGTTGGACCGAGCTGGGTAGGCGACATGGTGATGGCGCAGACGCTGTTCCAGTGCCTGAAACAGCGTCATCCCGGGTGCGAGGTCGACGTGCTGGCACCGGACTGGAGCCGGCCGATCCTCGAACGCATGCCCGAGGTGCGTGCTGCGCTGAGCCTGCCGCTGGGCCATGGCGTACTCGATCTGGCCACGCGCCGGCGTATCGGCAAGTCGCTGGCCGGTCAGTACGACCAGGCGATCCTGCTGCCGAACTCGCTCAAGTCCGCACTGGTTCCGTGGTTTGCCGGCATCCCCAGGCGCACTGGCTGGAAGGGCGAAATGCGCTATGGGCTGCTCAACGATATCCGCACGCTGGATAAAGACCGCTACCCGTTGATGATCGAGCGCTTCATGGCGCTGGCCTATGAGCCGGGCGCTGCGTTGCCGCAGCCTTATCCGCAGCCGCGTCTGCAGATCGACGAGGCCAGTCGCGATGCGGCGCTGAGCAAGTTCGGCCTGCAGCTGGATCGTCCGGTGCTGGCTCTGTGCCCGGGCGCCGAGTTTGGCGAGGCCAAACGCTGGCCGGCCGAGCACTATGCCAAGGTTGCCGAGGTCAAGATCCGTCAGGGCTGGCAGGTCTGGCTGTTCGGCTCGAAGAACGATCATGCCGGCGGCGAGGACATTCGCCTGCGCCTGATTCCGGGGTTGCGCGAAGAGGTCAGCAACCTGTCGGGGCAGACCAGCCTGGCCGAAGCCATCGACCTGATGTCGGCTGCGACCGCCGTGGTGTCCAACGACTCCGGCCTGATGCATGTGGCTGCCGCGCTGAACCGTCCGCTGGTGGCGGTCTACGGTTCAACCTCGCCGCAATTCACCCCGCCGCTGGCTGACCGCGTCGAGATCGTTCGTCTCGGGCTGGAGTGCAGCCCATGCTTCGAGCGCACCTGTCGCTTTGGTCACTACAACTGTTTGCGCGAGCTCAAGCCGCGACCGGTGATCGAGGCGCTGGATCGGCTGGTCGGTGAGCCCCTGACCCTGGTCGAGGGCGACTGACTTGCGGGTGCTGATCATCAAGACCTCGTCGCTGGGCGACGTGGTCCATACGCTGCCGGCGCTGACCGATGCCGCCCGCGCTATTCCCGGCATCCGCTTCGACTGGGTGGTGGAAGAGGGCTTTGCCGAGATTCCGGCCTGGCACCCGGCCGTTTCCCAGGTGATTCCAGTGGCCATCCGCCGCTGGCGCAAGCATCCGCTGCGCACCTGGCGCAGTGGTGAATGGGCGCGCTTCAAGCAGCGTCTGCGCGAAACTTCCTACGATCTGGTGATCGACGCCCAGGGCCTGCTCAAGAGCGCCTGGCTGACTCGCTATGTTTCCGCACCGGTGGCTGGGCTGGATCGAGATTCGGCGCGTGAGCCGCTGGCCAGCCGCTTCTACGATCGCCGCTATGCGGTCGCCAAGGATCAGCACGCCCTCGAGCGTGTGCGTCAGCTGTTCGCCAAGGCGCTGGGGTACTCGCTTCCCTCCGGAACCGGTGACTACGGTCTGAACCGCGCCGCGATGACGGACGCTACCGCGCAGCCCTACCTGGTATTCCTGCATGGCACTACCTGGGCCAGCAAGCACTGGCCGGAGGCCGACTGGCGCGCACTGGCCGAACGCATGGACGCGCTGGGCTGGGCCGTGCGCCTGCCCTGGGGCAACGAGGCCGAGAAGGCGCGTGCCGAGCGCATCGTTGCCGGACTCAGCCATGCCGCCGTGTTGCCGAAGCTGAACCTGGCCGGTGTGGCCAAGGTGATCGCCGGCGCCGCCGCCTGCGTGTCCGTCGATACCGGGCTCGGCCACCTGGCTGCCGCACTGGATGTGCCGAACATTTCCCTCTACGGCCCGACCCTGCCTGGCAAGGTGGGCGCCTACGGCCGTAGCCAGATTCACCTGTGTGCTACTGGCCCGGGCGCCGGCAGCGGTGACCGTGACAAGCCTTGCTTCGATGGCCTCGATGCCGAGCGCGTCGGCCTGGAACTGGAGGCGCTGCTGCTCGCGCCTCCCGGCACCCTTTAAGGAGCGGCTATGCAACTGGCCTTCGTTCTCTACAAATATTTCCCGTTCGGCGGGCTGCAGCGCGACTTCATGCGCATCGCCCTGGAGTGCCAGGCGCGTGGTCACGCCATTCGCGTCTATACGCCGATCTGGGAAGGGGAAAACCCCGGCGGCTTCGACGTGCGCGTGGCACCGGTTCGCGCCCTGTTCAATCACCGCCGCAACGAGAAATTCACTGCCTGGCTGCAAGCCGATCTCAAGCGTGACCCTGTCGACCGGTTGATCGGCTTCAACAAGATGCCGGGCCTGGACGTGTACTACGCCGCCGACGGCTGTTTCGAGGACAAGGCGCAGACCCTGCGCAACCCGATCTATCGTCGCTGGGGGCGCTACAAGCATTTCGCCGAGTACGAGCGAGCGGTGTTCGCGCCGGAGTCGAAGACCGAGATACTGATGATCTCCGAGGTGCAGCAGCCGCTGTTCATCAAGCACTACAAGACACCTGTGCAGCGCTTCCATCTGCTGCCACCGGGAATTGCCCAGGATCGCCGCGCACCGGCCAATGCCGCCGAGATCCGTGCCGAGTTCCGCCGCGAGTTCGAGCTGGGCGACGACGATCTGCTGCTGGTGCAGATCGGCTCCGGCTTCAAGACCAAGGGGCTGGACCGTAGCCTAAAGGCGCTGGCGTCCCTGCCGCGTGAGTTGCGCAAACGCACCCGGCTGATCGCAATTGGCCAGGATGACCCCAAGCCGTTCCTGCTGCAGGTCAAGGCGCTGGGCCTGAGCGACCAGGTGCAGATCCTCAAGGGGCGTAGCGACATTCCACGTTTCCTGCTCGGTGCCGACCTGCTGATCCACCCGGCCTACAACGAGAATACCGGTACCGTACTGCTGGAGGCTCTGGTGTCCGGCCTGCCGGTGCTGGTTACCGATGTCTGCGGATACGCGCATTACATTGCCGATGCCGACTGCGGCCGGGTGCTGCCCAGCCCGTTCGAGCAGGACCAGCTCAACCGAACCCTGGCCGATATGCTCGCCGATCCGCAGCAGCGCGCCTTCTGGGGGCGCAATGGGCTTGCCTATGCCGACAGCGCCGATCTGTATTCGATGCCGAAGAAGGCCGCCGACGTGATCCTCGCGGAGAAACACGCGTGAAGCTGATTCTCGCCGAGCCGTTCAAGAGCCTGTGGGCCGGTCGCGACGCCTTCGAGGCCGTCGAGGCGTTGCAGGGCCAGGTCTACCGTGAGCTGGAAGGCCGCCGTACCCTGCGCACCGAAGTCGACGGGCGGGGTTACTTCGTCAAGATTCACCGCGGTATTGGCTGGGGCGAGATCGTCAAGAACCTGCTCAGTGCCAAGGCGCCGGTGCTCGGCGCTGCGCAGGAGTGGCAGGCGATCTGGCGCCTGACCGAGGCCGGCGTGCCGACCATGACCGCTGTGGCCTACGGCGAGCGTGGCAGCAATCCGGCCAGCCAGCACTCGTTCATCATCACCGAGGAACTGGCGCCGACCGTCGACCTGGAGCAGCTCAGTCTGAACTGGACGCAACAGCCGCCCAAACCAGCCCTAAAGTGGGCACTGATCCGCGAGGTGGCGCAGATGACCGGCAACATGCATCGCGCCGGGGTCAATCACCGGGATTGCTACATCTGTCACTTCCTCCTGCACACCGACCGGCCGATCCAGGCCAGCGACCTGCGCCTATCGGTGATCGATCTGCATCGGGCCCAGGTTCGAGACGCAGTGCCCCGCCGCTGGCGTGACAAGGACCTGGCCGCCCTGTACTTCTCGGCGCTGGATATCGGTCTGACCCGGCGCGACAAGCTGCGTTTTCTGCGTACCTACTTCCAGCGCTCATTGCGCGAGGTGTTGCGTGAGGAGGCCAGTCTGTTGGCCAAGCTTGAGCGCAAGGCCGCAAAGCTGTACGAGCGTAAGCAGCGTTATGGGGATGCGCTCTGATGGCTAGCTGGACTCTTGCCCCTGAATATCGTGCGCTCTCGGCGGACTTCGGATCACTCGAGGCAGTTTTCGCCATCGAAGGTGAGCGACTGACCAAGGACCCGCTGTCGGAAGTCGTCCGCATCGAGCGGCAAGGCATCCGTTATTACGTCAAACGCTACTGGGGCGCAGGCAAAGGCTTGCGGCGCTATGTTGGCAGGCCCCGGGTGAAGGCCGAGTGGCAGAACCTCAGGCACTTCGCCAAATGGGGAATTCCTACTGCTCCTATCGTGGCTCATGGTCTGGAGCGAAGGCACGGGGCGTTCGTGCGTGGTGCGCTCATCACCCGAGAGCTCGAGGGAACCGTAGATCTGGCTGTGTTGGCCGGCACAGGGGATGCGCGCCTCAAGGATGCTGTATGGGTCAACAGAGTGAGTCTCCAATTGGCCCGTGCAACCCGACTGATGCACGATCACCGCTTCACTCACAATGACCTGAAGTGGCGCAACCTGCTGGTCAACGAGAAGGCCGAGCTTTTTTTCATCGACTGTCCCACCGGCAGCTTCTGGTGGGGGCCGTTGTTGCGCTACCGCATTGTCAAGGACCTGGCCTGCCTCGACAAAGTAGCCAAGCGGGTTTTGTCACGCACCCAGCGCCTGCGCTTTTACCTGCAGTACCGTGGCCGCAATCAGCTCAGTGATGGCGATAAGCGCCGCGTCCGGCAGGTGCTGAAATTTTTCGAGGGGCGTGAATGAGTGATTTCATTGCAGCGCAGGAACGTGCGCTGCTGGAGCGTCACGGGCTGGCCAGTTTCGATGCCCTTTGGTCGCTGAAGCTGGAGGCCGTGGACGAGCCCAATACCGAGCGTGGTGGCTGGAGCAGTGTCTACCGTCTCGAGCTGGATGATCGCGCGTACTACCTTAAGCGCCAGAGCAATCACCTGACGCGCAGCCTGCTGCATCCCTTGGGTGAACCTACCTTTGCCCGTGAATTCCGCAATATCCAGCGTTATGCCAGCCTGGGGATCCCCGCGCTGCAGGCTGCCTTCTTTGCCCAGCGTCGGGTATCCGGTGAGCGACGGGCGGTACTGCTGACCTGTGCGCTCGACGGTTGGCAGGACCTCGATAGCTATCTGGCGCGCTGGCCGCTCCTGGCGGCCAAGCAGCAGGCGGGCATTCTGCGCGCCTGCGGCGCGCTGGCGCGTCGCCTGCACCAGGCGGGGCAGATGCACGGCTGTTTCTATCCGAAGCACATTTTCCTGCGTGAGATGGACGATGGATTCGACGCGCAGTTGATCGATCTGGAGAAGACCAGGCCGTTGCTGCTGGGGCGTCGTGATCGAGTCAAGGATCTTGAGCCGCTGCTGCGCCGCGCCAGGATCTGGAGCGAAAGCGAGCGCCGCGAAATGCTGAGCGCTTACTTGGGAGGATCTGCAGATGTTGACGCCTGGTGGCGCCTGCTCAGCGAGCGCCAGCGTAACAAGGAGACACGCTGATGCGCCTGAATGAGCTGGGCCAGACCGGACGCTCCCCTGAGCTGCCGTTGACGCTGGATGTCGACGGCGAATCGCTGGCGCTGGAGCGCCTGCTGCGTGTATTGCCGGGACAGCGCTATGTGGGTGTTGCCCGCTGGCAGGGCCGCCGGGTGCTGGCCAAGCTGTTGGTGGGCGGCAAGTCGCAGCGGCACTTTCAGCGTGAGCTCGAGGGGGCAGAGCTGATGGCTCGGCAGGGCTTGGTCACGCCTGAACTGTTGGCCCATGGGGTCAGCGAAGGTCAGGGCGGCTGGCTGCTGTTCGACTATCTGGATGGCGCGCAGAGCCTCTGGAGCGCCTGGGATCAGGCGGCGCGCGAGCCGGTGCTGACGGATGCTCAGCAGGCCGTGCTGGCCGAAGCGCTGGGCGCGATCGGGCAAATGCATGCTCAGGGGCTGTGGCAGGATGACCTGCATCTGGACAACCTGTTGCAGTACGCGGGTCGCCTGTATCTGATCGACGGCGGTGGGGTTCGCTGCGAGACGCCCGGGCAGCCGCTGTCGCGAGCGCGGGTATTGGAAAACCTCGGGGTGTTCTTCGCCCAGTTGCCGGCCGAGTTGGATCCCTATCTCGAAGAGCTTCTGATTCATTATCTGCTGGCCAACGGCGAGCACGCGCTACCGCTGGAACTGCTCCAGGCCGAGATCGCCAGGGTGCGCCGCTGGCGGTTGAGCGATTACCTGAAGAAGACCGCACGCGATTGCAGCCTGTTTGCTGCGCACGTGGGTGCCTTTGGCCTGCGTGTGCTGCGGCGAGAGTGCGAGCCTGAGCTGCAGCCGCTATTGGTCGATCTGGATGCCCGCATTGAGGCCGGACATATCTACAAGACCGGTGGTGCCGCCACGGTCGCGCGGGTCGAGTCGAATGGCCGCCCGCTGGTGGTCAAACGCTACAACGTAAAGAGTCTGTGGCACTGGCTCAAGCGCTTCTGGCGGCCCAGTCGCGCCTGGCATAGCTGGCGTGAAGGTAATCGCCTGCAACTGCTGGGCATACCCACCCCGCGGCCATTGGCGGTAATCGAGCAGCGTTGGTGCTGGCTGCGTGGGCGCGCGTACCTGATTACCGACTATTGCGGCGGGCAGGATATAATCGCGCGTTTTGAGGCATACAAGCAGGTTACTCCCCCCGAAACCGAGTTGCTGGCGCTCGATCGTCTGTTCGCTGCCCTGCTGCGTGAACGCATCAGCCACGGTGATTTCAAGGGGCACAACCTGTTTTGGGATGATACGCAGGGCGCCTGGTCGCTGATCGACCTGGATGCCCTGCGGCAGCATCGCAGTGCGCGCAGTTTCGCCCGGGCCTATGCCCGCGACCGCGCCCGTTTTCTGCGCAACTGGTCGGCGGACTCTGCCCTGTACCGGTTGCTCGACCAACGTTTACCGCAGGTGCCTGACACCTGCCCGAATTAGAGGCTTACACCTGTGGCACTGACCATTCTCGGCCTGTCCGGCGCCCTCAGTCACGACCCGTCCGCTGCGCTTTATATTGACGGCAAGCTGATCGCGGCCGTGGAAGAGGAGCGCTTCGTGCGTGACAAGCACGCGAAGAACCGCATGCCCTACGAGTCGGCCAAGTTCTGTCTGGAGCAGGCAGGTATCAAGCCGTCGGATGTCGACGTGGTGGCCATTCCGTTCGCCCCCATCAGCATCTTCGAGAAGGCCCGCTGGCAGTACGCCAAGCGCTATGCCTATGCGCCGGATCGTGCCCTGGATGCCATTCTGTTCGGTAACCGCCGTTACTACCGCTACAAGAAGCGTATCGAGTGGTGCCTGGTACAACTCGGTTTCGACCTGAAAAAGGTCAAGATCGAGCCGGTCGAGCACCATCTGGCTCACGCCTCCAGCGCCTACCATTGCTCGGGTTTCAAGGAGAAAACCGCGATCCTCGGCATCGACGGCAAGGGTGAATACGCCACCACCTTCTTCGGCTACGGCGAGAACGGCAGGATCCACAAGATCAAGGAGTTCTACGACCCGGATTCGCTCGGCGGCCTCTACGGTGCGATCACCGAGTACCTGGGCTTCGAAATGCTCGACGGTGAGTTCAAGGTCATGGGGATGGCACCTTACGGTGACGCCGCCAAGTATGACTTCTCGCGTCTGGCCAAGTTCGAAAACGGCGAGCTGATCATCAACACCGACTACGCCAACGTCATCGGTTTCCGCCGCTACAAGGAAAACGGCAAGGGCTACTATTTTTCGCCCAAGCTGATCGAGTGGCTGGGGCCCAAGCGCCAGGGCGACATCGCCGACGATCCCTACATCCATTACGCGGCCAGCATGCAGGCGCTGTTCGAGAAGCTGGCGTTGGAGATGATGGAGTACTACCTCGGCGACATCCTCAAGGAAACCGGCAAGATCGCCTTCGCTGGGGGCTGTGCGCTGAACGTGAAACTCAACCAGAAGATCATCGCCCGCGACGACGTCAAGGAGCTGTTCGTGCAGCCGGCTTCCGGCGATGCGGGCACTGCTGTCGGCGCTGCCGCCTACGTCTCGCATCAGCGCGGCGTGCCAGTGGAGAAGATGGAACACGTCTACCTCGGTCCCTCCTACAGCAACGAGGAGGTTATCGCCGCCTGCGCCAAGCACCCGAACCAGCCGGTGTTCAAGCGCATCGACAACACGCCCGAACGTATCGCCCGGATCATGGCCGATGGCAACCCGGTGGCCTGGTTCCAGGGGCGCATGGAGTTCGGCCCGCGTGCCCTCGGTGGTCGTTCGATCATCGGCTGCCCGAGCGTGCCGGGTGTGGCCGACCGTATCAACGAGCAGATCAAGTTCCGCGAGCGCTGGAGACCCTTCTGCCCGTCGATGCTCGACACCGTGGCGCCGCAGATGCTCAAGGTCGACCACCCCAGCCCGTTCATGACCTTCACCTTTGAGGTCAATGAAGAGTGGAAGGAGCGCGTCGGCGAAGTGGTCCACGAGGACGGCACCTCACGTGCCCAGGTATTGGAGCGCCGTTTCAACCCGCGCTGGTATGACCTGATGTTGGAGCTGGAAAAACTGACCGGCAATGGCGTGTCGCTGAACACCTCGCTCAACCGTCGCGGGGAACCGATGATCTGCTCGCCGACCGATGCGCTGAACATGTTCTATGGCTCCGACCTGCAGTACCTGATCATGGAAGATATTCTCGTGGTCAAGGATGGCAAGGACTGGTATGACCACGTCTGAGCAGGCAGATGGCCAAACGCAGCGCTGGGTTCTGCAGTTCTGCCACGGCTATGACGGCCCCTTTCTGGATTGTGCGCGGCAATACGCCGTGCTGTTCAAGGGCACGTCCTACAAGGTCTGCACGGTTTACCTGACCGGCAAGCCAAGTGCCGAGGTCGAGCGCGGCTCGGCCTCGGACGAGGTGATCTTCCTCGACTACTCCAGCGCTCAGGTGCGCGGCCTCAAACTGGGGGCGATCCGCGATTTCCGGCGGATCGCTGCTTCGCGCGACTTCGCCCTGTGCATCGCCCACCGCTTCAAGCCGATCTACGTCGCGCTGCTCGGCAGCAGCCTGCCGGTGATCGGCGTGCATCACGCCTTCGGTGACTACAAGCGTCGTTCCCGACAGCTGTTCGCCAACTTCTTTCGCAAGCGCCTGATGCTACTCGGGGTGTCCAACGCCGTGCGCGACGACATGCGCACCTGCCTGCCTGGTTGGCCTGCCGAGCGTATTGAAACGCTGTACAACCGCATAGACGTCGAGGCCGTGCAGGCCGAGCAGGTATCCCGCGAGGTCGCGCGCGAGCATCTGGGGCTGCCCCAGGACGCTTGGGTAGTTGGTAACGTTGGCCGTCTGCATCCGGACAAGGATCAGGCCACGCTGATTCGCGGTTTCGCCCTGGCGTTGCCACAACTGCCGGCGGGAAGCCTGCTGGTGGTCATGGGTAGTGGTCGCCTAGAGGCGCAGCTCAAGGAACTGGCGTTGGAGCTGGGCGTTAACGAGTCCGTGCGCTTTCTTGGTCAGGTGGCGAATGGGCGGCGCTATTTCAAGGCTTTCGATGTATTTGCGTTGACCTCCGATCATGAGCCGTTCGGCATGGTGTTGCTGGAGGCGATGGCCGCAGGAGTGCCTGTGATCTGCAGTGATTGTGGTGGCGGGCGTGAGGTGGTCGAGGGAGTGGGGCAACTTTTTCCGCTGGGTAATGTATTGGCGCTCGCCGATTTGCTCGGATCGACTCCAGAGATCCCGCAGTCGGTGCCGTTTGCACTGCAACAGCATTTGCAGAATAGTTTCAGTGATGAAGCTGTACGTGTTCTATTTACCAAGCTGCATCAGGAAATGTTCCAATGAACTCGTCGTTGGTGTTCGTTATTCCCTACTTTGGACGCTGGCCGTTCTGGATGCCTTATTTTCTGAGGAGCTGCGCCTGTAATCCGGATATCGACTGGCTGTTGTACAGCGACTGTGGCGAGCCCTCCAATCTACCGGCGAATGTACGTTATCGACAGCTGAGCTTCAGTGAGTACTGTGCTTTAGTTTCGGAGCGACTTTCTATCAATTTTGCCCCTGAACATCCTTACAAACTCTGCGACCTCAAACCAGCGTTAGGTTATATCCATGAATTGGATATTGCCCCTTATGATTTTTGGGGCTTCAGTGACCTTGACCTGATCTACGGGGATCTTCGCCAGTACTTTAATGAGCAGCGCTTGGCTCGGTTCGATTTCTTTTCCACTCACGAGCGACGAGTATCTGGGCATCTGTGCCTGATGCGGAATAATGAGAGGATGCGGCAGGCATTTCTGAGTGCGAAAAATTACCTGCCGCGCCTCTGTGAGCAGCAACATCATGCACTTGATGAAGGTGCATTTTCGAAGCTGTTCATACGACATAAAAATTTTCCTGAGCCCTTGTTTAACTTGATGGCGCGCTTTAATTCTTGGCGGCGGAATGCGTCGTTCGAAGAGTTGTTCAGTACCCCGAATGCAGGCAAGGCCTGGGTTGATGGTAGTTATAATTTTCCCAGTAGTTGGTTCTGGCGCGAAGGAGTAATTACTACCAATCTCACAGGGTCGATGAGCTTCCCCTACTTTCACTTTCTTGGATGGAAAACTCTCTGGGACAAATACTCCCCTCTCTCGCAGAGCGAGGCTGAGCAAGTCGCCAAGGCCAGCGCTTGGATGGTCGATAAAGATGGTTTTCACCTTGTTGGGTGAAGCGAAATAGCTCGATTGTTTTTAAGCGATGCGACGGGGCGAAAATGGTTAAGGCGGTATTATTTAACGACACTTCGGTTGAGGACCATCATGGCTGTGCGATTGTGACGGCGCAATTGCTGCTTGGTTGCCAGAATCATGGTGTCGAAGTCGTTCGTCGAGTGCCTCTGGGGTTCAAATGTGAGTCCGGAGGGCTTCAACAGTGGCTGGACGGTATGGACCTGTGCCTAATCAATGGCGAGGGAACCATGCATGATGACGCGCCCGTTGCGTTGACGTTGGGAGAGGTTGCCCGCTACTGCCATACCCAAGGCATCCCTTGTTTTCTAGTCAACTCTGTTTGGCAAAACAACGTTCAGCTCAACCAGTATCTGCCTTGTTTTACCGCTACCTATTTTCGCGATCAGGCCAGTGCCATAGCCGCCGCGCCGTATCGGGATCAGGTCAATGTGGTTCCGGATCTGACCTTGTTGAGCGATTTCACGCCCTGGAGCGGCAAATTGCGGCACGGGGTTGTGCTCAGCGGCAGTGTCCTCGGAAAGCAGCTGCAGGCGCTTATGGCGATCGCCTACCCGACTTGTCCAGTAGGCAGTGAGTACTTGAGCATCCGTTGCCTGCCGGATCTTGCGTTGGGCACGCGCGCCGCCCTGGGATTTCGTTTGCGACAGTTGGGCAAGGCAATGCGGCACTGGTTGCAGAGTCGTGCTCTACCGCTTGCGATGAGCCCACCCAAGAAGCTCGCCAGTCGTTGGCGCTGGAGACATGCCAAACTGTCCCAGCGCAGATTTCTGGCTCGTATTGCCTGCGCTCGAACGGTGGTGACCGGCCGCTATCACATGGTGACGCTATGTCTGGCCAGTCGTACGCCATTCGTGGCGGTAGGTTCCAATACCAGCAAGACGCAGGCGCTGCTGGCGGACATCGGGTTGCCTGGGCGTGTGTTCGATGGTTTTCCCGAGGCGCTATCGCATGCCAATAGCGCTGCCTTCAAAGACGAGGAGCTTCATGCGATTGATGCCTTCCTGCAGTCTGCGCGAGCCAGGGCTGAGCAGATGTTCGCCGATATTGCCAAAGCTGTGACTCATGCGGTCGAACAGGAGCGCACATGCTGAGCATCAAGCCTCAGAGTTTTGAACAGAGCCGGGGCCGTTATTCTGGAACAGTAGTCATTCTGGCGTCAGGGCCTTCTGCCAAGGGGTTTCCACTGGCTGCTTGCCCCTTTCCTGTGATTGCGGTGAACGGCTCAGTGCACAGCTTCGACGGGCTGGCGGTGAAACCGTTTTACTATTTGTGCGATGACGTGAACTTTGCCCGCGGCAGGCCTGAACTCCTGGCAATGGGTATAGCCAGTTCCGAACACGTAGCGTTGAGCGATCTCTGTTTTCTGGAGGCCGAAAAGCGTGGGATTGCGCTGCCTGAAGACAAGCCATACTTCTTGCTGGAGCGGGTCAACCGCATGAGAGGGCAGGTTCCTCTGGGTGACAGGCGATTCGCATGGTCGATTCGCGACGATAGGGAATTACATAGCGACTTTTCTCTCTGGCGGCGCAAACCCAACCGCATTGGTTTTAGTTGTAATTTCTCCAAGGGTTACTTTTGCGCAAGAACTATTGCGTACGTTGGCGTTCAGTTGGCCTTTCATCTCGGTTTTTCCAAGGTTCTGCTGGTGGGGGTCGATCTTGACCCCGCTGCGGGCCGCAGTTACCAAGAGGAAAAAACATTACCCAGCACGCTTGACGACGACTTCGAAGACTACATCCTGCCCAGCTTTCGTTTTATGCGGCAACGTATTATCCAGCCGGGACGTTTTGAAGTGTTCAATCTTTCCCCGTGCTCCCGCCTACCAGAGCAGTTGACCCCGAGAGTCGCTTGGAACCAAATTTTCGATGAACCAGTCTGATCGCTGTTGCTCTGTGTCCTGCTTGCCGTGCGGTTCAGTGATGGAACAGCTTATTTTCAAGCGGTGTGTGATTGGTTTTCATAGCGAAGACAGGATTCGTGTTACATGTGGCTTCGCTGGATTGTCGGCCACTATCGTGTTCAAGGCATTGATCTATGTTGCATCTTGACTGAGAGGTGGGGCTGGTGAAGAAACGAGTCAAGGTTCTGCAACTGCAGCCGGATTACAACGTTAAAAATCACGACTTTGCCGATCTTGCCGAGCAAGTGGTGAAGGCGTTTCCTGTCGAGCGCTACGAGGTGGTATCCGCCTATCTGGGTGGAGTTCCATCTGAGGGGCAGCCAGTGAGCGTGGCAGAGCGCTCGGTGTATTTTGAGTTGTCGCAGGAGCAACTGAAAGGGATGCGCTTTATGGCGCTGTGGAGACTGTTTCGTTTTTGCAGAGCGGAGCGATTCGACGTGGTGATCTGCAACCGTTTTAAGGCCATCAACATGATGTTGTGGCTGAACCGCTGGCTGCGTATTCCCACTTGTATCGGCATCACCCATGGGTTTGGCGAGTATGAGCGAGTTTATCGACGCACGCAGGCCGCGAGGATGATTGATCGGGCTTGGCGATTCGTTGCGGTCTCGGCAGCCGTCAAGGACTACCTGCTTCAATGTCGTTGCGGTTTCGTCGAGGGAAATACCCTCGTGATAAACAACGCGATCGACATCGACAAGGCGCGAGCCTTACAGCTATCTCGTGATGAGGCTCGGGCGGCTCTAGGGCTGCCAGATGGCGCCTTCGTGTTTGGCGCTATTGGTCGCCTCGTACCCGTCAAGGGGCATATCCACCTCGTTGAGGCGTTCGCCAGTTGTGTCGAACGGCTGCCAGGTGCCTTGCTGGTGATCATAGGTGAAGGGCGTGCCCGGCCTGATTTGGAGGCGGCGATTGAGCGACTGGGGTTGTCCGGACGAGTGCTACTTCCTGGTGCCAGGGCCGACGCTCTGAGGTTCGTTCGGGCTTTTGACGTTTTTGTGATGCCGTCTCTGAGTGAAGGCTTGCCGTTGGCGCTGTTGGAGGCGATGAGCGGCGAACTCCCAGTGATCGCTTCGGACATCCCGGCTATGGCGCCGATTATCAAGGGCGCCGGGGGAACGGCCGTTCGTGTCGGAGATGTTGGCGGACTGACGAAAGCGCTGGTTGAGCATTTTGAGTTGCCGGGCACCGCGTTGCGTGAACGAGGACTCTGTGCTTTCGGCTATCTGCAAGCACACCACAGTGTTGGGCAGTACCGTAGCCAGTATCTGGCCTTGGTCGAAGGTTGTCCTCGTTAGTCGCGGTTTAGTAGACCTTGTTGCGGGCTGGGTTGTACCCAGGTATTGGCAAAATGAACGGTTTTATCTTCTTTTCTGTCGCTCCTTTTCAGAGTCGATATTTTCAGGCTTTGCTCGATGACGGTGATCTTTCGGGCGAGGTGATTTCGCTCCGTCAGTTGCCATGGCCTCTTTGGCGTGAGATGAGGTCGACACTGCGGTGCATCAACTGGCGGGAAATTGTTGATGAGAAATGTGCCGAGCGGCGCCTGAAGCGTAAGTACGCGGGGCGATTTTATCGTTTTGGGCTGTATCTCGAACTGCTATTGGTGGCGCTGAGCATCAAGGCACTACTCGAGGCAAAAAAACCAGTTGGGGTCGCGGTCTGGAATGGCTCCCATCGTTATTGTCGTTTGCTTATGGCATTGACTCCGGGGTCAACCAGGCGCTTCTTCTTTGAGAATGGGCTGCTGCCGAGTACCACCACGGTCGACCCGCTTGGGGTGAACTACCAAAGCTCGTTAGCGCGCGACCCCGAGTTTTATCGATGCCGCGGCGTGGTGCCCGGCGTCTCGTCTTTCGTGCTTGTACCTAGACAAGGTCGGCGCGACTTTGGGTCGTCTATCGAGCTGCCGGAGCGTTTTATCTTTTTTCCGTTTCAAGTCGATAGCGACACCCAGATACGATTCTTCTCGCCCTGGATCCGCAATATGCGTGACTTGTTCGCGCTGGCTGAGCGGATGAGCGAGGCTTGTGGCCTTCCGGCGGTTTTCAAGGAGCATCCTTCTAGTAAGCATGAATATCCAGATCTTCATGCGAAGGCGAATGATCGGCTGATATTTGCGAATGCAAACAGTACCGAGGAGCTGATACGTCGAAGTCAGTTTGTCGTCACGGTTAACTCGACCGTGGGTTTGGAAAGCTTGCTGTACGCTAAAGCTGTGATGACGCTCGGGCAGGCTTGTTACAACATCGAGGGGGTGGTGGTTCACGCAGACTCGGAACGCTCCGCGATCCGTCTGGCGTGTAACTTCCCCGATTGGCCGTTAAGTGATGCGACTCGCGAGGGGTTTATCCATTATCTGCACGAAGAGTACTGCATCCCTGGCAGTTGGCAGCATCCAAATCAAGCTCACATCGATCGTGTGGTTGCACGTTTGACCGGTCGGGACTAGCAGCGCAGCGATAGCAAAAGTGCACGGCGCGCAATGCTGTTTCGTATACAGAATTGCCCCTTGTTGACCATGGGGTGGGGGTAGGGTTGTTATGTATAAACAAGCGGGTGTGATGGGGGGGCAGGCTTTGCTGGCTCGGTGGGCGGCTATAGGAGTGGCTGTTCTTCTCTGTGCGCCGTGGCTGGTACCGAGCAGCAAGGTTTATCACCAATTGCTCGCGGTTTTGCTTTGGCTGCCAGCATTGTGCAGCTTGGGATATGCCGCGTTCAGGTCGCATTTGGCATCTCCTGACCTATGGCTATACGTCGCTTTCGCTGCCTGGACCTTGTTGATTTTGATCGTGCGGGGCAGTGAGGAGCCTGTCAGTGATGCGAAGGTTGTGGCCTACGTGACTTTGAGTTTGCTTGGTTTTTTGCTGGCAGCCAGAGCCGGTGACGCTTCTGTCGAGCGACTATTGATTTTTGGGGTGCTACTGGGCGGGGTCGGAGCGGGTCTGTCATGGCTGCATTTTTATGTGCTTGAGCAAAATCCTTTCTCGAGTCGTCTGACGGCACTGGGTATATGGGATACGGTCATCATGGCGGCTCATGCCGTCGGAGCGCTCGCTGTCGTCGGTCTGGCAATGGTGGTGGGGCGCCCGTGGCGACTTGCTTGGCTGCTGCCTGCCGGTGTGGCTGCCATAGGCTATCTGGCATTTCTGCTGTCCAGCCAGACTCGTGGTGTCTGGCTGGCATTGCTGGCATCGCTGATGGTGATTCTGGTATCGGTGCCGCGATGGATCGGGCTGACTGTCTTGTTTGGGTTGCTACTGGCGGTCGCTGCAGTCGCGATCTATGACGTGCAGATGCTGATGCAGCGCGGGCTGTCCTACCGCCTGGAACTTTGGGGCGGTGGGTTGCAGTTGATTGCCGAAAATACCTGGTTCGGTATTGGTTTTCATGAGTTCAAGCTCACCGTCCCGGGGCTTACAAATCAGTTCAAACATCCCCATAACCTTTTTATCGATACGGGTGTGCGACTGGGTGTCGGGGGGCTACTGATCTTTTGCGTACTCTGGTTGCTCTGTCTCTGGCGCGCCTGGCAAGCCAGAGACTCGGCTCTGGGGCGAGCACTGTTGGCGCTGTGGCTGTTTGCCACCGTAAGCTTGATGACTGATGGCATAGGTCTGTGGCGTAAGCCTAATGCAGACTGGCTTATTACCTGGCTGCCGATTGCCTTGGGCTTGCTTCTGGCTCGTCGGAACGCTGATTACGCTTCCTCAGACAGGCCGCGCTCATAGCACTCTGTTAGCCTGCTCCAAGGGAAGTTCTCTACTTGGCGCCGTTCCAGGTAGTTTCTCAAGTGAGCAAAATTCCTTTTAATTAGGTTCCGGCTCAAGGGGGCGCCTTTGAAGCTTAGGTCGAGGAAGTCAATCAGCCCAAAGCCCCCGTTGGGGAGTTTGAGGACATTGCCGAGATGCAGTGAGCGAAAGTAAATGCCTTTGCGATGCAGTTGCCGTATGAATGCGACGAAATTGGGAAGGTCTCTGTCGAACTGTTCTCGCTGTTCGCTGAATATGCTGTCGAGAGGGACACCTTGAAGCGGGCTATAGAGGCAAACACTGGTGGCGCGTTGCTGCTCCAGCCAGCAGCACTCCAGTACCTCAGGGGTCGGGATTCCCAAGGCCTGTAGTCTTTCCGCGTTGCGAGCAAAGCGCCGTGCTTTGGGGCGCCAACGAGAGAGCAGGGCTTTGCGACTGTGGAATATCTTCAGGAAGTTGCCATTGTCCAGGCGAACGACCTTGGGACCGCGACTGTCTTGCTCCAGCACTTGGCCATTGGTCAGCCAGTTTTGTAGTTCGTTCGCTGTTACAATCCGCATCGTATTCCTCTAGCCAGTTTCGTGGGACATACCGAATGGCCAATTCTACCCAGCAATCCAGCCTGCGGGTGTATCTGCGATTGCTGCGCTATGTAGTTCCCTATTGGGGACTGTTTACCATCAGCCTTACGGGGTTCCTGATTTTCGCCTCCACCCAGCCGATGCTGGGCTACATCCTCAAGTACTTTGTCGATGGCCTATCCAACCCGGATGCCAGTCTGTTCACTGGGATACCTTGGCTACTAGAGCACGCGCCCTGGTTGGCGCATCTCAAGCTGCTCCAGGCTGTGCCACTTCTTATCGTACTGATCGCCTTGTGGCAGGGCATTGGTTCGTTCCTTGGAAATTACTACCTGGCCAAGGTGTCTATGGGGCTGGTCCAGGACTTGCGAGTTGAGCTGTTCAACAACCTGATGACCCTGCCCAACCGCTACTTCGACAACCACAACTCCGGGCATCTGATCTCGCGCATCACCTACAACGTGACCATGGTCACCGGGGCTGCCACCGATGCGATCAAGGTGGTGGTGCGCGAAGGCATGACGGTGGTGTTTCTGTTCGCCACGTTGTTGTGGATGAACTGGAAGCTGACCCTGGTCATGGTCGCCATCCTGCCGGTCATCGGTCTGATGGTGACCAGCACCAGCAAGAAATTTCGCAAGCAGAGCAAGAAGATCCAGACCAGCATGGGTGATGTCACGCATGTGACCTCGGAGAGTATCCAGGGCTATCGGGTGGTCCGTAGCTTCGGCGGCGAAGACTACGAGAAGCAGCGCTTTCTTGATGCCAGCGAGCAGAACAAGCTCAAACAGTTGAAGATGGTCAAGACCAATGCTGTCTATACGCCATCACTGCAACTGGTGATTTACAGCGCCATGGCGGTGCTGATGTTTCTGGTGTTGCTGTTGCGTGGTGATGCTTCGGCGGGAGACCTGGTGGCCTACATCACGTTGGCCGGTTTGCTGCCCAAGCCGATTCGCCAGTTGTCCGAGGTCAGTTCGACGATTCAGAAAGGCCTGGCGGGTGCCGAGAGTATCTTCGAGCAACTCGACGAGGAGCCGGAAGTTGATCGTGGTACCCAGGCTCGAGAGCGCATCAGCGGCCGGCTGGACGTCAAGGATCTGAGCTTCAGCTACCCCGGTGCGGAAAAGCCTGTGCTGAACAACATCTCTTTCGTCGCCGAGCCAGGGCAGATGGTGGCGCTGGTCGGCCGCTCCGGCAGCGGCAAGTCGACCTTGGCCAACCTGATTCCGCGTTTTTATCACCATGAGCAGGGGCAGATCCTGCTCGATGGTGTCGATGTCGAGGATTACACCCTGCGCAATTTGCGTCGCCACATTGCTCTGGTGACTCAGCACGTCACCCTGTTCAATGACACGGTGCGCAACAATATCGCCTATGGCGATCTGGCTGGCGCGCCGCTCGAAGCTGTGCAGCAGGCGGCCGCCGATGCCTATGCCGCCGAGTTCATCGAGAAGATGCCGCAGGGGTATGACACCTTGGTCGGCGAGAACGGCGTGTTGCTCTCCGGTGGCCAGCGTCAGCGCCTGGCCATTGCCCGTGCGCTGCTCAAGGATGCGCCGCTGCTGATTCTCGACGAGGCCACTTCGGCCCTGGATACCGAGTCCGAGCGGCATATCCAGGCGGCCCTGGATCAGGTGATGCAGGGTCGTACCACGCTGGTGATCGCGCACCGCCTGACTACCATCGAGAAGGCCGATCTGATTCTGGTGATGGATCAGGGGCAGATCGTCGAGCGCGGTACGCATGCCGAGTTGCTGGCACAGAATGGCTACTACGCCAGACTGCATGCCAAGCAGTTCGAGGACGGCGACGAGTCCGTCGTAGCCGAGCTGAACGCCTGATGCTGAATCGTCTGCAATTCTGGCGTGAGCGTGGCTGGGCGCCAATCAATGCGGCTGACTACGCCGAGGCCTGGGGGCGTTTCGGTGGCAGCGTTGCCACTCACCCCGAGGTGGTGGCGCGGTTGGCCGATCTGGCCGCTATCCCGGTGCGTTACCTGGGGTGGCTGGTCGATGGCGAGCTGCAGGCCGCTATCCCGACCTGGGGGCGGCATCTGGCCTTGTCCAAGGATGTGCTCAAGCAGCAGGGCAAGCGCGGTCTGTTCGATCTGGGTAATGCCGAGATCATTCTGCCGCTGGCAACTGGTGCGCAGGTTGCGCTGCGCCATCGGGTGCGCTACCTGTCCGAACTCAATGCGACCGGGCTCATCGGCATCAGCGAGCAGCCCGAAGGCCTAGCGCTGGCCCGCGAACCCGAGCAGTACAGCAAGAAGTTTCGCTACAACCAGCGCCGCGAACAGCGCCTGCTGGAAGAGGCGGGCGGGGTGATCCGGCCGATGCTGGAGCTGACGCCCGAGGAACAGGCACGCATCTACGCCGATCTGTTCCAGCGCCGCTGGGGCTTCGCGGCCACCGGCAAAGATCATCTGGGCGAAGTGTTCGGCTTGTTGCGCGAGTTCATGACCGGCGCGCTGATCTATCTCAACGACGAGCCGGTGGCGATCCAGGTGCTCTACCGTGTCGAGGCGCCGCAATGGGTCAGCCTGGAGTACATCAACGGCGGGGTCGACCCGCAGCAGCGCGAGTTCAGCCCCGGCAGCGTGCTCAGCTTCGTCAATACGCAGAGTGAATGGGAGCATGCGCGAGCGCTGGGTAAGCCGCTGCGCTACTCCTTCGGCCGCGCCGACCGCGAATACAAGGATCGCTGGTGCAACCGGGTGCCGGTCTATCAGGTGTGAGGCGATGAACGGACGCAAGCAGCAACTGCTCAAGCAGCATCGGCGTAACAAGCGCATGGCCTTGTTGCTGGCCCTGCTGACCCTGCTGGCGGTCGGCGTGCTCATCGCTTGGTGGCTGCCGCTTCTGCTACTGGTGTTGGGCTGGGTGGTGCATGAAGCCTGGTTTGCCGACCACCTTTTCTATTCACCTCGGGACGATTACCAGCATGAATTCCCCGCAGATTGTCTGAGCGTACCAGCGCGTATCGAACAGGGAGTGCTGCAGGTCGAAGCGCAAGTGGACGGCTATGACACGCTGATTCTAGAACTGCGGCTCAAGGCTACATGGCTCGGGCGATTGCTGGATCCCCATGTGCTGTTGGGTGGTGACCGCCAGGATTTCGAGCGGGGTGTTGCCGGCCGACGATACCTCAATCTTTCCGGGCTGCCGGCTGACGGCCTGGCCGTCAGGCCGCGATTCTGCCGCATCGACGGTGAGCTGCGTCTGCATGCCATGCGTAACCCGGATTACGCGGGGCAGCGTCTGTTGATCGTCGCGCCACATGCTGACGACGCCGAGCTGGCAGCTTTCGGCCTTTACAGTCGGGCGGCCGAGGTTGCCATCGTTACCCTGACCCAGGGCGAGATCGAGGCGGAGAACTATCAGCGATTGGGTCTGGAAAAAGACGCTGCAGCGCGCCTCAAGGGACGTTTGCGCGCCTGGGACAGTCTCGCTGCTCCGCTTTGGGGGGGGGTACCGCAGACCCATTGCGTACAGCTTGGCTATTACTGTCTGCAACTGCCGCTCATGGCTGAGCGTCCGCAGCAGCCGTTCGGTTCACGCGAGTCCGGTGAAAATGATGTGCGCAGCGTGCGTAATCACAATCCGATACGTCTGCCTGCCGACGCTGATGGGCTGCCGAGCTGGAACAACCTGATTGCCGATCTGGCTGCCGTCATCGACCACTACCGCCCCGAGGTGGTGCTGACGCCGCACCCGCAACTCGACCCGCATCACGATCATGTCGCCAGCACGCGGGCTTTGCTCGAAGCTTGCGAGCGTGCCGCCTGGCAGGCGCAGACCCTGCTGCTATATGCCAACCATCTGCATGACAACGACCGTTGGCCGATGGGCCCTGCAGGCAATGGCATCGCCCTGCCTCCGGCCATTACGCCATTGCCGGCCGATCGCCTGTGGAGTCCCTCGCTGGATGCCCAGCAGCAACTGGACAAAGCCATGGCGCTGGGGCTGCAGCACGACCTGCAGGGCCCGCTACCGCTGAAAAGGCGCTGGCGTCGGTTGATCCAGCGGGCGCTGGTGGGGCGCCGCTGGCCTGCAACCGGTGAGGATGAGTTCTTCCGCAAGGCGGTACGCCGGCACGAGCTGTTTTGGGTGCGACCGATTAATCGGAACATTGATAAGTAAGACGCCTTAAAGGAGTAGTAAAGGTGCTGGAGCAGTTCGTATGGCAGGGCTTTCGTGGTGTCCGTCGGAACGACAAGGGGCATGCCATCCAATCGTTTTTGGCGTTGCACCATTGCCTGGAGGACTTCGCCGAGGGGCGGTCAGTTTCAGGTTTCGAAGTGAACGGTGAGCGTTTTTTCGTCAAGCGCTACAGAGCTCCGCTGCGCTTTTGGCACTCGGTAGGACGCAGTAAGTTACGCCGGTCAATGCTTAACGAACTGCACTGGCTGCAAAGTCTTGAAACAAGAGGATTTGCGGCGCCACAACCTTGGCTGTTTATGGAACGGCGCACCGGGAAACGAGTAGAAACCTTTCTGGTGATGAGCGAAATTGCGGGTATACCGTTGGCTTTGCTGGCAGACCAGCGCTTTGAGAGAGGCGCGTTGCGCTCGATGGAGATGATTGCCGCGCTGCATGCCCAGGGCGTTGCCCATGGCGACTGCAATCTCTATAACTTTCTTGTCGCTGAGGATGTTCATGTCATCGATTTTGAAAGGGCCACCGAGTTGACTCCACAGCTAGCCGAGGCAGACGTACAAAAGTTCCTTTCGCGCATTAAGGCAGAGGGAAAAGCGCACCTGCTAGAACGACTTTCTCAGGCTTATTTGAAAGTGCTTCCGCTGCCGCTATTCGACCTCGATGGGCTTCTTACTAAAATTCAAGCGTGCGAAATTCCCCCAATAATCACGCGTTGGCGTCGGCCGCAGTTCATTAATGTTGTCATCCATGCTCCGGGCGCTTGAGAAAGTCGCAATATAGCCTGTGTTATCATTCGCGGCGTTTTCGACGGCCCGGAGTCACCATGAAACTGACCATGCCCCGCTATGACCAAGCTGCCGTTCTGGTGGTGGGCGACGTGATGCTTGATCGCTACTGGCATGGCGGCACCTCGCGGATTTCCCCGGAAGCCCCCGTCCCCGTGGTGCGTGTCGATCAGATCGAGGACCGCCCGGGCGGTGCCGCCAACGTGGCGCTGAATATCGCGGCGCTTGGTTCCCGCGCCCTGCTGGTGGGGGTCACTGGTGAAGACGAAGCCGCCGAAAGCCTCAGCGACAGCCTGCGTGGTGCCGGTGTGGAAACTCACTTCCAGCGTCTTGATGGCCAGCCGACCATCGTCAAGCTGCGCGTAATGAGCCGCCATCAGCAGCTGCTGCGTATGGATTTCGAGGAACCCTTCAATACCGATACCGCTGCGCTGGAGCGCGATGTCGATGCGCTGCTCGCCGGGGTTATGGTGCTGGTGCTGTCGGACTACGGCAAGGGTGCGCTGCAGAATCACCAAGCCCTGATCCAGGTAGCGCGCAGGAAGGGCATCCCCGTGCTGGCCGACCCGAAAGGCAAGGATTTCTCCATCTATCGCGGCGCCAGTCTGATCACGCCGAATCTGCACGAGTTCGAGACCATCGTCGGTGGCTGCGCTGATGAAGCCGAGCTGGTCAGTAAGGGTGCCAGGCTGATGCGCGAGCTTGAGCTGGGCGCGTTGCTGGTCACCCGTGGGGAGCACGGCATGACCCTGTTGCGTCCCGAGCATGCTCCGCTGCACCTGCCGGCCCGCGCCCGTGAGGTGTTCGATGTTACGGGGGCCGGGGATACGGTGATTTCCACCTTGGCCGCTTCCATCGCGGCAGGTGAAGAGCTGCCCAATGCCGTAGCTCTGGCCAACCTGGCTGCCGGTATCGTGGTCGGCAAGCTGGGCACGGCGGCCATCAGCGCGCCGGAGCTGCGCCGCGCGGTACAGCGCGAGGAAGGCTCCGAGCGTGGCGTGCTGAGTCTGGATCAATTGCTGCTCGCCATCGAGGATGCCCGCGCCCATGGTGAGAAGATCGTCTTTACCAACGGTTGCTTCGACATCCTCCATGCCGGTCACGTGACCTATCTGGAGCAGGCCCGTGCCCAGGGCGATCGCCTGATCGTGGCGATCAATGACGACGCCTCGGTCAGTCGTCTCAAAGGTCCGGGCCGCCCGATCAATGCTGTCGACCGCCGTATGGCGGTGCTAGCCGGTCTTGGAGCGGTGGACTGGGTGGTGAGCTTCAGCGAAGACACGCCCGAGCGTCTGCTCAAGCAGGTGCAACCCGACGTGCTGGTCAAGGGTGGTGACTATGGCATCGATCAGGTGGTCGGTGCCGATATCGTCCAGGCCTATGGCGGTGAAGTGCGGGTACTTGGCCTGGTGGAGAACAGCTCCACCACTGCGATCGTCGAGAAGATTCGCAGCAAGTAACGGCTCGTTTGTGCCGGGCTCGGTATCACCGGCCCATGGCCGCGAATCTGTCTTGACCGATTGCCGGGGCCGGCAGCCAAGTCTGTGCGCAGCGCCGGATTGAATCCGGCGAGGCTTTGCCGGGGACATGTCGAGCCTCAACGGCATCTGTTAAGCAAAAAGCCCGCTTTTGCGGGCTTTTTGCTTAAAACCGGAATACTTCCGTATCGATCTTGATCGGCTCTGCCACCGGAATCTTCGGGCCGGCAGTGGCGGGCTCCTGCTTTTTGCTGCTGGCTACCGGAGCCTTCTTGCGCGTCGGTTCGGGCTCCGGTTCAACGGCGGCGACAGGCTGGATGGCCGCTGCCATCTCGGCAGCCAGGCGCTGCAGCAGAATGCTCTGGGCCTTGACCTGCTCGGCCAGCGGGCCTCCGTGTGCTTGCTCCAGGCGAATCAGGCGGCTGTCGCGCAACTGTCCACGACGGTCGAGCAGGCGCCACTGGGCCTCGAGCACAGCGGGCTGAAGCGGGCCGGAGTCCAGGCGGGTGATGGTCAGCATGACCTGTGCATCGGCGCTGAAACCGGGGGCGGCCGGAGCCAGTGCCAGGCGCTGGCTGTCCAGGCGCCAGGCCAGCTGGCGCAGCATCTGCTGGTCGATATCGTCGGCCAGGCCGCTGGCCCAGCGAGCGTCCCGTGCGGCAACCAGGCTGCCATCGGCCTGGCGCTGCAGCAGGTGCTGCTGGCGCAGGTAGTCGGCTACGCTGATCGGGCCGACCAGCACGGTCACGCCGTTGTCCTGATTCGGGGTCACGGCATCGCCGCTGTCGAGTTGGTAAAGAGATACCGGCTTCTGCTGCAGCAGGCTGCAACCGCTCAGTGCGAGCAGCGCGGTCAGAAACAGGGCCGTAGAGCGTACTACAGTCATCATCAGTTCCAGGCAGCCGCCTTGGGGCAGCTGCGCATCGATCTCATATCATGCGGGGTCATGGATGACCCGGGGCGCGTATCATCCGTCAAACCGCGCTACGACTCCAGCCTTGGCCGCTTGCCGGTAGCGCGGATGTTCCGGTTGAACGGGGCGTGTGGTCGACGCTATTCCACCAGAAGCTGGTCGACACGCTGGAAGCCGCGCGGCAGCTTGTTGCCACGTCGGCCGCGCTCGCCCTTGTAGTGCTCGAGATCGTCGGCTTTGAGTGTCAGGGTACGCTTCCCGGCCTGCAAAACCAAACTGGCGCCGCTGGGCAGCACGGCCAGATCGGTCAAATACTCCTCGCGTGACGCCACTCGCTCACCCGGAATGCCGATGATCTTGTTGCCCTTGCCTTTGCCCAGTTGCGGCAGATCGGTGACCTTGAACAGCAGCAGGCGGCCTTCGGTGGTCACCGCGGCCAGCCAGCCGTCTTCCAGATTGCTGACGGGCTTGGGGGCGACCACTTTGGCGCCGTTGGGTAGGGTCAGCAGCGCCTTGCCTGCCTTGTTCTTGGCCTGCAGATCCTCGCCCTTGACCACGAAGCCGTAGCCGGCGTCGGAGGCGATGACGTACAGCGCGCTGTCCTCCGGCAGCATCACGCATTCGAAGGTTGCCCCCGGTGGTGGTGTCAGACGACCGGTCAGCGGTTCACCCTGGCCGCGCGCCGACGGCAGGCTGTGTGCGGCGAGCGAATAGCTCCTGCCTGTCGAGTCGATAAACACCGCGTACTGGTTCGAACGGCCCGGTGCGGCCGCCTTGAAGCCGTCGCCGGCCTTGTAGGACAGACCGGTGGCGTCGATGTCATGACCCTTGGCGCAGCGCACCCAGCCTTTTTCCGAGAGCACCACGGTGACCGGTTCGGTCGGCATCAGCTCGGTTTCCGACAGGGCCTTGGCTTCGGCGCGGGCGACGATCGGCGAGCGGCGGTCATCGCCGTACTTTTCGGCGTCCCCGATGATCTCCTTGCGTACCAGCTTCTTCAACTTGGCTTCGCTGCCGAGCAGAGCCAGCAGCTTTTCGCGCTCCTTGGCCAGCTCGTCCTGCTCGCCACGGATCTTCATTTCTTCCAGGCGGGCCAGTTGGCGCAGGCGGGTGTCGAGAATGTAATCAGCCTGCACATCGGTGAGACCGAAGGTTTCCATCAGCACCGGCTTGGGCGAATCCTCGGTGCGGATGATGCGGATCACCTCGTCGAGGTTGAGGAAGGCAATCAACAAACCTTCCAACAGGTGCAGGCGCTTTTCCACCTTGTCCAGGCGGAACTGCAGGCGGCGGCGCACGGTGCCGACGCGGTACACCAGCCATTCGCTGAGCAGGGTGCGCAGATCCTTGACCTGCGGCTTACCATCGAGGCCGATGACGTTGGTGTTGACCCGGTAGCTGGACTCCAGATCGGTGGTGGCGAACAGGTGGGTCATCAGTTCATCGGCATCGACGCGGTTGGAGCGCGGGATGATGACGATGCGGCACGGGTTCTCGTGGTCCGACTCATCACGCAGGTCAGCGACCATCGGCAGCTTCTTGGCCTGCATCTGTGCCGCGATCTGCTCCAGCACCTTGGACCCGGAGACCTGATGCGGCAGGGCGGTGACGACGATGTCACCGTCCTCGACACTGTAGACGGCGCGCATGCGCACCGAGCCGCGGCCGGTTTCGTAAATCTTCAGCAGGTCGGCCTTGGGTGTGATGACTTCGGCTTCGGTGGGGAAGTCAGGGCCCTGGATATGCTCGCAGAGCTGCTCGACCGTTGCGCTCGGCTCATCCAGCAGACGCACGCAGGCTGCGGCGACCTCGCGCAGGTTGTGCGGTGGCACGTCGGTGGCCATGCCCACGGCGATGCCGGTGGTGCCGTTGAGCAGCAGGTTGGGCAGGCGCGCCGGCAGGGTCGCCGGCTCGTTCATGGTGCCGTCGAAGTTCGGCACCCAGTCGACCGTGCCTTGGCCGAGCTCGGAGAGCAGCACTTCCGAGTAACGCGACAGGCGCGCCTCGGTGTAGCGCATGGCAGCGAAGGATTTGGGATCGTCCGGCGCGCCCCAGTTGCCCTGGCCGTCGACCAGCGTATAGCGGTAGCTGAACGGCTGCGCCATCAGCACCATGGCTTCGTAGCAAGCGCTGTCACCGTGCGGGTGGAACTTGCCGAGCACGTCACCGACGGTCCGCGCCGACTTCTTGTGCTTGGAGTCGGCGTCCAGACCCAATTCGCTCATGGCATAGACGATGCGGCGCTGCACGGGTTTCAGGCCGTCGCCGATGTGCGGCAGGGCGCGGTCCATGATTACGTACATGGAGTAGTTGAGATAAGCCTGCTCGGTGAAGTCGGCGAGTGACCGGCGTTCAACGCCTTCCAGGCTCAAATCGAGGGATTCGCTCATGCGGGCCTCATTGCAAGGTTGATTGGCGCAGCACCAGGGTGCCGCCCTTCTGACTGAATTCGAGTTGTTTCAAAGCGCTCATGCCCAGCAGCACCTCATCACCGGCCATGCCGGGGGCGATCAACGCGGCCACGTCATGCAGTTCGATATCGCCCAGGCGCAGGCTTTCCAGGCGCGTGCGATGCCCTGTGGCGCGGCCGTTGGCGGTGCTGATGGTGATCGGCGCGCCGCGTTGCAGGCCGAGGCGTTCGGCCACTTCGCTGGGAATCGCCACCTGAGTGGCGCCGGTGTCGAGCATGAAGGTCACGTCGTGGCCGTCGATCTGCCCGTTGACCAGATAGTGGCCCTGACGGCTGCTGGCAAGGCTGACTTCGACGAACCCCTCTCCGTGGCGCGACTCCGGCGTCCGGTTGGGGTTGCGCTGTGCGTCTTCCCAGTTGCCGAAGAAATGCGTGGCCAGCAGCAGGCCGGCGCCCCAGGCGAGCACCCACATCACCCGTCCGGCACGATAGCCGGGCGCCTGCTCACTCACGGGCGACGGCTCCAGCCGCCCTTGGGTGCGGCGAAGCGCCAGACGATGGGGCGCTCTTCGCCATCGGCGCGGATCTGACTGCCATTGTCGACACCGACCCAGGCACCATCCTTGTCGATCCACAGCGCTTCGGCCATGCCGTAATTCGCTGAATAGCGACGCGGCTCGCTCAGGGCCTCGGCGGCGAACGACCAGCAGAGCTCCGCGACGCCGTCACCCAGAGCGCGGCGGCAGATGCGATGGGCCTGACGCTCCAGCGTGAAGAGTTTCTCCTCGAAATAGGTCAGGCCGGAGAAGTCGCGTGGCGCCGGATGACCGCCGAGCGCTTGCGGTGAGGCTTCATCGCCGCTTTCGCTGGTCAGCACGCAGCCACCGGTGCAGCGCCAGCTGCTGCCGCGCCGATGCAGCACGGTAAGGCCGCGGCGGCGCTGTTCGGCGGCCAGCCACAGGCGCTCCCCGGCGGGGTCGATGGCGATGCCTTCGAAACCCTGGTTGAAGTGCAGCAGCATGCCGCTGGCGCGGGCCTGGCGCACCAGGCCGCCTGGCAGACCGAGCCACTGGGCGCTGCCGTTGCTGTTCACCTGCAGCACGGCGGCACGAGTCTCGCTGATCAGGTAGCGGTTGCCCTGCGCGTCACATGACAGGCCTTCGAAGTCGAGCTTGCCGCCGCGTACCAGTCCGGCCGCCCAATTGCGCATGCGCAGGCCCCAGGGTAGCGCGCTCTCTGGCGGCTCGGGGGCGACGAAGGTTTCCGCCTCGGCGCGCAGCAGGCCGTCTTCGCGGTGCAACTGGTAGAGGCGGTCGTCGTCGCGGTCGGATACAGCCCACATGGTCTCGCCGCACAGCGCCAGGCCGGACAGGTTGCCGCTGGGCATCTCCGTCACCGGGTACTCGGCCTGCAATTGCAATTCTTCCAGCACCACTGGCTCGGCGTTCGCGACGCCGGCCAACAGACCGAGTGCAAGGAGATGATTACGCATCAGGCCAGGACCTCGGCCAGGTTGCCCTTGGTTTCCAGCCAGTTCTTGCGGTCACTGGCGCGTTTTTTCGCCAGCAGCATGTCCATCACTTCGCGGGTGCCCTCGAAGTCGTCGAGGGTCAGCTGCACCAGGCGCCGGGTGTTCGGATCCATGGTGGTTTCGCGCAGTTGTGGCGGGTTCATCTCGCCGAGGCCCTTGAAGCGGGTGACTTGCGGCTTGCCGCGGCGTTTTTCGGCCACCAGGCGGTCGAGGATGCCATCGCGCTCGGCGTCGTCCAGGGCATAGAAAATCTCCTTGCCCAGGTCGATACGGTACAGCGGCGGCATGGCTACATAGACATGGCCGGCATCGACCAGCGTGCGGAAATGGCGCACGAACAGGGCGCAGAGCAGGGTGGCGATGTGCAGGCCGTCGGAGTCGGCGTCGGCGAGGATGCAGATCTTGCCGTAGCGCAGCCCGGAAAGATCGTTGGAGCCCGGATCGATGCCGATGGCCACGGCGATGTCGTGCACTTCCTGCGAGGCCAGCACTTCGCTGCCGTCGACTTCCCAGGTGTTCAGGATCTTGCCGCGCAGCGGCATGATGGCCTGGAATTCCTTGTCGCGCGCCTGCTTGGCGCTGCCGCCGGCGGAGTCACCCTCGACCAGGAACAGCTCGCAGCGCAGCGGGTTCTGCCCTGCGCAGTCGGCCAGCTTGCCTGGCAGCGCCGGGCCCTGGGTGATCTTCTTGCGTTCGACCTTCTTGCCCGCCTTGAGGCGGCGGCCGGCGTTGCTGATGGCCAGTTCGGCCAATGCCAGGCCGGTTTCCGGGTTGGCGTTGAGCCACAGGCTGAAGGCGTCCTTGACCACGCCGGAAACGAAGGCGGCTGCCTCGCGCGAGGACAGGCGCTCCTTGGTCTGCCCGGAGAACTGCGCATCCTGCATCTTCATCGAGAGGACGAAGGCGATGCGCTCCCAGACGTCTTCGGGGGCCAGCTTGACACCGCGCGGCAGCAGGTTGCGGAACTCGCAGAACTCGCGCATGGCGTCGAGCAGGCCCTGGCGCAGGCCGTTGACGTGGGTACCGCCCTGCGCGGTGGGGATCAGGTTGACGTAGCTTTCCTGAACCGCGTCGCCGCCTTCGGGCAGCCACAGCAGCGCCCAGTCCACGGCTTCCTTGCTGCCGGCCAGGGCGCCGCAGAAGGGTTCGGCGGGCAGACGCTCGAACTCGCTGACCGCATCGACCAGGTAGGAGCGCAGGCCGTCCTCGTAATGCCACTCGACCTTCTCGCCGGCGGCCTTGTCCTCGAAGGTGACGGACAGGCCCGGGCACAGCACGGCCTTGGCCTTGAGCACATGCTTGAGGCGGCTGACGGAGAACTTGAACGAGTCGAAATACTTGGCGTCCGGCCAGAAGTGCACGCTGGTGCCGGTGTTGCGCTTGCCGACCGTGCCGATCACTTCCAGCTCGCTGGCCTTGAAACCATCGGCGAAGCTCATCTGGTACTCGTTGCCGTCACGCTTGACGGTGACCACCACGCGGGTCGACAGGGCGTTGACCACGCTGATGCCGACGCCATGCAGGCCGCCGGAGAACTGGTAGTTCTTGTTGCTGAACTTGCCCCCGGCGTGCAGCTTGGTGAGGATCAGCTCGACCCCCGGCACGCCTTCTTCCGGGTGGATGTCCACCGGCATGCCGCGGCCGTCGTCGATGACCTCCAGCGAGTTGTCCTCGTGGAGAATCACCTGGATCGATTTGGCGTGCCCAGCCAGGGCCTCGTCGACGCTGTTGTCGATCACTTCCTGGGCCAGGTGGTTGGGGCGCGTGGTGTCGGTGTACATGCCCGGGCGCTTGCGCACCGGGTCGAGGCCGGAAAGGACTTCGATGGCGTCTGCGTTATAGGCGTTCTGCTGGGCCATAGGGTCTCTTGTTCATCAAATGAGTACGGAAAAGTCGGTATCACGCCAGAGTGTGGCGTTAATACCGGCAAAAGCGAAGAGCATCGGCAGGTGCTCGGCGAAACCCTGGAAACCATGGTCACCGCCGGCCTGGATGCGCAGCGCGCAGGCGCGGTAGAAGCGCTCGGCGTCGCGGTAGTCGAGGGTTTCGTCACCGGTCTGCAGCCACACCTGGTAGCGCAGAGGGTCGCTCGGCGGCGTCACTTCAAGTTCGGCCAGGGCGCTGACGTGATCCTCGGTAAGCTCCCAGGTCTCGTCGCTGTAGTAGTTCTTCTGCGGGCCGAGGTAGCCGTCGAAGCGCAGGTGCGGCTGCACGGCGGGGTTGATCAGCAATGCCTTGAGTCCATGCCGCTCGGCCAGACAGGTGGCGTAGTAGCCGCCCAGCGAGCTGCCGACCAGAACGGGATTGCCCAGCTCGGCGACCAGCGCCTGCAACTGGGCCATGGCCTGGCGCGGGTGATGATGCAGGGCGGGCACGCGCAACTGGTTTTCCAGGCCAAGATGAGCCATGGCGCGGCGCAACTGGCTGGCTTTGAGCGAGGCTGGCGAGCTGTTCAGGCCGTGTATATAGAGGATGGATACAGTCATGGAGCGGGAGGCTACTCGTCCGGGGCCTCAAGCTGCAAGCTTCAAGCTGATTGGGGGTATGTCAGTAACCCTTGACGCTGTAATCCACTTCGAAATGGATGCCGGTGACGCGTGATACGCCGGTGTTCAGTCTGCCGTCGGCATGCAGGCGCAGCCAGCGATAACCCGGGGCTTCGCTGCCGACCTGGAATTCCTCGCTGCCAGGCGCGAACTGTACGCAGGTCGAGGGGGAGGCGAGCAGACGCAGATTGCCGCGCATCTGGTCGAATTCCTGGTGAACATGCCCCCAGAGCACTGCCCGGGCCTGCGGGTGACGGTCGAGGATGGCGAACAGGGCATCTGAGTTGCGCAAGCCGATGGGCTCCATCCACTTGCAGCCGATCGACACCGGATGGTGGTGAAGGCAGATCAGATGATGGCGCTGCGGTGCTTCGCCGAGGGTGCGCTCGAGCAGTTCCAGTTGGTCTTTGGCGAGAAAGCCCGGTACCGCGCCGGGAATCGAGGAGTCGAGCATGACGATACGCCAGGCACCGAGGTCGATCACCGGCTCCAGCAGCTCGCTGCCCTTGCATGCCGCCTGCATCGGCTGCGCTTCATCATGGTTGCCGGCCAGCCAGCGAGTCGGTGCGCCGATGGCGGTGGTGAGTTGATGAAAGCGCTGGTAGGAGGCCTCGCTGCCGTCCTGGGAAAGATCGCCGGTGGCCAGGATCAGGTCGATCTGCGGCTGCTCCTCCAGTACCTGCTGGATCACTCGTTGCAGGCTGTCACAGGTGTCCATGCCCAGCAGCTTGCCGTCCGCTTCGGCGAACAGATGGCTGTCGGACAACTGCACCAGCAGCAGCGAGGAATCAGAGGGTAGGGTGGGCAGGCTCGGCAAGACCGTCTCCTTGGGCTCTATCGAGTGAATTATGGTGGTTGCCGCAGTAAAGGGAAAACCCGGGAAGCGGACGCAGATCACAGAAAAAACGCCAGAAGCGTTTTTTGCCATCCCTTGTAATAACCTCGTTGCGTCTGCCGTGACGGCAGATCGTGCCGCGCTATCGGCCAGGTGACGAAAAGCTTGATGGCGCGGCCGTGTTACATCACTGGCTGTGGCTCGTGCCCACAGGCCAGGCAGTGGCTCAACCATTCGCCGAGGAACAGATTGAGCTGGCTCTTCTCGTCCGGTTGATGCATCGCCGCGTTGGGGTAGGGGTAGCGGGTATGCAGGCGCCGCTCATTTTCTGCACTGACCACCTCGGCCATACGCGCATCGTGATAGACCCGCACCTGCAGCTGCGGTACCGGCAGCCAGGGCAGGCTGTGTTCCTGGCGCACGCACAGGGTGGTGGTGTAAGGGCAGCTCTCCAGAACTTCCAGAGCCAGCACGCCGAGCAGGTGCTCGCCCTGGCTCAGGGCGACCCGGCGGCTTTCCGTACGTTCGCGCATGTGCGGAAGCAGACGCATCAGGCGTGCGTAATTGGCTTCGCAAGCCGTCTGCAGCTCTACCAGGTCGACCCGGTAGCGCTCGCGCAGCAGATTCACGACCACATTCCCCGGACTTCATCGCGGTTCAGCGCCAGCCACTGCAGGGCGATGATGCTCGCTGCGTTGTCGATGCGTCCGTCGCGTACCGCGGCCAGAGCATCTTCCAGCGCCATCACCTGCACGCGGATGTCCTCGCCCTCCTCAGGCAGGCCGTGCACGCCACCGGCGCCTTCACTGCTGCAGCGCCCGACGAACAGATGCACGCGCTCGTCCGAACCGCCAGGCGAAGGGTAGTACTGGGTGATCGGCCACAGCGACGTCAGGGTCAGATCGGCTTCCTCGATGGCCTCGCGACGCGCGACTTCCTCGGGCTCCTCTTCCTTGTCGATCAGGCCGGCAACCAGTTCCAGCAGCCAGGGATTGGCGCTCTTGTCCATGGCGCCAACACGGAACTGCTCGATCAGCACCACCTCGTCGCGTTGCGGATCGTAAGGCAGCACGCAGACGGCATCGTGACGCACGAACAGCTCACGGGTCAGCTGCGGGCCCATGTTGCCGGCGAACTGGCGATGGCGCAGCTTGATCCGGTCGAGTCGGTAGAAGCCGCGAAAGCAGTTCTCGCGCTCGATGATGTCGATGTCGTCTTTGTTCATTGCATTCCCCAGATGGTCGTAACGGGCCAAACTCAGACTGTGTGAAAACTACTGCGCTCGGCCAAGCGGCGTTAAAAAACGGCTCAAAATGCTCATTTACAGCTCGTAAACTGCGCTTTCTCGTCGTTTTTTGTCTTGCCTGACCTTCGCTCGCTACGTTTTCACACGGTCTGAACTGCGGCCCGTTACACATCACACTAGCGAGCATAGTGCTGCCAGATCAAGCTTCGCTGACGGGCTGCTACACCCGTTGATAGAGCTGGCTGCCCTGCGCCTTGAACTCCTCGGCCTTGGCCTGCATGCCCTGTTCGGCATCCAGGTCAACGGCATCGATGCGCTGATCCTTGGCGTACTCGCGCACTTCCTGGGTGATCTTCATCGAGCAGAACTTCGGCCCGCACATGGAGCAGAAGTGCGCCACCTTGGCCGAGTCCTTGGGCAGGGTCTCGTCGTGGAAGGCGCGCGCGGTGTCCGGGTCCAGGCCGAGGTTGAACTGGTCCTCCCAGCGGAATTCGAAGCGCGCCTTGGACAGTGCGTTGTCCCGGATCTGCGCGCCCGGATGGCCCTTGGCCAGATCGGCGGCGTGGGCAGCGATCTTGTAGGTGATGATGCCGGTCTTGACGTCATCCCTGTTCGGCAGGCCCAGGTGTTCCTTGGGGGTGACGTAGCAGAGCATGGCGCAGCCGAACCAGCCGATCATCGCCGCACCGATGCCGCTGGTGATGTGGTCGTAACCCGGGGCGATATCGGTGGTCAGTGGGCCGAGGGTGTAGAAGGGCGCCTCGTCGCAGCATTCCAGCTGCTTGTCCATGTTCTCCTTGATCAGCTGCATCGGCACATGGCCCGGGCCTTCGATCATGCACTGCACGTCGTGCTTCCAGGCAATCTTGGTCAGCTCACCAAGGGTTTCCAGTTCACCGAACTGCGCGGCGTCGTTGGCGTCGGCAATCGAGCCCGGACGCAGGCCGTCGCCCAGCGAGAAGCTGACGTCGTAGGCCTTCATGATTTCGCAGATGTCTTCAAAATGGGTGTAGAGGAAGTTCTCCTTGTGATGCGCCAGGCACCACTTGGCCATGATCGAGCCGCCGCGGCTGACGATGCCGGTGACACGCTTGGCGGTCAGCGGTACATAACGCAACAGTACGCCGGCGTGAATGGTGAAGTAGTCCACGCCCTGTTCGGCCTGTTCGATCAGGGTATCGCGGAACAGCTCCCAGGTCAGGTCTTCGGCGATGCCGCCGACCTTCTCCAGCGCCTGATAGATCGGTACGGTACCGATCGGTACCGGCGAGTTGCGGATGATCCACTCGCGGGTTTCGTGAATGTGCTTGCCGGTGGACAGGTCCATCACCGTGTCCGAACCCCAGCGGATGCCCCAGGTCAGCTTGGCCACTTCTTCCTCGATCGAGGAGCCCAGTGCCGAGTTGCCGATATTGCCGTTGATCTTCACCAGGAAGTTGCGGCCGATAATCATCGGCTCCAGCTCCACGTGGTTGATGTTGGCCGGGATGATGGCGCGGCCACGGGCGACTTCGCTGCGCACGAACTCGGGAGTGATTTCCTTGGGAATGCTGGCGCCGAAGCTGTGGCCGGCATGCTGCTCGTTGAGCAGACCGGCTTCGCGTGCCTCGGCCAGCTTCATGTTCTCGCGGATGGCGACGAACTCCATCTCGGGCGTGATGATGCCCTTTTTGGCGTAGTGCATCTGGCTGACGTTGTGGCCGGCCTTGGCCCGGCGCGGGTTGCGCACGTGGGCGAAGCGCATGGCCGATAGCTCGGCGTCATTCAGGCGGCGCTGGCCGAATTCGGAGGAAAGGCCCGGCAGCTTTTCGGTATCGCCGCGATCCTCGATCCAGGCGCTGCGTACATCAGCCAGGCCCTTGCGCACGTCGATGGTCACGTTCGGATCAGTGTAGGGGCCCGAGGTGTCGTAGACGGTGACCGGGGCGTTGATCTCGCCGCCGAAATCGGTGGGGGTGACGTCCAGGCTGATCTCGCGCATCGGCACACGAATATCCGGACGCGAACCCTGTACGTAGACTTTCTGCGAACGGGGGAAGGGTTGTACCGACTGCTGGTCGACCTGGGCCGATTCACTCAGATTCTTTTGTTGTTGTGCGCTCATCAAGGCTCTCTCCGGGATAGATGTCGGAGTTGGAACCTGAGCGGACGAAGGGCGCGAGAGACACCAAGGGCGGTGCCGAGAGGACTCGCCGGATTGGGCGAGGACATCTTGTTCCCTACGCAGGCCTTAACCTGATCAGGTTCAACGGGATCCGGCAGCTGCCAATCTCAGCCCCGCATTTGGGGCACCCCGACAAGAACCCGGGCAGTCTAAACAAGCTCGTGGGAGAAAACCAACCCGGCGGTCAATAAATTCCGACCCGTGCGTCGGAAAGCGACTGTTGCGGCTGTCGCTATTGAATTGTTGCAAACGGGCAACATAGCTTGCCGCCAGCTAGACTGATGCTGGTCATGGCGCGCTTGACCCTCGCCTGTGGCGCCCCGTAGCCTTGCCGATTACCGCCTATTCAAGGATCGACATCCATCATGTTGCGCAGACTTTCCCTGGCAATCGCCGTGGCCGCCGCTTCGGTGGGCCTGGTTCAGGCCGAAGAGGCCCCGCTGTCGAGCAAGACCGATCTGGTCACCGTGTATCAGGAAGCCGCGAGAAACAACGCCGATATCGCCGCCGCGCGCGCCGATTATCAGGCGCGCCGTGAAGTGGTGCCGCAGGCACGTGCCGGCCTGCTGCCCAACCTGTCTGCCGGTGCTACCTACGGTGATACGCGTACTGAAGTGGATTCGCCCAGCGTGACCGTCTCGCGCAGTGGTCTGGTCTATCAGGCCAACCTCAGCCAGCCGCTGTTCCGTGCCGACCGCTGGTTCCAGTTGCAGGCCGCCGAGGCCACCAGTGAACAGGCTGCTCTGGAGCTGTCGGCCACCGAACAGAACCTGATTCTGCAGAGCGCCGAAACCTACTTTGCCGTGCTGCGTGCCCAGGACAACCTGGCCTCGACCAAGGCCGAAGAAGCGGCCTTCAAGCGTCAGCTGGACCAGGCCAACGAGCGCTTCGATGTCGGTCTGTCCGACAAGACCGATGTGCTCGAGGCCCAGGCCGGTTTCGACACCGCCCGTGCCAACCGCCTGCTTGCCGAGCGTGCGGTGGATGATGCCTTCGAAGCCCTGGTGGCCCTGACCAATCGCGATTACGTGGCGGTCGAAGGCATCGTCCATACCCTGCCGGTGCTGGCGCCGACGCCGAACGATGCCAAATCCTGGGTCGATACTGCCGCCGCGCAGAACCTCAATCTGCAGGCCAGCCTGTACGCGGTAAACGCTGCCGAGGAAAACCTGCGCCAGCGCAAGGCCGGTCATGCCCCGACCCTGGATGCGGTTGCCAGCTATCAGAAGGGCGATAACGACAGCCTGGGCTTCACCAACAACAATGGTTTGCCGGGTTACAGCGGTGACGTCTCGCAGCGCAGCATCGGCCTGCAGCTGAATATCCCGCTGTACAGCGGCGGCCTGACCAGCTCGCAGGTGCGCGAGGCCTACCAGCGCCTCGGCCAGACCGAGCAACTGCGGGAAAGCCTGCGCCGCCAGGTGGTGCAGAACACCCGCAACCTGTTCCGCGCGGTGAACACCGACGTGGAAACCGTGCAGGCGCGTCGCCAGTCGATCATCTCCAACCAGAGTGCCCTGGAAGCCACCGAGATCGGTTATCAGGTCGGTACCCGCAACATCGTCGACGTGCTCGATGCCCAGCGACAGCTGTACAGCGCCGTACGCAACTACAACGATGCGCGCTACGACTACATCCTCAACAACCTGCGCCTGAAGCAGGCCGCCGGCACCCTCAGCCCGGCCGACCTGGAAGCGTTGGGCAGCTTCCTCAAGCCGGACTACAACCCGGACAAGGACTTCCTGCCGCCGGACCTGGCCTCTGCCGCCGAAGAGCGCCTGAAGAACAATCAGGATTTCTGAATCCTTCGCCAAACAAAGAGCCCGACGCAAGTCGGGCTTTTTGTTTGCAGCGTTGTCCCTCTTCGGGAGCACCGTATTCGGCTACATCAGGCGGCGCAAACCCTCCAGCAGCCGCTCCAGTGCGCCCTGGTTGGCCTTGAGCACGGCAAGACCGGCCTGGCTCATGCGCTGCATCTCGCCAGGTTGTTCCAGCAGCATGTCGACCCTGGCTGCCAGCTGTTCGGCATTTTCCACTTCACTCAGGGCACCGGCCTTGCGCAGTTGCGCGGCGATTTCCAGGAAGTTGAACAGGTGCGGGCCGCTCAGCACCGGCTTACCCAGCGCAGCGGGTTCCAGCAGGTTGTGCCCGCCGTTGGCCACCAGACTGCCGCCGACGAAGGCGATATCCGCCAGCGCATAGAGAAAAAGCAGCTCGCCCATGGTATCGCCCAGCAGTACCTGGTCACCGGCTTGCACGGCTTCGCCCTTGGAGCGGCGGCGTGTGGTCAGTCCTTCGCTGAGGCAAAGTTCATGGACCGAATTGAAGCGTTCGGGGTGGCGTGGCACCAGGATCAGCAGCGCGTCCGCCCGCGTCGCCAGCAACAGGCGATGGGCGGCGAGGATGATTTCGTCTTCGCCCGCATGGGTGCTGGCGGCAATCCACACCGGGCGCTGCTCGGCCTGCCACTGGTGACGTAGTCCGGCCGCACGCTGCGGCAGTTCGGCATCGATCTTCAGGTCGAACTTGATCGAGCCGGTCACTTCCACGCAGCCAGGGCGTGCGCCCAGGTCGAGAAAGCGTTGCGCCTCGGCCTGGGTCTGCACGGCGATCAGCGACAGTTCGGCGAGCATCGGTGCGGTGAGCCTGGCAAAGCGTGCATAGCCGCGCGCCGAGCGTTCGGACAGGCGCGCATTGGCCAGGGCGACGGGAACGCCGCGTTTGGCGCACTGGTGGATATGGTTCGGCCACAGCTCGGTTTCCATCACCACGGCCAGGCGCGGCTGGGTGTGATCGAGAAAGCGCGCGGCGGCCCAGGGCATGTCGTAGGGCAGGTAGCAGTGCTGCACGCTATCGCCGAACAGCGCCTGGATGCGCTCGGAGCCGGTCGGGGTCATGCAGGTCACGGTGATCGGCAGTTCCGGGTAGCGCGCCTGCAACGCGCGAATCATCGGTGCGGCGGCGATGCTTTCACCTACCGATACCGCGTGCACCCAGATGCCGCCGGGTTTCATCGCCGGCAGGCCGAAGGAGAAACGTTCGTTAATGCGCCGTGCATAGGCCGGCGCCTTGCGTGCGCGCAGCGCCAGGCGCAGGGCGATCAGGGGCAGGGCCAGGTGCAGCAGCAGGGTGTAGATGAGTCTGTTCATGGGCGCGCAGCTTATCGTCGCCCGCCATCCTCGGGAAGCGCGTTCATGCCTGCGGATGCAGCAGTTCACGCGTCAGGCAGTCGGCCAGCCAGCTGGCCGCCGGGCCGAGCGCACCGTCGCGCCGGGTAACCAGCTCCACCACCAGAGGCAGCGGCGCCCAGTCGCTGCGCAGCTCCTGAAGGTGGCCCTGGTAAGTCGGATATTGCGCCACATGACGCGGCAGCCAGGCCCAGCCCACGCCGCGTATCACCAGTTCGGCCATTACGTAAAAGCTGTCGGCGCGCCACACCAGCGGACTGATCTGTTCGCCGCCAGGGTAGTGGCTGTCCTGCGGAGTCATCAGCAACTGGCGATGCTCGGCCAGATCCCGCCGCTCCACGCTGCCAAGTGCAGCCAGCGGATGGTTCGG
Source organism: Pseudomonas sp. Z8(2022) (assembly GCF_025837155.1). Taxonomy (NCBI): domain Bacteria; kingdom Pseudomonadati; phylum Pseudomonadota; class Gammaproteobacteria; order Pseudomonadales; family Pseudomonadaceae; genus Pseudomonas; species Pseudomonas sp. Z8(2022). The sequence continues at coordinate 3,832,406 of NZ_CP107549.1, read as the reverse complement.
GCTGCACACGGTGACCATCTCGATCATGCCCAGGCGCTGGCTCTCCAGCTCCCGTGGCATCTGTTCGTGATGAAACAGCAGGCCCAGGTCGGCCTGGTGCTGCAGCAGCTTGCGCGCCACGTCGCCCTGAGCGCCGCTGGAAAGCTGCACTTCCAGCAAGGGGAAGGCATCGGCCAGCGCTTCCAGGCTGGCCAGCACCGGTTGGTAGGGCATGGCTTCGTCCTGTGCCAGGCGCAGGCGCGCTTCTTCGCCTCGGGCCAGCCCCAGCGCGCGGCCGTCGAGGCGTTCGCATTGCTGCAGCACGCTGCGCGCCTGCTCCAGCAGGGCTTTGCCGGCTTCGGTCAGTTGCGGCTGACGTCCGCTGCTGCGCTCGAAAAGGGTCACGCCGAGATCGCTCTCCAGCAAAGCGATCGCGGTACTGACGGCCGACTGCGCGCGTCCGGTTTGCCGGGCTGCTGCAGAGAAGGAGCGGCTCTCGGCGGTACGAACGAACAGTTGCAGCTGATCGAGATTCCAGTTCATGGTGACCTATCTTGTGAGTAGATAGGTAATGACTTTATCCCATCGTGGGCGATCCTAGAATGGCGGCCATTGCTCAGGAGTCGCTCTCATGCCCGGATACCTCTATCTCGCCATCGCCATTGCGGCCGAAGTGGTCGCCACCACCTCAATGAAGGCTATCGACGGCTTCAACAAGCCTCTGCCGCTGCTGCTGGTGGTCGGCGGCTACGGCATCGCCTTCTGGATGCTGACGCTGGTGGTCCGCACCATTCCGGTGGGCATCGCCTACGCCATCTGGGCCGGGCTGGGGATCGTGCTGGTCAGCGTTGCGGCGCTGTTTCTCTATCAGCAGAAGCTCGATCTGCCGGCCATGCTGGGCATGGGGCTGATCGTCAGCGGCGTGGTGGTGATTCAGCTGTTCTCGCAATCGACCGGGCACTGATCGACCTCGGGGGCGTTGGCTGACGGGTTATACTGCGCGCCTGTTTTTCGCCGAGGCTCGTTCATGTCCCAGTCTTTCAGCACCGATGTCCTGATCGTCGGCGGTGGTGTCGCCGGCCTCTGGCTCAATGCTCGCCTGCGCCAGCAGGGCTTCGCCACCGTGTTGGTGGAGCGCGGCAGTCTGGGGGGCGGGCAGAGCCTGAAGTCGCAGGGCATCATTCACGGCGGCGCCAAGTACGCCCTGCACGGTGCGCTGACCGGCGCATCCGAGGCCATCGCCGACATGCCGCGACGCTGGCGCGAGGCGCTGGCAGGTGCTGGCGAGTTGAACCTGTCCGGCGTGCGCATTCTCTCCGATGCCCATTATCTGTGGTCCCCCGGCACTCTGGCCGGCAACCTCACCAGCTTCTTCGCCAGCAAGGCGGTGCGCGGTCGGGTCGATCAGGTCAAGGGCGATCAGTTGCCGCCGGCGCTGCAGCATCCGAAGTTCAAGGGCAAGGTCTATCGCCTGGCCGAACTGGTGCTGGACGTCCCGAGCCTGATCGCGCGCCTGGCCGAACTGGCCGGCGACGGCTTGCTGGCTGGCGAACGTATCGAGCCGTTGCGTGAAGATGGTGAGCTGGTTGGCCTGATCGTCGATGGTCGCGAGATTCGTGCGCAACGCGTGGTGCTCAGTGCCGGCGCCGGCAATGCCGGGCTGCTCGCCGCGATGGGTGTCGGGGAACCTGCGCAGCAACTGCGTCCGCTGCACATGGTGCTGGCCAAGGGGCCGGCGCTCAAACCGCTGTATGCCCATTGCCTCGGCGGCGGGCCCAAGCCGCGGGTGACGGTGACCACTCATCCTGCGGCAGATGGCCAATGGGTCTGGTATCTGGGCGGCGATCTGGCGGAGGCCGATGGTGTTGCGCGCGACGAAGCTGCGCAGATCCAGGCCGCGCAGAAGGAAATGGCGGCACTGCTGCCCTGGGTCGATCAGAGCCAGACCCGCTGGGCCACATTGCGCGTGGATCGCGCCGAGCCCGCCCAGTCGGGGCTGGTGCGTCCGGACAACGCCTTTCTCGCCGAACAGAAGCGTTTGCTGGTGGGCTGGCCAACCAAGCTGGCTCTGGCACCGGACTTCGCTGCCCGCGTGCTGACCACGTTTCAGCGCGACAACCTGCGCCCCGGCACGCATGCACCATTGCCCGAACTGCCGCGCCCACCGTTGGGCCAGCCGGTATGGGAGGCGTTGCTGCCATGACCACCTTGCACGATCTGCATCGCCCGCTGGGTTCCACTGGTCTGCGGGTTTCGCCGCTGGGCCTGGGTACGGTCAAGCTGGGCCGTGACCAGGGCGTGAAGTACCCCAACGGCTTTACCATTCCCGACGATGCCCAGGCCCGCGCTCTGCTGAAACAGGCACGCGAACTGGGTATCAACCTGATTGATACGGCGCCGGCCTACGGTATCAGCGAGCAGCGCCTCGGCCCGCTGCTGCGTGGCCAGCGTGACGAGTGGGTGATCGTCAGCAAGACCGGCGAGGAGTTCGAACAGGGGCAGTCCCGTTTCGATTTCTCGCCAGCTCATACGCGTCTGTCCGTGGAGCGCAGCCTCAAGCGTCTGGAGACGGACCGCATAGACCTGCTGCTGGTGCATTCCGACGGCAATGACCTGGCGGTGCTGCGGGATACCGGCGTCTACGAGACGCTGGCTGAGCTCAAGCGCGAAGGCAAGATTCTCGCCTACGGCATTTCCGGCAAGACCGTCGAGGGCGGGTTGCTGGCACTGCAGCAGGGGGATTGCGCCATGGTCACTTACAACCTGAGCGAGCAGGGCGAAAAACCGGTTTTGGACTACGCTGCCAGTCACGCCAAGGGCATTCTGATCAAGAAGGCTCTGGCCAGCGGGCATGCCTGTCTGGCCGAGGGTGTCGACCCGGTGAGGGCCAGCTTCGAGCTGATCTTCGCCCATCCAGGTGTCAGCAGCGCCATTGTCGGCACCATCACGCCCGCGCACCTGGCGGCCAATGTGGCGACCGTGGCCGCTGTGCTGCAGGGGCTTGGCTGACGCCGCGGTCATCTCTTCTTACAGCCTTGGGTTGTATCGGGTGGCTCGCTTGCGGCAGCCTTGAACGGTTTTCGCTTCAACCTGAGCCTCGCGTGAGCACTGGCCGACGAGCCGGCTCATGCCCAGACGGAACGAGGAGTCGAGATGCCGCGTACGCTGATCCGCAAGGACCCGAGTAACTTCAAGACCCTGCCGCTGTTCGTCGAGGCCGGCCCGGACGGGCTGAGCTACCAGAGCCTGGGACAGCCGCTGAATTTCCAGCAGATGCTCGAACGGCGCCGCCTGATCGAGGTGGCGGACAGTTCGCGTTTTTCCGTGGAGCTGGCCAACCTCGGCGTCTCGGTGCGCCTGACCTTGCGCCTGCATGGGCGTGATTACTGGTTGCTGGTGCGCCAGCGCCGTCCTGATCGCGGCGACACCGTGCTCAAGCTGATTTCCGGTTACGTGCCGGCGCATGAACTCAACCTGCCGCTGCTCACGGCCATTCAGGAAGTGGCCGAGGAGTGTCTGCTGGAAAGCGCCGATGGCTGGTTGAGCGGCCGCTTCGGCGATACCTGGTTGCCGACGCCCTATCAGGGCGCGCTGCGTTATCGCGAGGCCAGTCATTTTCGTCTTAGTCCGCTGTCTGGCGCGGCGCGGCCGGTGCAGTGCGGCAACCTGACGCTGTTGGAGCGGCCACGGGCCTACGTGCATCTGCCGACTGCGTCCCTGCAACTGGTCTACGACATGAGCCTGGAGCTGCCGCGCGATGCCCGTCAGCTGAGCCTGTTTCATGTCGATGAGCATCTGGAAGATGGCCAGCTGGTGGCGCGACTGGAACGGCGCCGGCCGGATATCTACCTGCTGGCGCTGCATCAGGGTGTGCCCAGTGGCGGCCTGTTCACCCTGCGCAAGGGCGAGCTGCAGGCTGCCAGCACCCGCGGCGTGTGGCTGTCGGAAAGTTTCGCCGAGCAGGATGGCTGGCTGGTACGTGACGAGCGGATTCGCTGGAGAGACTGGCTGCAGCGTTACGGTATCAAGATGCCGCAACGGCGGGCATTGGCCAGCGCCTGATCGAGCCGGGCGTCAGTGTGCCCGGCTTTCGTGCATACGCGTCAGCTGCCGTTCCAGGAGGGCTGGATAAGGGTCGAGCAGACGCTCCACGCAACTGGCACCTTCCGGGCTGGCGATCGGGCGGATACGCGCGCGCTGGCGAGCCAGGGCATCCTGTGCCACGCGTTGTTCCACCAGCAGCAGGTTGCGGCTGTGTTGCGACAGCGCCAGGGCATCCAGGGCGCTGTCGCTGAGCAGCAGTTCGGCCTGGCCAAGTTCTTCCAGATCGCGACCCAGCGTCAGACCCAGTTGCAGTAGCAGGGTGATGCCACTGTCGGCGACCTCGATCTGCAGGGCGTGGCCCAGGGCGCGCATCAGCTCGCCGCAGCAGATGGCGTGGGTCAGATAGTCCTCGCCGCACTCGCGCTCATGGAACAGCATCAGGCTGCTGCCGTCCTTGAGGGTATGCAGCTGGCCCTGATACAGCGCGGCTGCCTGTTCCAGGCAACCCCGGTAACGATCCAGCAGATCCAGCAGGCGCGTGCGCGGCAGGCGGCGCAGTTGCTCCTGGGCGCCAAGCTGAATGGCCAGTACCGCGCTGGCTTGCGACGGACGTGGAGCCTGGGCGACCGGCGCTGTGGATTCTGGGTCGTCACGCAGGTCGGCGAAGGGATCGTCCGGCTCTATCGAGTCGGGCCAGGGCTTGAGCCCGTCTTCGTCGTTCTCGCTCAGCTCCACCTCGTCGACATCATGCCCGGTACTGATCCGCTGCGCCTCGTCGAAACGCTCGTCGTCCGCAGGATAGTCGTCGGCATCCTCGAACAGCGGTTCGTCATCCAGCTCCGGTTCGGGCTCGGGTTTTTCCGGCACCAGGCGTGCCTGCAGCTGGCGCGCCAGGTCGCCGATCTCGTCGTTGCGGCCAGCGCCGGGAGCAGGGTCGTCCGGGTCGCGCAGCCACAGGCGCATCTGCAGCAGGGGTGTGGAAATGTACCGGCCGAGGCGCATGCTCAGTGACAGGGTCAGGGCGAGCAGGATCAGGCTGAGAATGGCCATGCTCTGCAGGCTGATGGTCATCGGCTGCTGGAACTGGCTCATGTCCAGGCTAATGCGCAATTGCCCGGCCATCACTTCCTGGAAGGTGATGGGCGTGGAGTAGAGGCCTTCGGTTTCCCCCAATACGCTGCGCGTCGGGCGCGGGCCCGCTTCGGCGAGGATGCGGTTGTCCACGCTGTAGATGGCGGCATGGGCCACCAGCGGGTTCTTCGCCAGGTTGTTGAGCAGCACGTTGAGGCTGAGGATGTCGTTGGACACCAGCAGTTCGGTGGCCGAGGCCGCCGTCTGGGTGATCAGCGCCTGGCCCAGCGCATCGGCCTGCTGTTGCATGGCCTGCTTGAACTGCATGCCCATGACCCAGGCATAGATGACCATCGCCAGCGCCACCAGCAACAGGCTGTGGCTGGCGATGCGCAGGACCAGGGGCACTCGCCGCTGACGCAGCGCGTGGAAGATCATGATGAAGAAGTTGTCGGGTTTGGCGGGCGCGGGCCGGTTCACAGAGCACGGCTCTTGTCGACTGAAGTTGCCGCGCAGTATAGCGAGCGGCCTGGAGCGGGCAAAGCGCATGGCTGCCCGGATCGCAGGGAAACTGGGTAGAATGTGGGCCTTTTCGTCGGCCAGTGGTCAATTAGCCGTCTGCCGGCCTCAATCCTTTGCCTTGGAGAGTGCGTCTTGCGCGAAATCGTCCTGATCAATATCACCGGCGAAGACCGCCCCGGACTCACCGCTGCCATCACGGGTGTGCTGGCTCAGGGCGGGGTGAACATCCTCGATATCGGTCAGGCGGTGATCCACGACACCCTGTCGTTCGGCATCCTCATCGAGATTCCTGACAACGGCCGCTCTCAGGCGGTGCTCAAGGATCTGTTGTTCACTGCCTACGAGCTGGACCAGCAGGTGCGTTTCACCCCGGTCTCGGAAGAGGACTACCGGCAGTGGGTCGGCGGTCAGGGCAAGGCTCGTCATATCGTCACTCTGCTGACGCGCAAGGTCAGTGCTGAGCAGTTGCAGCGGGTCAGCGCGATTACCGCCAAGTACGGGCTGAACATCGATCATATCGACCGTCTTTCCGGGCGCATGCCGCTGGACATGCCGGCCGAGCAGGGCAAGGGCTGCATCGAGTTCTCCGTACGTGGCGAGCCGGCCGACCCTGTTGCGTTGCGTGCCGAGTTCCTCAGCGTGGCCCAGGAACTGAATGTCGACATCGCCTTCCAGCGTGACTCGGTGTTCCGCCGCAATCGCCGTCTGGCGGTATTCGACATGGACTCGACGCTGATCGAAGCCGAGGTGATCGACGAGCTGGCCAAGGCCGCCGGTGTCGGTGAGCAGGTCGCCGAAATCACCGAGCGGGCCATGCGCGGCGAGCTGGATTTTCGTGCCAGCTTCAAGGAGCGCCTGGGCCTGCTGCAGGGCCTGTCCGAGGACGTGCTGGAAGAGATCGGTGCGTCGCTGCGCCTGACCGAAGGGGCCGAGGTGCTGTTCGCCGAACTCAAGCGCCTGGGCTACAAGACCGCGATTCTCTCCGGCGGCTTTACCTATTTCGCCAGGCAGCTGCAGGCCAGGCTGGGTATCGACTACGTATTCGCCAACGAACTGCAGATCGAGAACGGCAAGGTTACCGGGGTGGCTGTCGAGCCCATCGTCGATGCTCAGCGCAAGGCCGATCTGCTGCGCGAGCTGGCGCAGAAGGAGGGCCTGCAGCTGGAGCAGACCATCGCGGTCGGCGACGGCGCCAACGACCTGCCGATGCTTGGCCTGGCCGGCCTCGGTGTGGCCTTCCGCGCCAAACCGCTGGTCAAGCAATCCGCCAAGCAGGCGATCTCCACCCTGGGGCTGGACGGCATTCTTTATCTGCTGGGCTTTCGTGATCGCGAGGGGCAGGAATAAGCGTCGCGTTCTTTCGGAAATGAAAAAGCCGCCTGTTCAGGCGGCTTTTTCGTTGTTGCGAGCTTATTCGTCACCGGCCGAGAAGTCGTAGTCCATCGACTGGCTCGGGCCCTGCAGGTAGTAACCCTGAATGAAATTGACCCCGGCCTGCCACAGCGTAGCCAGCACGCTGGCGCTTTCGACGAAGGGTACGATGGTCAGCTTGGCCTGGGCGTGCAGACTGCTGAGCAGGGTTTTCAGCGCTTCCTGATTTTCCGCGTTGCTCAGGTCCTGGGTGAACGAACCGTCGACCTTGACGAAGTCCACCTGTAGGTGCTTGAGCGTGTTGAACGGGTTCAGGGCGCAGCCGAACTGGCTCAGGGCGACCTTGCAGTGCAATTCCGCCAGGCCCTGGGTCAGCGCCTTGGCCTGTTTCAGGTAGGTGATGGCATCCGGCTCGCTGAACTGGAACACCAGCGAGTCCGAAGGCAGACGGGCTGCCTTGAGCGCCACGCTGAGCCAGGGCAGCAGAGTCTGATCCTGCAGGCTGGAGCTGGACAGATGCACGAACAGGCGGGTGTTGTGACCCTTGGAACGGTGGTCGGCGAGCAGCTTGATCGAGTTGAGGATCACCCAGCGGTCGATCTTCTCGCCCAGTCCGGCATCCTTGGCGGCAGAGAGGAACTGCCCTGGCGGCACTTCCTCGCCCTGCGGGTTGAGCATGCGCAGCAGCACTTCGTAGTGCTCGTTGGCATCGCCACGCAGGCTGATGATCGGCTGGAACAGCAGGCGGAAGGAATTGTTCTCCAGCGCCTGCTGCACCATGGCCAGCAGGTTGCCGCGGCTGGCGGCTGCGGCCAGTTCGTCTGCCGGGTTGAACAGCTTGATGGCGTTGCCGTCGCTGAGCTCGTCGGCGCAGCGATGCGCACGGTCGATGACTTCCTGTGCCTTGGCGGTTTTCTCGCTGAGGCCGGCCACGCCGATCGACAGGGTGGTCTGCACGGTACGGCCGCTGACGTCGAACAGGTGGCCTTCGATCTTTTTCAGCAGGGACGTCAGGCTGGCCTGGCACTGCTCGGGTGTCTGTCCCGGTAGCAGCGCGGCGAACACGTCGTCACCGAAACGGGCCAGCTGGGTCTCCGCGGGGAAGTGCGCGCGCAGCAGCCCGGCCAGGTCGGTCAGCAACAGGTCGATGCCGGCCAGGCCGATTTCGCCCTGCATGCTGGCGTAGCGGTCGACGCGAATGTACGCCAGGGTCGAGGGCTGACCGGTACTGACGGCGCGTTCGGCTGCGTTGTCCATCAGTTCGAGGAAATGGTTGCGATTGAACAGGCCGGTGACCAGGTCCTGGCTGCTGATTTCACGCAGTTTCTCTTCCAGCTCGGCATTGGAGGTTTCCGCGCGGATCACCACCTGAATGCAGGGTTCGCCGTCGTAGGTGGCGGGTGAGAAACTCATCTGCGCGGCAAAGCTGCTGCCGTCCGCGCGTACGCCCTGGCAGTTCAGCTCGGCATGGCCTTCGGCACTTTGATAGTTCTTCAGGAAGTCCTTGAAGGCTGCGTGGTCGGCGCTGGCGATCAGGTCGATCATCGGCATGCCTTCGAGCTCTTCACCATCTTCGTAGCGGAACAGCTCCAGGTACGCACGGTTGGCATAGATATGCATGCCGTCGTGGACGTAGGTGATGGCGTCCACCGAACTCTCGAGCAGCAGCTGGCAGCGTTTTTCCGCTTCCCGCAATGCGACTTCGGCGGCACGACGGGCACGGCGCTCTTCCAGGTTGGCCAGTTCACGCTTGGCGACCAGCACCAGGCGTTCGTCCTCGCCTTGTGGCAGGGCGTCCTGCGCGCCAAACAGCAGGGCTTCGGTGATGATCTCGGAATCGTTGTCTTCGACCAGCTGGATGACCGGGATGTCCTTGGCCTGGCGGCGGATGGCGGTAATCGCTTCGCTGGGGTCGAGGCACTCGCTGCTCGGCGCGCAGATCAGCAGATCCCAGGTCTGTTGCAGGGTTTCAGCCAGGTCATCGCTGGAGGTCAGGCGATGCACGCGAGTGGCGTGCCCGGCGTTGCGGAACAGACTGACCAGGCGCTCTGCTTCGTTCTGCGAATCTTCAAGAATCAGCAGGCGGATGGTTTTTTTTTCGATAGCCATGATAGAGGGTCATTACCGCGCCGAACGGACGCGAAAAGGCGACAAATGGTGAATTCGCCGGAGCCTACAGCGACTTCCAGAGGGAGTCAAAATCTTCCTCCCCGGCGGGCTTGTGGCTTTGCGACGCTGTGACCGGTGTCCCGGCTGTGCTCTCCTCCACGCCCAGGCGATGGTATTCGAACTGGCTGAAGCTGCCGGTGCTGACCTGTTTGCGAGTAAGCACCGCACGGTGTTCTTCGCCCTGGTCGTTGATCAGCACCTTGCTGCCTTCCTGAAACGGCAGACGTGGCGTGAGCAGGCTGGCGGGACGGGAAATGGCGCCGATCTCCGGCAGCAGCAGGGCGCGCAGATACTGACTGCCCTGTTCGCCCTTGCGCAGCAGTTGCAGGCCACAGGGGCGAGCATGTGGCGCGATCAGTTCGATGCCCATTTGTGTTCCGCCGCCGCGAACCTGACGAATCCAGCGCACGATGGCCACGCTCCAGCCCTGGCCGGCGGCGTCCTGAACACCCAGCAACTCGCCGGCCTGCAGCTGACCGGGCACCTCCTTGGCCCAGGACAGGCAGTAGCCGCCGGGGCTGTGGTTGACGATGGCCAGCGAGAAGGTTGGATAGTTCTCGCCATTGTTCCGGGGCTGCGCCTGCTCGCCGTTGCTGACCTTGGTGTACTGAATTTCCTCGAAATGAATTTCGTCAGCGGCGTTGCGCTGGGCGTCGAAGGCGTTGGACCAGATATCGGGCTCTCCGCTGGCCGGTTTGAATACCGCTGCGCCGGTTTCCACGGGGCGCTTGAGTACTTCGCCGAATGAGCGGTTGCCGGAGAGAAAGAAGTGCAGGGCGGTCATGCCTATGCACAGGGTCAGGCTGCCTTGGCCCGACGTCCGGTGGAAGGTCCGCTCGGCTATGTCGCCCCAGGCGGCCGCTACGTGCTGCAGCAGATCGAGGCTGATGCCGTCCGGAACCACCAGGCGCGACTTGCTGCGTTCGGCCTCGGGCAGTTCGAGGTATTCCTTGATGGCCTCGACCAGTGGCTGTGTGTCGATGCCCAGCAGGTTGTGCAGTTCGCCGCTCTGATACAGCGATCTGTAGCGCGGCGGGCCGTCAACCTGTGGCGCCAGCACGAACAGGCTGTCGGGATCATCGCCTGTCTGCAGCCTGACCAGCGTGCTCCATGGCTCCAGCGCTTCGGCCAGACGCGCAATGCCGTTCTGGCGCATCTGGTTGGTGCGCGCACAGCCGAGTAGCAGCGCCGTCACGTAGGTCTGTTCGGTGCTCAGGCCCGGGGTGTGGCGCGCCAGCGGGTCACGAATGACCTGCCGCTGCAGGCGCTGCTCGCAGGCGATCTGATAAAGCTGGTGCAGTTCCAGCCAGAGCCCCTCGGGTACCGGGCAGTAGAGCTGGCTGGCGCGAATCAGCGGGCTGCACAGGCTGTGGCTGGCGCGTTGCAGGGAAACGGCGAGGAGCTGGTCGCGCTCCTTGCCGCTGCGGGCAATGATGCCGGTAATGATCAGCTTGTAACCGACCGCCAGATGGTTCTGCAGGGCCTGGCAGAGGTTGGCGACCTTGCGTGGACGCTCGTCGAGAACGATGGCCTGGTTGAGAAAGTGGTGCTGCAGGTGCTGGCAGACGAAGCTGACCTCGGGGCGCAGCAGTTCCAGCAGTTGCAGGCGGTTTTCCGGAGGAGTGAGGAATTGGTTGAGTTCCACCAGACTCTGATACAGCTGCCGGGCGGTTTCACCGATATTCGCCTTGGGCAGTCCTGCAATCCAGCGTTTGAGATCGCGGGGGCTGCCGTCGCAGAAGGTCAGGGTCTGCTTGCTCGGCGTGGGAACTCGCAACAGTTGAAGATGGGTACTCTGGTTGTCCATCAAACTCGGATACTCCGGCCACGCAATAGCGAGCGGCTCTAGCAATAGTCTTTCGAACTCTAGCAGCATCTGCCTGTACTGGCAGCCCGTTCGCCTGGACGGTCTGCCTTGCCAGAGTACGGAACCATGACCGAACGGTCGAGAAGCAGAGGCCTTTTCTCAGCTTCTCAGCGGCTCAGTTCTGGGCATTGCCCAGCAGCTGACCCATGCGCACTGCACTGCCGGCGCACAGCTCTTCGGCCCATTGCACCTGGTTCGGGCCGAACAGCACGATGGCGGTGGAACCCAGTTTGAAACGGCCCATTTCGGCGCCCTTGGCCAGCTCGATTGGCTCGCGTGCCTGCGCGTCGTAACGCGTGCTCTTCAGCTCGCGCTTGGGCGGGGTTACCAGGCCGGCCCATACCGTCTCGATGCTGGCGACGATCATGGCGCCCACCAGTACCACCGCCATCGGGCCGCGCTCGGTGTCGAACAGGCAGACCACACGCTCGTTACGGGCGAACAGCTCCGGCACGTTTTCCGCCGTGGTCTGGTTGACCGAGAACAGGCGGCCCGGCACGTAGACCATCTCTTTCAGTGTGCCGGCCAGCGGCATATGGACGCGGTGATAGTCCTTCGGCGAAAGGTACACGGTGGCGAACTGGCCGCCCATGAAGGGGGCTGCGCGCTCGGCGTCGCCGCCGAGCAGTTCGACCGCGCTGAAACTGTGGCCCTTGGCCTGGAAGATGCGGCCATGCTCGATGGCACCGAGCTGGCTGATCGCACCATCGGCCGGACTGAGAATGGCGCCGGGGGTTTCATCCAGCGGACGCGCGCCTGCTTTCAGGGCGCGGGTGAAGAAGGCGTTGAAGTGCTCGAAGGCACGCAGGTCTTCATTCTGTGCTTCGCTCATGTTGACCTGGTACTGCTTGGCGAACCACGAGATCAGCGGATTCTTCAGCCAGGCGATGCGGCATTCGGCAACGCAGCCGATCAGGCGCGACAGCAGGTGGTGAGGCAGCAGGTACTGGCTGAGAATGAAGAGGCGTTGTTTCATCGGGTTTCCTTGATGGTTCTGCGCCTGCGCAGCCTGGCTGCGCAAGGTGCGATTGACGGTCTGCGAACTCAGCGTTCGATGGGCGTGTCGGGCAGGTTGCCCCATTCCGACCAGGAACCGGCATAGGCCTTCACGCGCGGATAACCGAGCGCCTTGGCCACCACGTAGCTGAAGCCGGAGCGGCGATGGGTCTGGCAGTGAGTGATCACTTCCTTGTCCGGTGTAATGCCCAGGCCTTCGAGAACCTCGGCAATGTCGGTGCGAATGCGCATGCCGCGTTGCGGGTCCATGCCCGCGGTCCACTCGAAATGGATGGCGCCGGGAATGTGCCCGCCGCGTGCTGAACTCAGCTTCTCGCCACGGTATTCGTCTGCGCCGCGCACGTCCCAGATGGCCAGGTCGGGTGCGTCCAGGCGTGCTTGCAGATAGTCGCGCGTGGCGGTAGGCGCGTCGTTCAGCGTCAGTGTCACTTCGCTGCGGGCCACTGTGGGGACATCCTGGCTCAGCGGCAGATCGTCACTGATCCAGGCTTGCAGGCCGCCGTTCAGGAAGTGGTAACGCTGATGGCCGATCACGTCGAGCAGCCAGATGAAACGGCCGGCCCAGGGGCCGCCTTCATCGTCGTAGACCACGTATGTAGCTTCGGGGCTGTGGCCGATATCCGCGAACAGCGCTTCGAGCTGCGCTCGCTCCGGGAGCAGGCCGGGAGCGGGCGGCTGGCCCCGTTGCGTGCGTTTGGCATCCACCCAGCGCGCACCGGGGATGTGGCCGGCGGCATAACGCGCCGCGCTGCTGAGATCGAGTAGGATCAGCCCGGGAGCATCCAGGCGTGCCGCCAGCTCGGATGGCTCGATCACCAGAGGTAGATTGTCGAAGGCGGACATGACGGCCTCCTTGTATGAAAAAGAGGTCGATTGTAGCGGAAACGCAGCTGTTCAGCGCCCGCGTCTGGAAAAGCAGCCAAGTGCACGTTCGATGCACTGCACCGTCCTGCCAAAGGCCTGCAGGCTGACATCATTGAGCGGTTGCCCGTCCTGGTCGGCCACGACCAGCATCACCACTCGGCCATTGCTCGCAAGCGAACGCAGCAGCAGATGCTCGCTGGGGAACAGTGCCTTGAGAGTGCCTGGCAGCAGGGCGGAGAACTGCGCCATATTGGCGGGCGTAAGGCGCAACTGGCCGGGTTCGCTGAGCAGGCGTTTCAGGACCTGACTCTGCGCCGGGTCGAGACTGATGCTCGCTGCACTGGCATCGAGACCGGCCTGCTGCTGGGCCAGCAGGCGGGTGTGATGGCGGTCGGCGAGCAGCAGCAGGACACGTTTCAGGCCGCAGGCTTGCAAGGCGTCGCGGGCGCATGCGGTCAGTTGCGGCACGTTGGCGAAGCTGCTGGGCTCGGCCAGCAGGCGCGCGCAATGCTGCCGCCAGGTAGTAAGGTCATCACGTTTCGGGGGCGGTGCCGCGATCACGGCTGGTTTCAGGCGCTGGGCGTCCCACGGCCAGATCAGCGCCTGGGCCGGATGCCAGAGCGCAGTGTCGTGAATCAGGCGTGCGCTGCTGACGGCATGCTGGTGTACTTCCTGCTGTAGGTCGCTCAAGGGCACTTGCAGGTAGAGGCCGGTAAGGCGCTGCCAGCGCAGGCAATGCGCAGTCCCCCAGGCATGGTGAGCCGACACCGCGAGGCCGTTGGCCAGCAGCACGCAGTTGCTTGGCTGGGTGAGCCAGTGGCGCAGGGGGGCATCCTCGTCGAGCATCTGTTGCTGATGCAGCGGTTGCTCGTTAACGCGAGCAATATGCAGCGCTTTCACCAGTTTGCGTCGGTCGCTCTCCAGCAGACGATAGCCGCGCACGATCCATTCCGGCAGGCGCCAACGCTCGGCCAGTGCCAGGCACAGCTGAATCAGGCTGATGCCGAGCAGTTCCTTCTCCACTGCAGCCGGTTGCTCTCCCTTGAGCAGCACGCGTTGCTCCCAGGCCTCGAGCAGATGCGGATGGGCGCACAGCAGCGGCCAGATCGGTGCGAGAAACAGCAGACTGCAGCCATGCACTTCGTTCCACAGGCGTGCCAGCCGTGCGCCGAACAGGCCGCGAGCCTGCTGGCTGGCGTGCTGGCTGATCAGCAGAATCTGGCGGAACGCCAGGGGGATTTCGTCTTCCCGCAGCGAGGGTGCCTGGTTGAGCAGCGTTTCGCAGCGGCTCAGGCCCAGTCGCGCCAGGGCCGTATCGATGCTTTCGGCAGGATCGCTGAGGATGTTGCTCGCCTGGTTGGCTTCGCGCAGCACCTGCAGGGCAAAAGACGGGCTCGACTCGATGACCTCGGCAATTTCGCGCCAGGTGCGATGGTTGTCACCCAGAGTACGGCGTATGCGTGCATGTTGCTGCTGCTCGATTGGCAGTGGCAGCTTGCCCAGTTGTTGTACCCAGGCGTCTAGCGTGCGTGGCAGAGACTTGGACGTCGACATATTGGCTCGAGTCGAACTGGCTTTTGACCATAAGTGGCTATAGTCTGGCGTATAAGTTCCGATAAATAGAAGGGTTGTTTTGAGCAACCCGTCCTCTGGGCTCTGCAAGCGTTTTCTTCATGGCAAAAATCATAGGCATCATCGTCGTCCTCGGCAGCGTGTTCGGTGGATTCATGCTTTCGGGTGGGAAACTGATGGCGTTGGTCCATCCCTTCGAAGTTTTGATCATTGGTGGTGCAGCGCTTGGCGCGTTTCTGCAGGCCAATCCGGGCAGCATGTTCATGACCGTGTTCAAGAAGTCCTTGAGCATGTTCGGCAGCCGCTTCACCCATACCTATTACCTCGAAGTGCTCAAGCTGCTTTACGAGATTCTCAACAAGAGTCGTCGCGAGGGCATGATGGCCATCGAGGCCGACGTCGAGGAGCCCGGCGCCAGCCCGATCTTCAGCAAGTACCCGGGGGTACTGAAGGACGCGCGCATGACGGCGTTCATCTGTGACTACCTGCGCATCATGTCCTCCGGCAACATGGCTCCGCACGAGCTGGAAGGGTTGTTCGACAT
Organism: Pseudomonas sp. Z8(2022); assembly: GCF_025837155.1. Lineage (NCBI taxonomy): Bacteria > Pseudomonadati > Pseudomonadota > Gammaproteobacteria > Pseudomonadales > Pseudomonadaceae > Pseudomonas > Pseudomonas sp. Z8(2022). The sequence goes on along the minus strand of NZ_CP107549.1, from coordinate 3,817,386 downwards.
GGAACTGGCCAGTCTCAGGGAGGAACTGGAACACCCAGGGCATTCAGTGGCCAAGGTCGCTGACGGCATGCCGGCCATGGGTATCGTCGCGGCGGTTCTGGGGATCGTCGTTACCATGTCGATCCTGGCTGAAGCGGACAACGCACAGATCGGTGAGAAGGTCGGTACGGCGCTGGTCGGTACCTTCCTCGGTATTCTCGCTTCCTACGGTTTCTTCGGCCCGCTTTCCGGTGCCTTGGAGCATGACGCCAAGGAAGAGCTGAACCTTTACGAGGCAATCAAGGCGACGCTGGTCGCTTCCGCCTCCGGCATGCCGCCGTCCCTGGCTGTCGAGTTCGGGCGCAAGGTGCTGTATCCGGCGCACCGCCCGAGCTTCAGCGAGCTCGAGCAGGCCATGCGCGGCAACTAAGCCATGGAAAATAACCAACCCATCATCGTCAAGCGGGTCAAGAAGACCGCAGGCGGGCACCATGGTGGTGCCTGGAAGATCGCCTTCGCCGACTTCGCCACCGCCATGATGGCGTTCTTCCTGGTGATGTGGCTGATGTCGTCGGCCACGCCGGAACAGAAACGGGCGATTTCCGGTTATTTCCAGGACCCCATCGGTTTCACCGAGAGTGCCAGTCCCTACGCCATCGACCTGGGCGGTACACCGACGCCGGCGCCGGAGCGCACGCTCAATCCGGATGTGACCGATACCCCGGAGAGCCAGCCGGATGAGATAGACGTCAGCACCGATCAGATCGAAACCCTGGCTGACAAGCTGGAGCGGGAACGCCTTGAGCTGCTGCTGCAGGAGCTGCAGAACAAGGTCGAGGAAAACCCCGAACTGCAGCGCTTCAAGGATCAGATTCTGTTCGAGATCACTCAGGATGGCCTGCGCATCCAGATCATGGATGCCGAGAATCGCCCGATGTTTGCCCTCGGCAGCGCCAACCTGCAGCCGTATTTCGAGGACATCCTGCTGGCCATGGCCGACACCATTCGCGCGGTGCCGAACAAGATCAGTGTCAGCGGTCATACCGATGCCAAGCCATTCTCGGGGCAGGGGGAATTCGGCAACTGGGAGCTGTCAGCCAATCGCGCCAATGCCGCTAGGCGGACGCTGGTCGCCGGCGGATACCCCGACGAGCAGGTGGCGCGGGTGGTCGGTTATGCCTCGTCGGCACTGTTCGATCGCGAGGACCCGTTCAATCCGGTCAACCGCCGTATCGATATCGTCGTGCTGACCAAGAAGGCACAGCGTGCGATCGAGGGTGAACAGGGCGCAGAAGGCGAGCCGGTACAGAAACCGGCTCCTGCCGCGCCGTCAGGGGCGCCCGCCGAGGCGCTGCCGGCCGATCAGTTGCGTGAGCGACTGAATATCTTCGAGAGTGGCAGCAGCCCGTTCGAACAGCTGAACAATCAGTAATCGTCCTGCGGCAGGCTGGCGAGTATGTGCCGGTAGCTGGCCATGCGCTGCGGCTGCACGCGGCCGTCTTCCAGGGCTTGCAGCAGGGCGCAGCCCGGTTCGCGGTCGTGCTTGCAGTCACGAAAACGGCAGCGCCCGAGCAGATCGTGGAACTCGATGAAGCCTGCCTCCACGTCGTCGCGACTGACATGGCCCAGGCCGAATTCACGGATACCGGGGGAGTCGATCAACTGGCCGCCGCCGGGGAAGTGGAAGAGCCGGGCGGTGGTGGTGGTGTGCGTACCCTTGCCGGTCAGCTCCGACAGGGCGCCGACGCGGGTATCGACGCCGGGCAGCAGGCCGTTGACCAGGGATGACTTGCCTACTCCGGACTGGCCGACGAATACGCTGACATGGCCGTCCAGGCGCTTCTTCAACTGCTCCATGCCGTCTCCGTGATGGGCCGAGACCTCCAGCAGCGGGTACTCCAGCTGGCGATAGACCTTGAGCAGGGCATCGAGCGCCGCCTGATTCTGTTCGTCGATCAGGTCGGCCTTGTTCAGCAGCAGCAGCGGGCGAATGCCGGCATGCTCGGCCGCGACGAGGTAGCGGTCGATCAAATTGGCGTGTGGTTCGGGCAGGGGGGCGAAGACGATGACGATCTGGTCGACGTTGGCCGCCACCGGCTTGAGCTGGCCGCGCATGTCGGGGCGGCACAGTTCGCTGTGTCTCGGCAGTTGCGCGACGATCACGCCGTCGCCCTGATTGCCCGGGCGCCAGACCACCTGGTCGCCGGTGACCAGCGCCGGCAGGTTGGCGCGCAGGTGGCAGCGAAACACCTGGCCGGCCAGTTCGCCCTGCAAACCCTCGATTTCCACCTGGACGCCAAAATGAGCGATCACCAGGCCGGTCTGCTCCGGGCCCAGGTCGCCGCCTTCCAGTGCCTCCATGGCGCGCGATTCGCGTTTGGCTGCGCGGGCGGCACGTTCGCCCTGAATCTTTTCGATGCGCCAGCTCTGGCGGCGGTTGAGTTGGCGTTTGGCCATGGAGCGTCCGGGGTGGTGGAGTGTTGATCGCGGCGAGTTTAGCATGAGCGCTCGGTGGTCATTCGGCTGCCAGAAACGGGGGCTGCGAATGACGACAGGCGGGAAGGCACCGATGCTGCGCGCGCTCATGGCGCAGGGCCTGGCTGTGGCGCTGGTAGTGGTGCTGGTGTACCTGCTGGCCCTGTTGCACTGGCGCATGTCGCTGTTTTCCGTGGTGCTGCTGCAAGGCGTGCTGGCCGCTGCAATCGGTTGGCGCCTGGGGCTGTCGCGCTGGTGGCTGTGGATCAACCTGGCGTTCCTGCCGGCGCTGTTGCTGGTGCAGCGCGCCGATTTGCCTGCCTGGCTGTTTCTGCTGGGCTTTGTGCTGTTGCTGCTGATCAACTGGAACAGTTTGCGTGAGCGGGTGCCGCTCTATCTGAGCGGGCACAAGGCGCAGCAGCGTCTGCAGCAGTGCCTGAGCGAGCTGGAGCCGCCGCTGCGTTTCGTCGATCTTGGCTGTGGTACGGCGGGCATCCTGCTGCAACTGGCCCGGCAGTTCCCGCGCGGGCAGTTCGTCGGTGTGGAAACGGCGCCCCTGCTTTTCGTTGTCGCCTGGCTGCGTTGCCTGTTTCAGGAAAACTGCAGCATTCGCTATCGAAGTCTGTGGCGGGTCGATCTCAGCCAGTTCGACGTCGTCTACTGCTTCCTCTCTCCGGTGCCGATGCCGCGACTCTGGGCCAAGGCGCAAGCCGAGATGCGTGCCGGTAGCTGGCTGATCAGCAACACCTTCGAGATCCCGGGGGTGCCGGCTGATCGGCTGCTCGAGGTCGACCAGGGGCGGCAGGCGGCTCTGCTGATCTGGCAGATCAAGGGCTCGGATATCCGCTAGAATTGGCGCCTGAGCGAAGGAGCCCTGACCATGCAAAACCCCAACAACCTGATCTGGATCGATCTGGAAATGACCGGCCTGGAGCCGGAGCGCGATGTGATCATCGAGATGGCGACCATCGTCACCGACAGCGATCTGAATGTGCTCGCCGAAGGCCCGGTGATCGCCATTCACCAGAGTGACGAGGCCCTGGCCGGCATGGACGAGTGGAATACCCGCACCCATGGCCAGAGCGGCCTGACCCAGCGTGTGCGCGAGAGCCGCATCGATATGGCAGAGGCCGAAGCGCAGACCATCGCCTTCCTGGAGCAATGGGTGCCGAAGGGCAAGTCGCCGATCTGCGGCAACAGCATCGGTCAGGATCGCCGTTTCCTCTACAAGTACATGCCGGCGCTGGAAGCCTACTTCCACTACCGCTACCTGGACGTCTCGACGCTGAAAATCCTCGCCGGCATGTGGGCGCCGCAGGTCAAGGACAGCTTCCAGAAGACCGCCACGCACCAGGCGCTGGACGACATCCGCGAGTCCATCGCCGAGCTGCGCCACTACCGCGAGCATTTCCTCAAGGTCTGATGAGCACCGCCTGCGCAGCGGGAGTCTCCCGTGATGCGGGCATGATTGGTGGCCGGCAGGCCATCCGGGTTATGGGCGTCACTCGCTCTACAAGGCGTTGTGCCGCCCCAGTGCCCACTCCACATGTTCGCGCACCAGTTCCGATGGATGCTCGCGGCGTGCCTGCAGCGCCTGCAGCACCGGGATGGTCGAAGGTGCATTGCCCAGACCGACCGCCAGATTGCGCAGCCAGCGCTCGTAGCCGGCACGGCGTAGCGGCGAGCCCTCGGTGCGGCTGAGAAACTCCTGCTCCGTCCACATGAACAGCTCGGCCAGGCCGCTATTGTCCAGGCCGTGACGTGGCTGGAAGTCGCTCTGTTCGGTGGGGCGGGCGAAACGATTCCACGGGCAGACGATCTGGCAGTCGTCGCAGCCGAACACCCGGTTGCCGATGGGCGCGCGCAGTTCTATCGGAATGGAGCCTTTCAGCTCGATGGTCAGGTAGGAGATGCAGCGCCGCGCATCCAGCTGGTAAGGGCCGACGAAGGCGGCGGTGGGGCAGATATCCATGCAGGCTCTGCAGCGTCCGCAGTGCTCGCTGCCATGGGGCGCGTCGACCGGCAGCGGCAGGTCGACGAACAGCTCGCCAAGAAAGAAATAGCTGCCGGCCTTGCGATTGAGCACCAGGGTGTTCTTGCCGATCCAGCCCAGGCCGGCCTTTTCGGCGATGGCCTTTTCCAGCACCGGTGCGCTGTCGACGAAGGCGCGATAGCCGAACGGGCCGATCTTCTGCTGGATGCGTTCTGCCAGTTGTTGCAGGCGTTTGCGGATCAGCTTGTGGTAGTCGCGGCCCAGGGCGTAGCGCGACACGTAGGCCTGCTCAGGCTCGCCCAGGCGTTGGGCCATCTGCGTATCGCCAGGCCAATAGTCCATGCGCAGCGACACCACGCGCAATGTGCCGGGTACCAACTCCTGCGGGCGCGAGCGCTTGTCGCCGTGGGCGGCCATATAGTCCATCTCGCCCTGGTAACCTGCCGCCAGCCAGCGCTTGAGGTGCGCTTCGTGCTCGCTCAGCTCGACATCGGTGATGCCGACCTGCTGGAAACCCAGCTCGCCCCCCCAGTCCTTGATGGACAGGGCCAGAGCGTCGAGGTCGAGGGTTTGTTCGGACATGGGTCGGGCGCAGACGGTGGAGGTGCGTATAATTCTGCCAGACATCCGTCGCGAGCGAGCCATGCATTCACTTTCCTCTTCTTTGCCCTTGAGCCTGCACAGCGCCGAACAGGTGCGCGCTCTGGACGCGCAACTGATCGCCGCCGGCACGCCGGGTTTTGAGCTGATGCAGCGTGCCGCTCATGCCGCCTGGCGCGCGCTGCGCCGGCGCTGGCCTGAGGCTGGCGAAATCACCGTGCTGGCCGGACGCGGCAACAATGCCGGCGATGGCTATCTGGTCGCGGCTCTGGCGCGGCGCGCTGGTTGGCGTGTCCAGGTCCTGGCGGTCGGCGATCCCGCTGCGCTGGTCGGCGACGCCGCCCAGGCCTGTGCCGAGGCCAGGGCGTCGGGGGTGGATATTCAGCCCTGGAGCGAGTGTGCGCCGTTGGCCGGTGTGCTGGTCGACGCCCTGCTCGGTACGGGTCTCACCGGTGCCGTGCGTGAGCCCTATGCCCAGGCGATCCGCATGCTCAATCAGAGTGGCCTGCCGGTGCTGGCCGTGGACATCCCCTCAGGCTTGCAGGCCGACACCGGCGCACGCCTGGGCGTGGCGGTGCGCGCCGATCTGACCGTGACCTTCATCGCGCTCAAGGTCGGCCTGCTGACGGGCGTTGGTCCGGAGTTGTGCGGCGAGTTGCAGTTCGATGACCTGCAGGGTGATGCGCAGCTGCTGGCAAGCGCTCCCAGCGTGGCGCAACGCCTCGATCCCGCCAATCTGCCGCGCCTGGCGGCGCGTTCGCCAGTGGCGCACAAGGGGCAGTTCGGTCATCTGCTGGTGGTCGGCGGCGATCTGGGCATGGGCGGCGCTGCGTTGCTCAGTGCTGACAGCGCTTTGCGCGCCGGTGCCGGTCTGGTTTCGCTGGCGACGCGTGCCGAGCATGTCACGGCGGCGCTGGTGCGGCGGCCGGAGGTCATGTGCACGGCGGTGTCATCGGCAAACCAGTTGCTGGCACTGGTCGAGCGCGCCGATGTCTGCGTGGTCGGGCCGGGCATGGGGCAGGACGCCTGGGGGCGCAGTCTGCTGTCTGGTGTATCGGGCGTCGAGCAGCCCCAGGTCTGGGACGCCGATGCGCTGAATCTGCTCGCGGCCGGTCAGGTCGCTGCGCCGCGCCTGGGGGTGCTGACACCGCATCCGGGCGAGGCGGCGCGCCTGCTGGGGATCGACACGGCGCTGTTGCAGGCTGACCGGCCTGCGGCGGCGCGAGCCCTGGCACAGCGTTATGGTCTGGTGATTGTGCTCAAGGGAGCCGGCAGTCTGATCGCGGCGCCGGATGGGCGTATGGCCCTGTGCAGTCGTGGTCATCCGGCAATGGCTGGTGCAGGTCTGGGGGATGTGCTGGCCGGCCTGATCGGCGCGCTGCTGGCGCAGGGCATGGCGCCCTACGATGCCGCATGCCTGGCGGTCTGGTTGCATGCGCGGGCCGGGGAAACACTTGCCCTGCACGGCCGTGGGCTGGCTGCCGGTGATCTGCCCGGCACCATTCGTCAGTTACTGGAGGAGTTCTGTCCTTGCGTGAAGTGAAGCTCGAGGCGGCCGACGAGGCTGCGATGCTGGCGTTGGGTGCGTCGATCGCCGAGGTCAGTGGTGGTGTGGGCACCATCTATCTGCACGGTGATCTGGGCGCCGGCAAGACCACTCTGTCACGCGGCATCCTGCGTGGTCTGGGGCATGCCGGTGCGGTCAAGAGTCCGACCTTCACCCTGGTCGAGCCCTACGAGATTGGCGATGTGCGAGCCTTCCATTTCGACCTGTACCGCCTGGTCGATCCCGAGGAGCTGGAGTTTCTCGGCAT